>DASXDE010000036.1:0-27603 GCA_036490825.1 Gaiellaceae bacterium
ATGCTGCATGAGCTCGCGCCGCGAGACGACCGCCTCCGGCTGCTCGGCGAGGAGCGAGAGGACCTTGAACTCCGACAGGGTCAGGTGGACGCGCTCGCCGTCGACCAGCACTTCGTGGCGCCCGAGGTCGATGTGGAGGCCTCCGAGCTTCCGCACCGTCGCGCCGCCGCCCGCGCGATCGAGCTCACGGCGGCGCAGGATGGCGCGCACGCGGCTGAGCAGCTCGGCGCTCGAGAACGGCTTCGTCACGTAGTCGTCCGCGCCGAGCTCGAGGCCGAGCACGCGGTCGGACTCCGCGTCGCGGGCCGTCAGCATCAGGATCGGGACGTCGCTCTCCGCCCGCAGCGCCCGGCAGACCTCGACTCCGGAGAGCCCGGGCAGCATCACGTCGAGGACGACCAGGGAGTACCGCCCCGAGCGGCCCGACTCGAGCGCGGCCGGCCCGTCGCGCTCCTCGTCCACCTCGAAGCCCTCGCGCCGCAGGGTGAACGCGACGACGTCACGGACGCCGGCGTCGTCGTCCACCAGCAGGATCGTCTCACTCATGCGACGGGCGCCTCCTCGCGCACGCGCGCCGCGGTAAGGAGGATGCGGAAGACGGTCCCCTCGCCCGGCGACGAGTCCAGCTCGATCCGCCCGCCGAGCGACCGCACCGATTCGCGCACGATCGCGAGGCCGAGACCGAAGCCGTGCGCGTCGCGCTCGCCGCGGTAGAAGCGGTCGAAGACGTGGCGCTGAACGTCGGGTCTGATCCCCGGCCCGGAGTCTTCCACCTCCACGGTCACCGCCTTCCCCGCGCCGTACGCGCGGAGGACGACGGAGCCGCGCGCCGTGTGCTTCGCGGCGTTCTCGCCGAGATTCCGGAGCGCCTGCTCGAGCAGGTCGCGGTTCGCGTCGACCGCGAGCCCGTCGGCGACCTCGACGGCGATCGTCACGCCCTCATGCGGGCGGAGACCGGCCGCGACCTCGCGCATGAGCGGAGCGAGCTCGACCGCCTCCACCCGCGGCGGCTCCTGTCCGGAGTGCGCGCGGGCGAGCGTGAGCATCGCGCGGGCGAGGCGTGCGAGCCGTCCGGACTCGCGCTCGATGTGGGCGAGGAACCGGTCGCGCTCCGCGGGATCTTCCTTCGCCCCGGCCTGCAGCACCTCGACCGCGCCGATGATCGTCGTCAGGGGCGTGCGCAGCTCGTGCGCGGCGTTCGAGACGAACTCGCGCTCGGCGAGCTCCCGCCGCTCCTGCTCGGTCAGGTCGTCCAGCACGATCAGCACCGTGTCACCCTCGGGCTGCGCCGGGATGCCCACGAGCCCGAGCGCCCGCTCCGGGTCGGGTCGCACGTGCTCCTGCGCGAGCGACGCGTCCGCCGCGAACAGGCGCTCGGCGAAGGCGCGTAGCGAGTAGCTCTCCCACGGCTCCGGCAGCTGGTCGCCCTCGGCGAGACGGACGCCGAGCAGGCGGCGCGCCTCGTTGTTCGCGAAGTGCACGGTGAGATCCTGGTCGACCGTGACGACTCCCTCGTGCAGCCGCTCGAGGAGCAAGCGCAGGCGGTCGCGCTCGCCCTCGATGTGGCGGAACGAGCGTCGCAGCTGACGGCGCATGCGCTCGAAGTTGTGGGTCAGCATCCCGAACTCGTCGCGGAACCGGTAGCGCAGCGGCGTCTCGAAGTCGCCGTGTGCGAGCGCCTCGGCGGCGTGCGAGAGTCGCCGCAGCCGGAGCGCGATGAGCTGCGCGAGGAGCAGCCCGACGACGACGCCGATCACGCCGGCGATCACGCCCGCACGGAGCGACTCGCCGTTGACCGTGTCGATCGCCGCGGCCACGTCGGGCCGCCGGCTGATCGCGACGAGCGTCCCGCCGTGGTACGGGATCGCTGCCACGAAGGTCCCTCCGTCGGAGCTTCCTCGAACGAAGTCGTTGCCGGCGAGCGCAGCCTGTACGGCGTCGCGCGTGAGGCCCGGCCCCGGCTCGGCGGTCGCGCCGAACAGCCGGAGCCGGACGTTGCCGTTCAGCTGCGTCGCCAGGCGGTCGAGGTTGGCCGGCGTTGCGTCCCGTGCCGCCGCGCGTCGCGCGTCGGCGAGCGCCAACGTCTCGGCGCTGCGGCGGAACGCGTGCTCGGACGAGTCGGAGAACTGCGAGACGACGATCGCCGTCGACGTCGCCGCGACGACGGCGAAGGCCACTCCCAGCCACCAACGGACGCCGATAGACGGTTTGGACACGCCTCAATCGTAGGCTTCCCGGGATGCCCGAAGGGGATTCCCTCCATCGCGCGGCCCAGCGGCTGCAGGTGCTCGTGGGCCAGCGGGTCGAGGTGGAGACGCCGCACCCGCGGGCCGCGGTGAAGGGCCTCGTGGAACGGCTGGACGGCAGGCGGCTCGACGGGGTGGAGGCGATCGGGAAGAACCTCCTCCTGCGCTTCGAGGGCGGTCTCGTCCTGCGCAACCACCTGCGGATGACCGGCCGCTGGCGCGTCGAGCCCCGCGGAGCGACGCGGCGGGGGAAGCCGTGGCTCGTGCTGCGGGGCGCCGAGCACGAGGGCGTGCTCTGGAACGGCGCCGTGCTCGAGTTCGCCGGCGGCCGCGCGGCGCCCCGCCTGGGGCCGGACATCCTCGGCGAGCCGCCCGACTACGAGACGATGCTCCGCCGGCTGCGGGCGGCGCCGCAGGAGCGCGAGGTCGGCGACGCGCTTCTCGACCAGCGTCTCGTGGCCGGCATCGGCAACCTCTGGCGGGCCGAGGCGCTCTGGGAGGCGCGCGTCTCGCCCTGGCGACGGCTCGAGGACGTCGAGGACGGCGAGCTGCGAGACGTGCTCGAGGCCGCGCACCGGCTGATGCGGGCGTCGGTCGAGGCGCGCCGCCCGCCGCGCCACGTCTACCGGCGTCCGGGCAGGCCATGCCTCCGCTGCGGCGGCATCGTGCGCTCCTCGGCGCAGGGCGATCACGCCCGCACCGCGTACTGGTGCCCCGGCTGCCAGGTAGGAGGCAACGTCCCGCCGTCGTAGTCGTCAAGTCGGCATGCGCGCGCCGCACCTCCACGACACCCTCCGCCGCTTCTGCCTCGGCGCCTTCGCCGTGTTCACCCGCGAGCTCGAGGACGGCGCCGACTTCCCGTTCGCCTTCGAGGAGCACGGCTCGTACGGGAGACCGACGCTGTACGAGTACCGCCCGCTCGTACGCGGCTTCGTCGAGGCGCGCGCGGAGCGGCTCTTCGCGAGGGTCGACGTGCAGGACGCCGTCGCCGACCTGCTCCGCGAGCCGGCGGCGCGCATCTTCGCCCACGCCCACGAAGGAGACGTCAGGGACGAGCGACGCGCCGTCTACCGCAGCGTGCTCGTGCCGCTCCTGGTGCGCACCGCGGAGGGCTGCGGCGGCTTCGACTGGGACGACTCCGCCTTCGCGCGCGCGTACGAGGAGCTCGAGGGCTCGCTGTACGGCGAAGGGCACTCGTACGGCGCCGTCGCGCCGCTCGTCGGACTCTCCGTCGGCACGCAGATCGAGCTCGGCGACGGGATCCGAGTGCGGGTCGCCGCCACCGGCGAGCTCGCGGCGATGTGGCCGGAGGCGGCCGGCCTCCTGCCGCGCGCGTTCGGCCGCGAGCCCGACCGGATCTGCGTTCTCGAGCTCGAGCGCTCGCTGGCGAGCGGGGCAGACGAGGCGCCCGACGCGCCGGGCGAGCTCGCCGACGCGGTGACCGCCATCCGGCTGGCGACCGCGGCGCCCGTCGCGGCCGGGCCGGTGCTGTTCGAGCGGCTCGACTGGCGTCCCTACGGGATCCGGCCCGTGCTTCCGATCGCGGCCACGGCGCCGCCGGGCGAGCCCACGCGCCTCGACCCGTTCCGCGCGGGGGTGGCGACGGACCTCCGCGTGCGCCTCGTCGTCGCCGACGACGATCCCCGCCTCGGCGACGCGCTCGACCGCTGGGAGCTGGCGCTCTTCCAGTCGGAGCCGTTCCGCGGCGAGCAACTCCGCCACGCGCTCGAGTCGGCGCTCGGCGAGGGCGACGGCGCCTGGGCGGCCGCGATGCGTGGCGCCGCCCTGCTAGGCGCGACTCCCCAGGAGCGTGCCGGACTCGCGCAGAAGCTGCGAGAGCCGACGTGCGAGCTGTTGCGGCGACTGCTCGTCGCTGTGCTCCTCCACGACAACCGGCGGAGGCTCGTCGCCGACCTCGACGAGGCGCTCCTCGGGGCGGGCGGAGCGGTCGCAAGCCTCCAGCAACGCGCGAGCTAGCCGGCACAGACACGTCACCGGTTGCCTCCTACCCTCGGGACATGGACGAAGCTCGTGCGGTACTGGCCCGGCTGGAACGAATCGAGGCGCTCGAGCGCGACGGCGCCGGCGTCCCGTCCCTCCTCGCCGAGCTGCGGGAGCTCGTGCGCGAGGCGACCGTGTGGGCCGAGCGCGAGCGCGATCCGCGGGCCCGGGAGGCGGTGGAAGCGCTCGTCCTAGCGGAGATGTCCTCGTGAGCCCGCTCCTCGCGCTCGCCGCGGCGCTATCGGCTGCCGCCGCGGCGGCGCCCGCGCCGGTCACGGCGTCGTACATGTACGGCTCCTCGGCGAGCGGGCTCAGGTCCTACGCCTATGCGCGCGGCTGTGACTTCGCACGGGCGCAGCCGGGGACCGGGCTCCGCGTCCTGCTGCTCGACTTCGGTGCGGCACGCAAGCTGAGCTCGAGCAGCTGGGGCGCGGTCGACTTCAGCAACACGCGGTTCTCCAACTCCGACATCCTCGGCGCGCTGAAGGCGGCGGCCGACGGCTACCACAACTGTCACGTCCGCGGCGGCGTCGACATCGTCTACGGGAACACCAACTACCACCTGTCCAACTCGGGCATGTCGACCACGGACGCGTGGTACGCGGGGTACCACCAGTCGGAGAGCTCGGACGATCTCCACGACTACCAGGCCTCGAGGGGCTACTCCAGCCAGACGTCGGATGCCGCCTCCGACATGGAGCCGAGCTGGGACGGGCCGTTGCTCACGAAGCAGCTCGTGAACGGCGACCAGGGCCAGGGCTGGGCGCTCTACTACGACTTCGGCTCAGCCGACGGCTGCCCGCAGAGCGGCAGCGGCGACGGCGCCTGCAACAACGGGTGGAGCGTGAGCGACGTCGGCTACGTCTCCTTCCACGGGCTCGCGTTGCCGCTGCCGGAGATCTACTACGCGGCCAACGCGAGCCAGTGGACGGTCGTGAGGAAGTGGTGGGAGGCCGACAACGGCGGCTATTTCTTCGAGGGTGTGACCGGCTCGACCGGCGTCGGGCTGACACCTGCCGCCGCCTGGAGCGCTCTCGACTCCCTGAACAGCGGTCTCGTGGGCACGGAGCTCGTGTGCTTCGGCTGCTGAGCGTGCGGCTGGCCGCGGCGGCGCTCGCAGGTCTCGCCGCCGGAGTGGGAGGCGGCTTCGCACTGGCCGAGACGGTCGGTGCGGTTCCGGAGGAGAAGGCTGCCGCTCTCGAGCGTCTCGCCTCCGTCGCCACGACCGACTCGAACACCCGGCCCGCTACTGCTCCGGCCTTCGAGCCGGATCCCATTCCGGGCCGGATGCTCGGCCCTGAGGTGCCGGTGCCCGTCTCGACGTCGCTCCTGCAAGCACGGAACGGGTGGCTCGTGAGCGACGGCAGGACGCTCGTCGCGGTCTACGCGGGCGCCGCCGGCGAAGACCCGTCCCTGGGCCGCGTCGTGGTCGTCCGCCAGGATCTCGTCTCCGGCGAGCAGACCGTGCGGGCCATCGATGCGGGCCCGACGGGCGCCCTGACGATCGTCGCTGCTCCGCTCGGCAGCGCGATCGAGACGTCGGCCCAGACGGCGAGCATCCGCCTGCGGACGGCGGCCGGCCGGTCCCTGCGGCTCGACCTCGCCGCGGACGTGCTCGGAAACACTGCTAGCGTGCCGTCCCCGTGGCGGCCTCGATCGAGTGACACAGTTTCGCCCCGCGCGCGCCGATAGCCCCGTTGCGACTGCGGTGATGCGGCTCTTGTCCAATCGGAAGGTTCAGCTCGTGCTGAACGGCGGCTTCGGCCTCGTTCTGCTCGCGGTGGCGGTCTTCAGCGTCCGCCACTTCGTGGGCGGCGGCTGGCCCATCCACCACGCCGACCCGTGGCTCGTCTCCGGATCGGCGCTCCTCTTCCTCGCCGCCTACGCCTTCAAGGCGTGGGGCTGGCAGCGGCTCTTCCAGGCGAGCGAGCGGCCGACCGCGCAATCGCTCGCCTTCGCCGGCGGCGCCGCCTGCGTCGGAGGGATTGCGTTGCCGGGCAGAGTGGACGACGCGATCCGCATCGCGATCGTGAAGCGTTACCCCGGCACGAAGACCGGGCTCGGCACGCTCGGCCTGAGCCTGATCGTGCTCGGGATGCTCGACAATGCGGCGCTCACACCGATGGCTTCGGTCGCCGCCGCGGGGTCCAGCCAGTGGACGGCGCGCGCCGGCTTCGCGGTCGTCGCCGCTGCGGGGATCGCGGCGGCCGTCGTCGTCGCCTTCCTGCCCCGGATCGCAGGCCTGCCGTTCGTAACGCGCCGGCGCTTCGGCCGCTGGCTCGCCCAGCACACGCACTGCACGAAGGGGGCCTGGGCGGCCTGGCTGCTCATCTCGGTCTCCTGGAGCCTCCGCGGGCTTGCCGTCTTCCTTCTCCTCAACGCGCTCTCCATGCCGGGATCGTTCGTGCTCGCGCTTGCGTTCCTCGTCGCCTCGGCGGCCTCGGCCGCCCTGCCGATCGCCCCCGCCGGTGCCGCCACCCAGGCCGGCGCAGGCGCCGCGATCCTTGCCCTCAGCGGCGTCGGCACCGCGAACGCGGTCGCCTTCTCGGTCGCCGCACAGGCGCTCGTCATCGTGACCGGCGCCGCCGTGATCCTCCTGATCGCGACCTGGCGGCTCGCCCTGCGTGTGCGCCGCCGCCCGCGCCTCGCGCGCGCTGCTGCCTAGACGATCGATTCCAAAGTGGCGTGCCGGACAGGGGCGTCAGGAATCAATCGTCTAGTCCGCTTCTGCCGCGACCTGCGGGCCGCTGGCGACGAAGTCCTGCCGCCGCACGAGGAGCAGGGCGAGGACCGCGCCCGCGAAGAGGACGAAGGCCGCGACGAAGAGGATCCGGTTCAGGCCGCTGATGAACGAGGCGTGGGCGAGCGTCGCGGCCTGCGCGCGCGCCTGCGCGGGCACGGCCCGCAGCGCCGCGTCCGTGGCGCCCGACGAGACCGCCTGCGCGAAGCGGCTCACCTGTCCGGCCGGGACCTTTCCCGAGGCGGTGATGTGGGAGGCGACCCGACTCTGGAAGATCGCCCCGAGCGCCGCGATGCCGGTCGCGATCCCGACCTGGCGGAACGTGTTGTTGATCCCAGAGGCCATCCCGGCTCGCCGCGGCTCGACGACGCTGACGGAGGTCGACGCGAGCGGCGCGTTGACGAGGCCGATCCCGACGCCGCCGACGATGAAGCCCGGGAGGAGCGTCGTCCAGCTCGAGCCGAGCTCGATTCCCCACATCAACAGCAGCGCGGCTCCGGTGAGGAACAGCCCGCCGCTGAGCAGGAAGCGCACCGGCAGCCGGGTCGACAGCCTGCCCGCGACAGGCGCGACGACGAAGGAGACGAGGGAGAGCGGCAGGAAGCGGACGCCCGCCCAGACCGCGGAATGGCCCAGCACGTTCTCCAGGTAGAGCGGCAGGAAGAGGAACTGGGCGAACATCCCGGACGAGATCGAGAAGGCCGTGATCTGCGCGCCCGTGAAGGTCGGCACCTTGAAGAGCCGGAAGTCGAACATCGGCGCCGCCTGGCGAAGCTCGATCGCCGCGAACGCGACGAGCAGGACGGCGGCGGCGGCGAACAGGCCGACGATGCGGCCGCTCGACCAGCCCCAGTCGGTGCCGCGGAACAGGCCGAGCACGAACGCGAACAGGCCGGCCGTGAGCGTGAGGAGCCCGGGCAGGTCGAAGCCGCCGTGCTCCTCGTCGCGTGTCTCGTGCAGCGTGCGCAGCCCGGCGGCGACGCAGGCGACGCCGATCGGGAGGTTGACGAAGAAGATCCAGCGCCAGCCGACGTAGGTGGTGAGCACGCCGCCGACGAGCGGCCCGATCGCCACCGCCATCCCGACCGTCGCGCCCCAGATCCCGAAGGCGGTGCCACGCTCCCGCCCGTGGAACTCCTGCGAGATGATCGCGAGCGAGACCGCGAACATGCCCGCGCCGCCAAGCCCTTGCGCGCCACGCGCGAGGATCAGCCAGAGCGGCGACTGGGCCGCGCCGCAGAGCGCCGAGGCGAGGGTGAAGAGCGCAATCGCGACGAGGAAGACGCGCTTGCGGCCGAGCAGATCGCCGAGCGAGCCGGCGTTGAGCATCGTCGCGGCGAGGGTGAGCGCGTACGCGTCCACGACCCACTGCAGGTCGGTGAAGGACGTGTGCAGCTCGTTCTCGATGTTCGGCAGCGCGACGTTGACTACCGTGATGTCGAGTAGCAGCATGAAGACCGCCACGCACACCACGATGAGCACGCGCCATTTCCGCTCCATCAGTGCAGCTCCATCGGGGGAAACTAATCGAGAAGGAGTCGACTACGGCGCTACGAAAGGTCAGCAGGGATGGCGCTCACGCGGTTACTAGCCCGTCCGCTCGCGCGGACGGCGGATAGCGGTCCGACCATGGCCCGGGTGATCGCTTTCGCCAACCAGAAGGGGGGCGTCGCGAAGACGACGACGACCCTCAATCTCGGGGTGGCGCTCGCCGAGCAGGGGCTGCGCGTGCTCGCGGTCGACCTCGACCCCCAGGGCAACCTGACGATGTCGCAGGGATGGAACCCGGACGAGATCGACCGCTCGATGTTCGACGTCCTCGTCCACCGGCTGCCGATCACCGAGATCGTGCGCACGAACGAGCTCGACCTCGCCGTCTCCTCGATCGACCTCGCCGGCGCCGAGCTCGCGCTCGCCTCGATGATCGGCCGCGAGCGCGCGCTCGAGAAGGCGCTAATGCCCGTGCGCGAGAGCTACGACTTCGTCCTCATCGACACGCCGCCGTCGCTCGGGCTGCTGACCATCAACGCGCTCGTCGCGGCCGACGGCGTGATCGTCCCGGTCCAGTGCGAGTACCTGTCCCTGCGCGGGCTCGTCCAGCTCGAGAACACGCTCTCGATGATTCGCGAGAACCTCAACCCGAACGTCGGGATCCAGGGAATCTTGGCGACGATGTTCGATCGGCGGCTCCTCCACTCGCGCGAGGCCGTGGAGATCCTGAAGGAGAACTTCGGCGACCTCGTGCTCAACACGAAGATCCGCAAGACGGTGCGCTACGCCGAGGCCCCGGTGAAGGGACAGTCGATCTTCAAGTACGACCCCGGCGGCGAAGCGGCCGGGATGTACCGTGACCTGGCGAAGGAGGTGCTCCATGGCGCGTCGGCGCGCCAGCATGCGTGAGGGCCCGCTCGCGGAGCTCTTCCGCGCGACGGAAGCGGCGCAGAAGCAGGCGGAGCAGCGCGGCGAGGCCGAGCCGCAGCCGCCCGAGGACGCCGCGACGACCGCTCCGGCCACCTCCGAGACCGAGGCGCCGGCCGAGCCGGACGAGCGGACGGTCGAGCACGTCCCAAGCTGGGAGGAGTCCGGCGTCGAGGCGCCGACTCCGGTCCCGCCGACCCCGTCGCCCGAGCCCGCGCCCGGGCCGCCGCTGCCCGATCCGCAGCCGCCTCCTCCGACGCCCGATCCCGATCCGCTCCCGCCGCCGGAGCTCCGCCCGGCGGACCTGCCGCCAGTCTCGCGCTACCTCGAGCCGCTGCCGGACTCGCCCGCGCGCCTGCATCGGGCGGGCGCCGACACAGGCGCCTACCTCGCGGTGATCAAGGTCGTCGGCGTCGGCGGTGCGGGCCTCAACGCCGTCAACCGCATGATCGACGCCGGGATCAGCCAGGTCGAGTTCATCGCCGTCAACACCGACATCCAGGCACTCCACACGAGCGATGCGCCGGTCAAGATCCACATCGGCCGCGAGCTGACGCAGGGTCTAGGCTCGGGCTCCGACCCCGACGTGGGCCGCCGGGCGGCCGACGAGGCGTACGACGAGCTGAAGCAGGAGCTGCGCGGCTCGGACATGGTGTTCGTCGCCGCCGGCGAGGGAGGCGGCACCGGCTCCGGCGCCGCGCCGATCGTGGCGCGGATCGCGCGCGAGATCGGCGCGCTCACCGTCGGCATCGTCACGACGCCGTTCCGCTTCGAAGGGACGAAGCGGAAGAGCCAGGCCGAGCAGGGGATCGCCGACCTCCGCGTCGCGTGCGACACGACGATCGTGATCCCGAACGACCGGCTGCTCGAGGTGCTGGAGCGCTCCACGTCCATGCTCGACGCGTTCAAGGTGGCCGACGACGTCCTCCGCCAGGGCGTCCAGGGGATCTGCGACCTGATCACGATGCCCGGGCTGATCAACCTCGACTTCGCCGACGTGCGCACGATCATGTCCGACTCGGACACGGCGCTCATGGGCATCGGCTTCTCCTCCTCGAGCAGCGACGGCCGGGCGCGTGAGGCCGCCGAGCGGGCGCTGCGCTCGCCGCTCATCGACGCCGAGATCACCGGAGCGCGCGGCATCCTCCTCTCGATCGCGGGAGGCGAGGACCTGACCCTCGTCGAGGTGAACGAGGCCGCCGAGGTGATCCGCGCCGCCGCGACCGACGACACGAACATCATCTTCGGCGCCACCGTCGACGACCGGCTGACCGGGCAGGTCTGGGTGACGGTCGTCGCCACCGGCTTCGGCGCCCGCGGCCGCCGCCCGCGCGGCGACTTCGGGACGCCGTCGCCCGAGCAACGCCGCCCCTCGGTCGAGGGTGGCGACCTCGACGTTCCCTCCTTCCTGAAAAGCTGACGCGGGCCGGCGGCGGTGGAGCCCTACCTCGCCATCGCCTCGAAGCGCGACGAGCGCCTGTACGCGGACACGCCGATCGCCGACGACGTGCGGCAGCGGATCCTCGACGGCGGGCGGCTCTCCGGCAGCTCCAAGAACCGCCAGCGCTGGGAGTTCGTGGTCGTCTCGGGACAGGCGCGAGACCGCCTGTCCCAGACGGTCTATGCGCCCGAGAACGTCCGCTCGGCCGCGCTCGTGGTCGCGATCGTCGGCGAGGCCCGCGGCTTCGACGCCGGCCGCTGCGCGCAGAACATGATGCTCGCGGCGTGGGGCGACGGCGTGGTCTCCTGCCCGAACGGCTTGCAGGACGCCGACTCGGCGGCGGAGATCTGCGGCGGCGAGGTGCGCGCGATCCTCTCCTTCGGCCATCCGGCGCGCCCGCGCGACCCCGCGGGCCGCAGCGCCGAGGAGTGGTCGGCGCGCGCGAACCGCAAGCCGCTGTCCGAGCTGGTGCGCGAAGTCGACTAGCGCGTGCCAGAAGGACAGGCCGGCGTGGCGCCGTCGAAGGCGTCGAGCAGGCCGTGCGCGTCGACGTCGAACCCGATCCGCACCGTTGCCGGCCCCGCGGTGCGGAGCCGCACCAGCTCGTCCGGTGCGCGAGTGAGGCAGCCGCTCGAAGCGTGCCAGTACGGCGACCAGCGAACCGCGACGTCGTACGTCCCCGCCCGGGTGACGCGGACGACGAGGCGCGACTCGCGGAGCGCGAGCACCGCGGGATGCCCCGGCCCGGTGAGGATCGGCTGCGGCTGCGGCACGGCGTAGATCGAGATGTCACGGGTGGCGAAGACCTGCCGCAGCCCGGCGCCGCCGCCCCGGACGAGCCTCGCCTCGCGGCGGGAGCTGTGGTCGGGCGGTGCGTTCGTGAGGACGACGTACGCCACACCGAGGCGATGGAGCCAGGAGACGTATTCGGCCGCGTCGAACCGCCGGTAGAGCATCGAGGCCACAGGGTGGTCGTCCTGCCGGAACCAGCCGCGCACGAGCGGGAGCCCCGCCCGGCCGAGGTACAGCGCGGGCCAGTGGTCGCTCGTGTCCACGGCCTCGACGCGGTACCCCGTCTGCAGATGTGTCCGCAGGTAGTCCACGGGGCTCGTCCACAGCGTCGCGTTCGACGTGCGGTCCGCGGCGCTGCTCGCCCAGCTGCTCGCGAGCGGGAAGACGTTCCACGCGGCCGCGAGCGCGATCGCCGCGAGCACGACCGGCCACGGCCGGTAGCGCCGCAGCGCGGCGACGAGCAGTGCGATCGGCAGGGCGAGCAGGCGCATGCGCGCGACGTCGTGGCCGAGCCCGGTCGGGATCGCGTACGTCGCGATCACGGCGATCAGGTAGACGGCCATGACCATGTTCAGGCCGCGGGCGCGGTCGAGGCCCCACGTCAGTCCGAACAGAACGACGCAGAACGCGACCGCCTGAATCGCCTCGCCAGTGGGGAAGCCGAGCGTGCCGACCGGGAAAAGATGGAGCACGAGCGCCTCGGCGGCGGCGGCGAGCAGGACTGCGAGCGCCGGGACGGTGGCGCCGCGCAGCGGGCGGCGGCGCGCGGCCGCCATCCCTGCGAGCACGACTGCGAGGAGGACGAACGCGACCGGGCTGGCCGCGATGACGAGAACGACGAGCGCCGCGGCCGTCCAGCGCCGCTGCGCCTGCAGCGCGAGCAGGCAGAGCAGCGCGAGCGCGATGCCGAGCGCGAGCGGGAACTCGCCGGCCAGGATGACCCCCGGCCAGACCACGGCAAAGGAGCGGCCGGCCCAGCGGGCGGCGCGTCCCCACTCCCGTTCCAGGAGCCCCGCGAAGGCGCCGGCGGCGAGCGCGATCGTGAGCACTGCGAGCAGCCGGATCCCGAGTAGGCCGGCCAGCGGGTAGTAGAGGATGCTGTAGCCGACGAAGGCGTAGCGCCCGGCGTACCAGAAGTTGTCCCAGAGCGTGAAGCCGTGCGCGAGGAAGAGCGACCGCTGGTACTCGTGGGCCGCGAGATCGCCGCCGGGCGGGGCGAGCCAGGCGAGCAGGGAACCGGCGGTCGTCGCGATCGCGGCGCAAAGTGCCGCCTCGCGCGCGACCGGCAGCCGCAGCCGCCACGAGGCGCGTGCCGCGGCCGCGCAAGACGCGTCGGTCATTCGGGCAGCGTACGCTCGGTCCATGCGGGGTGCGTTGGCAGCCGGGCATCAGCTCACCGCCGAGGCGGGGGCGGAGGTCCTGCGCGCCGGCGGCAACGCCGTGGACGCGTGCATCGCCGCGGCCGCGGTGTCCTGGGTCTGCGAGAGCCCGCTCACCGGCCTGGGCGGCGGCGGCTTTCTCCTCGTCCACAGCGCGGGCGAGGGGCGGACGCATCTCCTCGACTTCTTCGTCGCGATGCCGCTGCAGCCGGCGCCGGCCGGCGACCTCCTCGAGGTCGTCGTCGACTTCGGTGACTACCAGCAGATCTTCTACACCGGCCCGACCTCCGTCGCAGTGCCGGGAGTCGGTCTCGGGCTGTGGGAGGCTCACGCTCGCTGGGGGTCGCTCCCGTGGTCGGACCTGCTCGCCCCGGCGGTGCGCCTGGCGCGCGAGGGAGCGCCCCTCAACGAGGCGCAGGCGTATTTGCACGAGATCCTCGACCCGCTACTGCGCCACTCGCCCGAGGGCGACGCGGTCTATGGTCCGGGCCGCGCCCTCGAGGTGGGCGAGCGCTTCGCGGCGCCCGAGCTTGCGGATACGCTCGAGCAGATCGCCGCCGAAGGCCCGCGCGGCCTCTACACCGGCGAGCTCGCCGACCGGATCGTCGCGCACGTCCCGCTCACGCACGAGGATCTCGCCCGCTACCGGGTGATCGAACGCGAGCCGCTCGAGGTGCGCTACCGCGGCGGTGTGCTGCTCACGAACCCGCCACCGTCGCGCGGCGGCCACCTGCTCGCCGTCGGGCTCGAGGCGCTCGGCGACGCGGAGGCGACGCCGCTCGCCGTGGCGCGGGCGATGCAGGCGCAGGAAGCGGCGCGCGACGAGGCCACCGGGGGGACGACCCACATCAGCGTCGTCGACGGCGACGGCACGGCGGTGTCCCTCTCGTGCTCGCTCGGCTCCGCGAGCGGGGTCGTCGTCCCGGGCACCGGTCTCCCGCTCAACAACATGCTGGGCGAGACCCACCTGGCGGGCGAGGAGCGCCCCGGCGAGCGGGTGCTGTCGCTGATGGCGCCTTCCCTGCTGCTGCGCGACGGCAGGGCGCGGCTCGTGCTCGGCTCCGCGGGAAGCCGGCGCTTGCACGGCGCGCTGCTGCAGGTCGTGGCGAACGTCGCCGCGCGCGGGCTGGACGTGGGGACGGCGGTCGAGGCGCCGCGGCTGCACGTCGAGGCCGGCATCGTGCACTGCGAGGACCCGGCCGCGGCGGACGAGCTCGAGGCGGCGGGCTACCCGGTCGTCCGCTGGCGAGAGCGAAACCTCTTCTTCGGCGGCGTCTCGGCGGTCGAGATCCGGGACGACGGCTCGCTCGCGGCCGCAGGCGACCCACGGCGCGGCGGCGGTGCGGTAGTGGTTGAGGGGTGAGCTTCCTGATCCGGCACGCCGATCCCTCCGACGCGGAGCAGCTGACCCGGCTCGCGGACGAGGTCAGCGCCGAGCCCGAGGGCTGGCTGATCAGCGTTGCCGGCGAGTGGCGCAGCGCCGGCGACGAGCGACGCTTCCTCAAGGCGCTCCGCCGCTACCCGCATGCGGCGGTCTTCGTCGCGGAGCGTGAGGACGGGACGCTCGTCGGCCGGCTGTCGGTCGGGCGCGACCCGCATCCCGCGAGCACCCATGTCGCGGACGTCGGCCTGATGGTGGCGCAGGCCGCGCGCCGGCAGGGCGTCGGCACGGCGCTGATGGAGGCCGCGGTTGAGTGGGCGCGGCAGGCGGGTGTGCGCAAGCTCGAGCTGCACGTCTTCCCCTGGAACGACGCTGCGCTCGCGCTGTACGAGGCCTTCGGGTTCGAGCGCGAGGGGTACCGCAAGCGCCACTACCGCCGCGGCGGCGAGTTCGTCGACGCGATCCTGATGGCCTACGAGGTCGAGTAGCTGAACTCGAGCGGGACGCCCGCCGAGAGCGTCTGGCCCACCACGCAGTAGCGCTCCGTCAGCTCGAGCAGCTTGTCGAGCGCCTCCCGCGAGGCCTCCGACGCGAGGTCGAAGCGGAGCCGGATCGCGGTGAAGCCGACCGGAGCCCCGCGCTCCACACCCAGCGTGCCGCGGAAGTCGAGGTCGCCCTCCGCATGGACCGCGCCCGCGACGTCGAGCTCCATCGAGGTCGCGACCGACCGCAGCGTGACGCCGGCGCAGGCGACGAGCGCCTCGAGCAGCATGTCGCCGGAGCAGGCCAGCGCTCCGGTGCCGCCGGTGGCGGGGTGGAGGCCGGCCTCGACGAGCACGCGGCCGGTGTCGACCTTGCACGCGATCTGCTCCTCGTCCAGCGTCCCGTCGGCGTGCAGCGTGATGAGCGCGGCCGCCGGCTCCTCGCGGTAGCGCTCCTTGAGCGGCTTCTGCAGCGCCTGCAGCTCGGCCCGGTCCACGTCCGCATCCTAGATTGACGGCGATCCGGAAGAATCCGGTTGTGGCCGACCGCGTCGCACTCGTCACCGGCGCGAACACCGGCATCGGGCTGGCGATCGCCGAGCGTCTCCTCGCCGACGGCTGGAAGGTCGGCTACGCGACGCAGGACGACGAGGAGCGGCACGAGGGGCCGTTCCTCGACCTGCGCACGCGGTACGGGGAGGAGCGGATCCACTGGATCTGGGGCAGCATCGCCGACCCCGCGGTGCCCGAGCGGCTCGTCGCCGGGACGGTCGAGAAGCTCGGCGGGCTCGACGCGCTCGTCAACAACGCCGGCCTCTCGACCGCGAAGCCGTTCCTCGAGCTGACGGTCGAGGACTTCGACCTCACGTTCGACGTCGACGTCCGGGGCAGCTTTCTGGCGGCGCAGGCCGCCGCCCGGCGGATGAAGGACCAGGAGGGCGGCGGCTCGATCGTGAACATCACGTCGGTCCACGAGCACATCCCGCGGCCGAGCTTCGCGGTCTACGCCGCGGCGAAGGCGGCGCTCGGGATGCTGACCCGCAACCTCGCGCTCGAGCTCGCCGAGCATGGGATCCGCGTCAACTCGGTCGCGCCCGGAGTGATCGCGACGCCCCGAAACGAGGCCGACGCGGAGCGGCTCGAGCCGGAGGTGCCGCTCGGCCGGCCCGGCAGGCCGGAGGAGGTGGCGGCCCTCGTCGCCTGGCTCTGCTCGGAGGAGGCGACCTACGTGACCGGCGCGAGCTACGTGATCGACGGCGGCATGATCCAGCAGGTCGTCACCGTGCCCGCCTGAGCGCTGCCGCGATCGCCTTCCCTAGGCTGGCAGGCCGCGCTCGGCGAGGCGCGCGCCGACGACGTCCTCCGCCGCGGCTTCGGCGAGCACGTGGCCGGTCACGGCGGCGAGAAAGTCCGCCCGCTCCAGCGTGAAGAGCCGCGTCGCGGTCGTGGCGGTGACCGTTGCCGTCCGCGGGACGTCGCGCAGCAGGGCGATCTCGCCGAAGTAGTCGCCCGCGCCGCTCTCCTTCTCACAGTCCTCCAGCTCGATCCGAACGGCGCCGGAGTCGATCAGGTAGAAGAGGTCACCGACCTCGCCGGCGCGGACGATCGTCGTTCCGGCCGGGACGTCGAGCGGGACGAGCTTCGTGGCCAGCCGCTCCTTGGCCGCGAGTGAGAGCGGCGCGAACATGGGCACGTCGTCCACGAGGAGCTGCTGCCTGCTCGGCGCCGCCGCGCTGTCGAGCTCTCTGATCCGGCGAAAGCCGGCCAGCGCGAGCAGCGGCAGCAGGACTCCGACCAGCACGAAGGCGGAGCGGGCGCCGAGCTCCCGCACGAGGAGCGGCGTGGCGACCGAGCCGAGCGCGAGCGCGCCCATCGCAGCGCCCCAGATCAGGCCGAGGACACCGCTCAGGGCATCGTCCTGGATCGCACGCTGCAGCAGGGTGAAGCCGGAGACGTCCTCGATGCTGTTGGAGGCGCCGACGATCGCGAGGAGCACGAATGCGGCGACGAGCTGCGGGCGCGGCGCCACGAGCGCGATCGGCACGCCCCAGCCGACGAGCGAGAGCGCGAACACGCGTGCGAGGCGGCCGCCGTGATAGGTCGAGGACGCGACCGCGCCGATCACGCCGCCGGCGCCGATTGCCGCCGTCAGGGCGCCGACCGTGCCTCCCGAGCCGTGCAGGAGCCGAAAGGCGGCGACGACGATGAGGACGTTCAGGCAGCCGCGGACGAATGCCTGCGCGACCATCAGCACGACCACGACCCGCGCACCGGGGTGCCGTTCGACGGCTCGCCAGGCGTAGGCTCGACGGCCGGGCGAAGCAGCCCGCCCGGTAGCCGGGCCCTCCACGTGGACGCGGAGGATCAGGGCGACGCCGAGGGCCAGGGCGCCGGCCGCGACGGCGAAGGTGACGCCGACCCTCGCCTGCTCGACGAGGACGCCGGCGATCAGCGGGCCGACGAGCGTGCCGAGGCTCTCGACGGTCGAGGTGGCGGCGTTCGCTGCGACCAGCTCCTCGGGCGTCCGCGTCAGGGAGGGGAGGAGCGCCTGGAGCGTCGGCCTGGTCAGGGTGCTCGAGATCCCGAAGAGCGCCGCGCACGCATACACGCCGCCCTCCGAGCCCGCGAACGCCGCCGCTGCGGAGCCGGCGAGAGCGGCTGCTCCGAGGAGCGCCGCACCGAGAAGAAGCCGCTCGCGCGGGATCCGGTCGCCGAGCGATGCCGCGCTCGGCGCGATGAGGCCGGCGGGCAGCAGCCGGATGAGCCCGGCGAGCCCGACGGCCGACGCCCCGCCGGCGTGGTAGGCGAAGACCCCCAGCGCGACGAAATACGCCCATTCGGCGCTGATCGCGGCGCCCCACGCGAGCTCCACGCGCCTGACGTTCTCGTTCCTACTCGCGGACGCGGCGGCGGCGAGCCTGCTGCGAAGGGGAGACACTCTCGCGATTGAACGCCTCCTGCCGGGGCTTGACAAGGCCGGAGGGCCCCGGAAGCCCGGGCGGCACGCACGACGTGAGGCCCCGCAGCCCGCCGGGCCTCACGTCCCTCCGCAGTGGTCCTAGAGGTCGAGCAGATCCTGGTTGAGCAGATTCTGGTCGAGCAGATGCGCCTCGACGTCGTCCGCGTCCTTGTCCTCGCGGGGCTCGTCCTTGCTCTTCTTGACGTGGCCCTCGACGTCGAGCTCCTCGTTCTTCAGCAGCTCGTTGGACAAGTTGAGCAGCTCGTCCGACATTTCTCCTCCTTGCGGAACCCTCCGCGCCCGATCCGGCGCTGTCACGAAACCAGACGCGGCCCAGGGCGGAAACCTTCCAGGGACTTCCTTGACAGGCGCGGTGCGCATCGATCCCGACGGGGCGATCGGCCCGCTGCAGATCAACCGGAGCAGTCTGGGGCAGGTGATCGCCTACGCCGGGACGGCCGACGTCTTTCGCGTCGCGAAGGGTGACCGCGGCGTCGGCTACGAGGTGCTGGGCTACCAGTGCGCGCCCGGCGCCGGCGCCGAGCGGTACTGGAGCGCGTATCCGATCGCCTGCCGGACGTCCTTCTATCTCGTCCGCGGGAGGCTGAGCCTCTTCATCACCCGGGATCGACGCTTTGCGGAGGCCGCCGGCGTCCGGATCGGGACGCCGACGAAGCGGGCCGAGCGGCTCCTGCACCGGCGGGCGCTCTTCGGCTGCGTCGGCGCGATTCGCCTCCAGGGCAAGCGAGTCTGGACGACCGTCGCCCTCGGCCGGGGCGGGCGGGTCGACGCGTTCTACCTCCACGGCCGGCGAGATCCCGGCGTCACCGACTGCGACTGAAGCCGCTCGCGTACGCTTACGGGCGTGCCGAACATCTCCATCGCCACCTACAACAGCTGAGCGATCGACCACGCCGAGCGTGTCTCGGTGGCGCTGCAAAAGCAGGAGCTGCGGACCCAGCTGCGCGACGCGGAGGAAGCGTCGGGTCGCCCGCGTCCGTCGCGCCGGCTGTGGCCGATCCTGGAATGGAGACCGGCCTCGCGCCGTAAGGTCTGGGCATGGACCGGCCTGCACCCCTGACCGTCCGCGAGATCTCGGCCGAGCTCCGCTGCTCCGAGGACGAGGTCCGCGCTCTGATCCGCCAGGGGGAGCTGCGGACGGTCGCCTGCGGGATCCGGCCGGGCCGCGTCCCGCGCCACGAGTTCGACGCCTACATCCGCCGGCGCCGGCACCGCCTCGGCGATTCGTCGACGACGCAGTAGCCGGTCGTCTCGCTCGGCGCGGCGACTCGACGTTTGTGAGGCCTCGCGCGCGGTAAACCGCGTCCGTGGAGAGGCGACAGGTCAACCCGTGGACGTGGCAGGACGCGGCCGGCTTCTCCCAGGGGTGGCGTGTCGAAGGCGCCGACCTGATCGTGTTCGTCTCGGGCCAGGCGCCGATCTCCGCCGACGGGCAGCTCGTGGGCGAGGGCGACTTCGACGCCCAGGTCCGTCAGGTCTTCGAGAATCTGCGGACTGTCCTCGAAGAGGCCGGAACGGGGCTGCACGCGATCGTGAAGCTCACCGTCTACCTCACCGAGATGAGCCGGCTGCGCGACTACACGCGGATCAAGGGCGAGTTCTTCGCCGGGGAGCAGCCTGCCTCGACCGCGGTCGGCACCACCGCGCTCGCGCGGCCCGAGATGATGGTCGAGGTCGAGGCAATCGCAGTGCAGTAGCCGAGCGTCGTGCTCTTTAGCGGCGAGCGACCCAGACGCCTGTGCCTGCGGCTCCGACCGCGGCCGCGGCCCCCACCGCCGTCCACGCGAGCCCGTGGTCCGGCGGCACAGCGGACAGGGCGACAACGACGGTCGATGCCACGAGGCCCGCCAGCGCGAGCGCCGCGACGGCAGCGCCGCGCCGCCAGGGGAGCTGTGGGTCGGAGGGGATTCGCCAGCGCTCGTCGAGCGACCACGCGGCCAGCTCGGCGCACAGCAGGAGCAGCAGCGCCACGAGCGGCGCCGTCGGGTCGATGCGGTGGTGCTCGACGCCGACGAGGAAGGCGAGGTACGTCCCGCCGCCGAGCCACAGCGCCGCGCCGAGGCCCCGGCCGCCGGAGACGAGCGCGACGACGAGCAGCAGGACGCCGAGCGCCGCGCCGGGAGCGAGGAACCCCGCGCTCGAGCCGGCGCGCGCGAGCGCGTCGGCGAGGACGCCTCCGTACGCGGCCAGCGCTCCGGCGGCGGTCGCTACGCGGGCCGGGCCAGGTGCCTGAATGCGTTCACCTCCTCGAGCGGGGCGGCGAGCGGCACGTCCTCCCGCCAGGTGACCACGGGAACGCCCACCTGCTCGTAGCGCCAGCGCTGAGCCTCCCGCGAGAGACGCCACAGGCGGTGGGCGAGCTCGGCGGCCGAGGCCGGCTCGGGCTCGAGCAGCTCGACCGGCGACACCTCGACCACGATCAGGTCGTAGCCCCGCGCGCGCAGGTCGAGCAGCGCCGCGGCGGTGCGGTCGTCGAGGAGCGGGGTGATCGCGAGCACGAGCGCCTTCGGCGGCAGCGTCCGCGGCGGCAGCACGTCGACGCCGCGCAACGCGTAGCTGTGCACGATGTCGCTCGTCAGCAGCGTGTCGACGATGGCGTAGAGCTGCCGCGTCCCCGACTCCGGCAGCAGCCAGGAGAGGAACCCGCCGAAGCCGACCAGCCCCACCCGGTCCTTTCGCTCCAGGTACCCGTGGGCGAGCGTCGCGGCCGCCCGTACCGCGCGGTCGTTCGTGCTCCGGCCGTGCGCCCGCACCTCGGCGAAGGTGTCGAGGAAGAGGACGACGTCGGTGTTCCGTTCCGGGTACTGCTCGTTCACCCACAGCGAGCCGCGGAGGGCGGTGGCGCGCCAGTTGACGCGCCGCACACGGTCGCCGGGCTGCCACTCGCGGAGATCGGCGAACTCGATGCCCTCGCCGCGGGAGCGCGAGACCTGGTTGCCCGCGAACACCTGCGTCTCGAGCGGCGGCACGAGGGAGTGGAGCGTCTCCTCCCTCGGATAGACGCGCAGCGGCTGCGCCTCGCCCGCCTCGCCCTCCCAGGAGCGGAGCCCGAGCATGTCCCGGGCGCGGAAGAGCACCGGCCCGACCGCGAACGCTCCCCAGCGCTCGCAGCGCAGCTTCAGCTCGACCGTCCGCTCCTCGTCCTTGCGCAGGAACGACGCGCGGGCGGGGGCGCCCTCGGCGCTCAACTCCGGCGGCAGCGGGACGAGCAGCTCGTACCGCTCGACGCCGGCGGACGACAGCTCGATCGTCGCCGTCACCTCGTCCCCTTCCAGCGCGCGCTCGCGGTCGAGCGAGAGCCGGAGCGAGACCCGCGGCTCGCCGCCGGCCACGGCGGCGACGAGCGCGAGGATGAAGGGGGCGGCCAGCGCGACCGGCTCGACGCGGCCGGCCGCGAGGCCGGCGACGAGCCCGGACGCGGCGAGGAAGGCGTACGCCGGCAGCCGTGACGCCGTGGAGCCGGTCACGCTTCCGCGGTGCGCAGTGTGTCCTCCGCAGGCGGGGTCGGGACCGTCTCGAGCGCCTCCTGCACGACGTCCTCGCCGCGCAGGCGCTGCACCCAGAGCTCCGGCCGGACCATCAGCCGGTGCGCGAGCGCGGGCACCGCGACCGCCTTCACGTCCTCGGGGATCACGAAGTCACGCCCGGCCAGCGCGGCCTTTGCGCGCGAGAGCTTGAGCAGGGCGAGGCTGCCGCGCGGGCTCGCGCCGACCGCGAGCCGCGACGACTCGCGCGTCGCGGTCACGATGTCGACGACGTAGCCCTCGATCGCCTCCGAGACGTGCACCTGCTCGAGCGCGAGTTGCAGCCGCACGAGCGTCGGCGCGTCGACCACGGGCTCGAGCTCCACCTCGTCGACGCCGCGCGCGAGCCGGCGCTCGAGCATCTCGATCTCGTCCTCCCGCTCCGGGTAGCCGATCGAGATGCGCACGAGAAACCGGTCGAGCTGGGCCTCGGGGAGCGGATACGTCCCCTCGTACTCGATCGGGTTCTGCGTCGCGAGCACGAGGAACGGAGGCGCGAGCAGGTGGGTCGAGTTCTCGATCGTGACCTGGCGCTCCTGCATCGCCTCGAGGAGCGAGGCCTGCGTCTTCGGCGGCGCGCGGTTGATCTCGTCGGCGAGCAGCAGGTTGGCGAAGACCGGCCCGGGGCGGAAGACGAAGTCGGTCGTCCGCTGGTCGAAGATCTGCGAGCCGGTGACGTCCCCGGGCATCAGGTCGGGCGTGAACTGGATGCGCGCGAACTGGAGGGAGGTCGCCTGCGCGAAGGAGCGTGCGATCAGCGTCTTGGCCAAGCCCGGGTAGTCCTCGAGCAACACGTGGCCGTCGCTGAGCAGCGCGAGCAGGATCAGCTCGAGCGGCCCGCGCTTGCCGACGATCGCCTTCTCCACCTCGGCGAGGATCCGCTCCGAGTGCTGCCGTACCTCGGCGAGCGCGGTCACAGCGACTCCACCCGCTCGATCAGTGCGGCGACGTGCTCCCGCGGCACGCCCGGGTCGAACCGGTCCGCCGGCTCGGGGCGGTCGGGGCGCAGCCACTCCCACGCGTGCTCCCCGAGCAACGCCCGCGCCGCCTCGGGCCGCCGGTCCAGCTCGATCCCGTGACGTGACGCGAGCCGTGCTGCGGCCGCCGCCCTCAGGAGCGGCAGGAGCCTCTGCTGGGCGTGGGCCGCGCCTGCGATGCCGAGCTCGAGGTCGCGCTCCACCCGGAGCAGCTCCACCGTCTGCGGGGCGGCCGGGGGCCTGGCGCGCAGCGCCGCCTCGAAGCGGCCGGCCCGCGGCCGGTCCTCGCGGGAATGCTGGACGACCAGGAGAAGCGCGATCGCCGCGACGAGCACGACCCAGATCGCTAGCGCGCGCGAGGTCGACAGCGGCCTGATGGCGAGCAGGGCGACGAGCGCGACGGCGGCCGTGAGCCCCGGGACGAGCAGCCGCCCTGCGAGCCTCACGCCGGCGCCAGCTCCGAGGCGCGCAGCTCGTCCCGCACGGCCACGAGCGCGTCGACCGCCTCGTCTCTCATCGACGGCTCCGGCTCATGGTGGCTGAACCTAGCCCATTCGAAGAGATCGGTGAGCCTCCGCACGGCCGGGGCGCTCGCGTCGAGGGTGAGGAGGGCCCGCTCGACGTACTCGAGCGGCGCCTCGGCGGGGTGTCGCGGCAGGCCTGCCGCCGCGAGCGCGGTCTCCATCCGGGCGTAGGCCGCGACGATCGCCCGGCGCAGGTCCGGGTCGCTCCGCAGGTCGTCGAGCGACTCGTCGAGCGCAGCGGCGAGCACCTCGGGCGCCCGGCGGCCCGCCGCTCCCGGGCCGAGTCGCTGGCGCGTGGCCGCCGCGAGCACGCCGAGCCCGAGCAGCAGCCCGAGGACGATCGCGAGCTCGTCCCAGCGGAAATGCACGCGACTCGCCGGCGTGGGCGCGGGCCGGTGCTGCTTCCCCTTCGCGCCTCTGGCGGGCGGGACGGCGGTCGTCGTGGTCGCCTTCCCCGGATGAAAGAGCCGGTGGAAGTCGACGTGACGCGCGATGTAGGAGAGCAGTGCAGCCCCGACGATCAGGATCGCGAGGGTGCGAAAGGTCCGGCTGTAGAGCGGCGGCCGCTGGTCGGGGTCGCGGCGGAACTTGAAGAGCGCCACGAGCCCGATGACGACCAGGAGCAGCTCGACGACGACGAAGGTCGTGAAGACGTAGTCCCAGAACGCCGTGGGCAGGCCGCTGCCGCTCCCGGGATGCGAGCCGAGCGGCCGGCCGTGGGCCACGATCCCGACGACCGCGAGCAGCGCGGTGACGACGAGCGCGAGCGAGACGAGACGGCGCCTGGCGATGCCTGGAGTCTCGCAGGACCGATCTAGGCTTCGGCCGTGACCGTGGAGTCGGTCCGGCTCAGGCTGCTGCTCGTCGCGCCGCTGCGCCTCGTGCTGGCCGCCGGCTGGCTCGGCGCGGCCTACGTAGTCGGCGGCCGGACGGGCACCACCCTCATCTCGTTCGTGGTCGGCGCCTTCGCGATGGCCTTCCTCGTCCCGAACGATCCGCGCGCCCGCTTCCGGCGAGCCCCGGCGGAGCCCGCGGAGCTCCCCGCCGGGGCGAGCGTCGCGCCCGCCTGGCTCCATGCCTTCCACGCCGCCTTGCCGAGCACCGTCGGCGTCTCGGTCCTCGCGGCGGTCGCGCTCGCGTTCCAGCCGGCGCTCACCGCCCTGCTCGCCGGGATCCTCGCGGGGCTAGGCCTGGCCGCGGCGCTGCGGGCGTACGAGATCGACGACCGGCTCTATCTCGATCCGCGGACCGGGAGCCCTGTTTCGCAGGTAGGCGGTCTCACCCGCCTACGTGGACGCCCTTGCAGTTCTTCGCCGCCCAGGCGCTGAGGTGCGCCTCGGCCTGCCTCAGCTTCGGGGTGTTCAACGCCTGTGCGGCCTTCGAGAGCGCGCTGACCTGCGCCGCGGTCGGCGTGGAGCCGGGCTTGAAGCCCGCCTTGTCGAGCGCCTGCAGGAAGCCCTTGAACGCGGTCGCGAAGGTCTGGAAGTCGCCGCGGATGTCCGACGGGGCCGCGTCGGCCAGCGCCTGCAACTCGTTCGACTCGGCTCTGAGTGTGGCCACCGGGTCACCCGACGTCGACTGGACGGCGCTCGCCACCTTCGTGGCGAGTCCGGCGAGGTCCCGGCAGTTCTTCGCGCTCGCGAAGTTCGGCTGCGAGCCCGAGCCTCCCGACGCGGGCGGCGCCGCCGCGTTCGAGGACGACGTGGTCTTCTTGCCGCCGCCACAGCCGGCCGTCAGAGCCATCGTGGCGGCGAGCAAGATCGCCAGAAGGACACGCATCGAGGCGATCGTAACCCGCTCGTTCGGCGCTGCCTAGAGCGAGATCGCTGTCCGCCGGAGCGCCGAGTACGATCGACTTCCCGTGCCCGAAGCGCCCTTCGTCCACCTCCACGTCCACTCCGAGTACTCGATCCTCGACGGCGCCTGCCGGATCCCGGACCTCGCGAAGCGGGCCGCCGAGCTCGAGATGGCGGCCGTCTCGCTCACCGACCACGGCTCGCTCGCGGGAGCGGTCGACCTCTACAAGGCGGCCCGGAACGAGGGAGTGAAGCCCGTCATCGGCTGCGAGGTCTACGTGACCGACGACCGGCACGTGCAGCAGAAGGGCCAGGCTCACCTCACCCTCCTCGCCGAGACGAACGAGGGCTACGGGAACCTGATCAAGCTCTCCTCGCTCGGCTACCTCGAGGGCTACTACTACCAGCCGCGCGTCGACTGGGAGCTGCTCGAGCGCCACGGTGCCGGCCTGATCGCGCTCTCGGGCTGCCTCTCCGGACGAGTCAGCAAGGCGCTCGAGGAGAACCGAGGAACCGACGCCGAGGCAGAGCTCGACCGGCTCGAGCAGGTCTTCGGCCGCGACAACGTCTACGTCGAGCTCCAGAACGCACACCTGGAGGTGCAGCAGCGGATCACCCCGCAGCTCGTCGAGCTCGCCGAGAAACGAGGCCTGCCGACGGTCGCCACCGGCGACGTCCATTACCTGCGGCACTCCGACGCACAGTCGCACGAGGCGCTGCTCTGCATCCAGTCCGGCGACTCGCTCAAGAACCCGAACCGCTGGCGCTTCGAGACCGACCAGTTCTACTTCAAGACGCCGGAGGAGATGGCCGCCGACTTCCCGGGCCGCGACGACGCGCTGCGGCGGACGCTCGAGGTGGCCGAGCGGTGCAACGTCGAGATCGAGCTCGATCGGATCCTGCTCCCGCATTTCCCGACGCCGGACGGCCGCGACGCCTTCGAGTACCTCGTCGAGCTCTGCGAGAAGGGCGCCGAGAAGCGCTACGGGACGGTCGCGCCGGAGCTCCGCGAGCGGCTGCAGTTCGAGCTCAAGACGATCAAGGAGATGGGCTTCTCCGACTCCTTCCTGATCGTCGCCGACTTCGTCCGCTTCGCGAAGCAGAACGGGATCAGCGTCGGCCCGGGCCGCGGCTCGGCCGCCGGGAGCCTCGTCGCGTACTCGCTCGAGATCACGGATCTCGACCCGATCCGGTACGACCTCCTCTTCGAGCGGTTCCTCAACCCGGGCCGCAAGTCGATGCCCGACATGGACATCGACTTCGCCGTCGCCGGCCGCGACCGCGTCATCAACTACGTGCGCGAGAAGTACGGCCGCGACCGGGTCGCGCAGATCATCACCTTCGGGACCATGGCCGCCCGCGCCGCCGTCCGCGACGCCGGCCGCGTGCTGGAGCATCCCTACGGCGTCGTCGACAAGGTCGCGAAGCTGATCCCCGAAGGGCCGGGGCAGATGCTCGACGACTGCCTGAAGCCCGGCGCCGACCTGCGGCGCGAGGTCGACGCCGACCCGGTCGCGAAGGAGATCGTCGACCTCGCGCGCCCGCTCGAGGGGCTGACCCGCCAGGACGGGATCCACGCCGCGGCGGTCGTGATCGGCGCCGAGCCGCTGATGAACACGGTGCCGCTGCAGCAGAAGGGGCCCGACCAGGAAACCGTGACCCAGTTCGACGGCACCACGATTGAGAAGCTCGGCCTGCTCAAGATGGACTTCCTGGGGCTGCGCAACCTCGACGTGATCGACAAGGCGGTCGAGCTCGTGCCGGGCCTCGACATCACGACGATCCCGCTCGACGACAAGAAGACCTACGAGATGCTCGCGCGCGGCGAGTCGATCGGCGTCTTCCAGTTCGAGGGCTCGGGGATGCGCGAGGCGTTGCGCTCGATCAAGCCGACCGTCTTCGACGACCTGATCGCCATCGGCGCGCTCTACCGGCCGGGCCCGATGGCCTACATCCCGGTCTACGCCCGCCGCAAGAACGGCAAGGAGCCCGTCACCTATCCCGACGAGCGGCTGAAGTCGATCACCGCTGCCACGTACGGCATCTGCATCTACCAGGAGCAGTACATGGAGATCGCGAAGCGGATCGCCGGCTTCTCGCCTGCCGAGGCCGACGACCTTCGCAAGGCGATCGGCAAGAAGATCCACTCGCTGATGGCGTCCCTCAAGAGCAAGTTCCTCGAGGGATGCGCCGCGAGCGGGACGGCGGCCGGGGTCGCGCAGCAGCTGTGGGCCGATATGGAGCAGGCGCAGGACTACTCGTTCAACAAGTCACATGCCGCCTGCTACGCGCTGATCTCGTACCGCACCGCGTGGCTGCGCGCGAACCACCCGCGGGAGTACATGGCGGCGCTCATCTCCTCGGTGATGAACACGAAGGACAAGGTGCCGTTCTACGTCGCCGCGTGCGACGAGCTCGGGATCGAGGTGCTGCCGCCGGACGTGAACGAGTCGCAAGTCGACTTCGCGGTCGTCGAGGGGAAGATCCGCTTCGGGCTCAACGCGGTGAAGAACGTCGGCGAGGCGACCTGCCGCGCGATCGTGGCAGCTCGGGAGGAGGGCGGCCCGTTCGCCTCCATCTGGGACTTCACCGAGCGCGTCGACCCGTCTGTTGCGAACAAGCGCTCACTCGAGTCGCTCGTCTCGAGCGGCGCGCTCGACTCGACCGGCGCGTCGCGGATGGGGATGCTCCACGTCCTCGAGGACGCGCTCTCCTACGGCCAGAAGCTGCAGCAGGACCGGCTGCTCGGCCAGGCCTCGATCTTCGACCTCGGCGACTCGCCGGCCGCGTCGGCGCGCCATCACGCGACGATCCCGGACGGGGAGTTCGAGAAGTCCGAGCTCCTGCGGATGGAGAAGGAGAGCCTCGGCCTCTACGTCTCCGAGCATCCGCTGAGCGCGATCCGCGACCAGCTGCGGCGGC
>DASXDE010000037.1:0-2090 GCA_036490825.1 Gaiellaceae bacterium
CGACGCGCAGGAGGAGCTCTACCTCGTGCACTCGGGCCGCGCGCGCTTCGAGCTCGACGGCGAGACGGTCGATGCTCCCGCAGGGACGTTCGTCTACGCGGAGCCGGGCGTGATGCGCACCGCGTTCGCCGAAGAGCCGAAGACCAACCTCCTCGTGATCGGCGGCGTGCCCGGCAAGGCGTACGAGACGCACGGCTGGGAGGTGTGGGCGCCGCTCCAGCCGCTCTACCGGGCAGGCGAGTACGAGCAGGTCGCCGAGCGGCTCGAGACGGAGCTGCCCGAAGACGCGCCCTGGCCGATGCTCCATTACAACGCCGCATGCATCTACAGCCTCACCGGCCGCAAGGAGAAGGCGATCACGCACATCCGCCGCGCGATGGAGCTCGCGCCAGACAACGTCCGTGGCTACGCCGAGAACGACGACGACCTCGCGAACATCCGCGAGGAACCTGAGTTCCAGAAGCTCTTTGCCTAACTACAAACGTCCTTCTTATGGCGGATGGCGAATCGTCCATGACGCCGATTTCAGGAATCGAGGCAGCCCGTAGCCTCGCTGCATGGAGTTGCAGGCACGAGGTCTAAGCGCGGAAGCACGGTCCAAGGCAGCCATCGCGCTGGGCGTCTTCGCCTGCGCGCTGCCGCTCGTCGGGCTGATCTCGCTGATCCTGCGCAAACAGCTCGACCCGCATATCGAGAACTACAGCGCGCACTTCCTGATCTTCGGCCTCGCCGGCGGGGTCGCGTTCGGGCTCGGGTTCGCGGCCGGCGAGGCCGCCGAGCGGCGCTCCGACGCGCGCGTCCTCCTGCTCTCGTTCGCCTTCATGACGACCGGCGGCTTCATGCTCCTCCACGCCGTCGGCACGCACCGGGTCCTGTTCGAGGCCGAGCACCCGGGCTTCAAGGTCGCGCTCTCCACCGGCCTCCTCGTCAGCGCCGTGTTCGCGAGCGCGTCGGCGTTCGTCGATCTCCGCCCCGACATCGCGCCCTGGCTGATCCGCAACCGCGGCTACTTCCGCGGGGGCATCCTCCTCGTGATGGCGGCGTGGTTCACGCTGACCGTCCTCGACCTGCCGCCGCTCGACGGCCCGCACGTCGAGGCGGCGCGGAGCAGCCTGCTCGCCACGCTCGCGTTCGGCGGCACCGTCGTCTACGCCGTCAGCGCCGCACGCTACTGGCGGCTCTTCCGCCGCCACCGCAAGCTCCTGCTCGGCGCCGTCACCGCCTGCTTCGTCCTCCTCGCCGAGGCGATGATCGGCGTCGCCCTCACCGGTGAGCGCGCCTGGCACGCGAGCTGGTGGGAATGGCACGGCCTCATCGTCAGCGCCTACCTCGTGATCGGCGTCGCCGCGCAGCGCGAATGGCACGACGAGCGCTTCCGCGACCTGTACCTCCCAACCACGCGCGAACGCACGCAGGACGTCAGCGTGCTCTTCGGCGACCTCGTCGGCTTCACGACCTTCTCGGAGCGTTCCGCGCCGACCGACGTCGCGAAGGTCCTCGACGCGTACTGGAGCGTCGCCGCGCCCCTGATCACGCGGCGCTACCGCGGCGAGCTCGAGAAGTTCATCGGCGACGGCATCGTCGCGACGTTCAACAGCCGCGGCGACCAGCCGGACCACGCGACCCGCGCCGCCTCCGCGGCGCTGGCCCTCCAGCGCGCGTTCGCGCGGATCCGGCGTGAACACCCCGAGTGGCCGCAGATGCGGATCGGCGTCAACAGCGGCGAGGTCGTCGTGCGCGAGGTCGGCGGGCAAGGCCACGTCGCCTACCCGATGCTCGGCGACGCCGTCAACACCGGCTCTCGGCTCGAAGGCCTCGCGCCGCCGGGCGGCGTCCTGATCGGCTCGGCGACCTACGCCCGCCTGCCCGACGGGGTGGTCGTCGAGGAGCGCCGCCACCTCAAGGTGAAAGGTAAGGAAGAGCCCGTCGGCGCGTACGTCCTCGTCGCGCTCCCCTGAGGAAGATACTGCCGCCGTACGCCGTCTTGTGAGCAGTGTCACAAAGGATTCCGGAGGAGGCCTGAACCATGGAAGCGCACGGCACAGCAGTTCTGACCAACGAGATTCCGACGAACCACGCCATCAGCACGA
>DASXDE010000038.1:0-3580 GCA_036490825.1 Gaiellaceae bacterium
GTTTCGTCTGCGATCTCGCCATCGACACGCTCGGCGACGCTCAACAGCAATTCGATAGCGCCGACCAAGCGGAGCAGGTCATGCTCATCCTCCATGCCTCGCCGCGTACCCACGCCAGGAAAGTTCAGTCCCGCGGGATCAGCATTCCTTTAGGTACGCGACCCACTGCGGAGTAAGGTCGTTCCATCGGGGGATGCTGGACGTGGAACGCGAGCCTCCCGATATCCGCCCTCATGCGGCGCATGCGGCGAGAGAGGCGAACTCACACATCCTTGCGCTCGAGAGGCTCCTGAATCGGAGCGCGCGAGACGAGTACGTGGTTGGCTTCTTTTGCGAATGCGGCTGCCTGGAAGTGGTGGCCATGACTAGGGCCGAGTACGACGCAGTGGGCGGAGCGTGGCTCGAAGGCCACAAGCCCGACTAACGGTTCAGCCGCAAACGGGACGCGGCGCGCTTGGGCTCCGGCTTGGCCGTCAGGGGGCTGCGGTTAGCGATCCGCCGGCGGGGGCATCTCGCGTCGCGCGTAGTTCCCCGGTCAGGACGGGTTGACGCGGCCCCGGACCTCGCCGAGATCGACGCCGTTCGCCGCGCGGCCGCGGAGCACGACCTCATCCCCGTCCTCGAGGAAGCGCTCGCCGCGGAAGAGCTCGATCATCGACCCCTCCGATCCGGGCTCCGAGCCTGAGATCGTCCCCGACGCCATCAGGTCGCCGGGGCGGAGCGAGGCGCCGTTCGACGTCGCGTGGGCGAGCTGCTGCGGGAACGTCCAGTAGAGCGTTCTCGAATTGCCGCGCGAGACCGTCTCGCCGTTCAGGTCCACCTCGAGGGCGACGTCGAGCCCCCAGTCGCGGCCGCCCGCGAGGTGCGGCAGCGGCTGCGGCTCCTGCGGCGGCGCCTCGACGCGCGCGGTCTCGAGCAGGGCCAGCGGCGTCACCCAGGCCGAGATCGAGGTCTGGAACGACTTGCCGAGGTTGGGGCCGAGCGGCACGTACTCCCACGCCTGGATGTCGCGGGCGCTCCAGTCGTTCACGAGCACGACTCCGAAGACGTGGTCGGCGAACGCCTCGACCGGCACCGACTCGCCGAGCTCCGTGGCAACGCCCACCACGAAGCCGAGCTCGAGCTCGAAATCGAGGCGGCGGCTGGGGCCGAAGGTCGGCGCTTCCTCGTCCGGCGCCTTCCGCTGGCCGCGCGGCCGGACGACGTCCGTCCCGCTGACCACGACGCTGCCGGCCCGGCCGTGGTACGCGACGGGCAGCCAGCGCCAGTTCGGCAGCAGCGGATCCTGGTCGGGCCGGAACGTGCGGCCGAGGTTCGTGGCGTGCTCGAGCGAGGAGTAGAAGTCGACGTAATCCGCCACCTCGAACGGCAGCCTGAGGCCGGCCCGCGCCAGCGGGGCCCGCGGCCCGTCGTGCTCGCGCGCCGCCTCGATCGCCTCGTCCCAGACCCTGCGGCCCTGAGCCATGAGCCGATTCAGGGTCGCCTCCGCAAAGACGTCGCCCAGGCCCGAGAGATCGACGGCCTCGTCCCCGTCCCGCCAGAGCAGCCCGTTCGGGCCTGCCCCGAAGCTCACAGGACTCCCAGCTCCTCCAGCTCCCCAACCGGCTCGAAGAACGAGCACGTCCCGATCGAGTGGAAGAGCGAGGCGCGGGCGTCGGCGAGCCGGGCCGGCGGCGCCTCCCGGTCGCGCCAGCGGAACGAGGCGGCGTCGAGCACGAAGGCGGGCGGCCGCTCGCGCAGCGCCTCCTCCTCGTCGCCGAAGACCGCGGCAGCGAGGAGGTTGAGGAAGCCGTGCTCGCCGGACTCGGTCGGGTACGCGTGGTGGAGCCCGGCCGTCGCCTTGAAGACGAGCCCGCGCCTGCGGCAACCACGGACGAAGCCGGCGAGCTCCTCGACCCCCGGGACGCGCTCGCCGCCGCAGCGGATCTTCGCGCGCAGCCCGCGCGCGGCGACCTCGTCGAGAGAAACGCCCTCGAGATAGACCGCCTCGTCCTGGCGTTCGCTGCCGGCCTCGACTACCGCCAGCGCCCGCGCCTCGTCCTGGGGCAATTCGGAGAGCTGCGCCGCCGGCCAGACGAGGCGGCCAAGCAGCCACGCGTGCTCGCTCCGCCTCGCGCGGCGGTCCTCGGCGAGCGCCTCGCCCGGCGGCAGGCTCGCCGGCGGGAACATCGGCGCGTGGTCGAAGAACCTCGTCAAGAGGGCGTGACGGGCGTCGTCGGGCATCGACGCCGGAGGCTACACTCGGCCCGGGTCAGGCCCCGTGCAGTGGGAGCCTGCGAACCGCGTCAGATCCGGGAGGAAGCAGCGCTAAGTAGTCCCTCTCAGGTGTGCGGTGCGCCTGGCCCGTTGCCCGCTTCGCCCGCTTCGCTTTCCGCTCGCTCGGTGCGAGCGGCTTCGCCGCTCGCCTGCTGCCGGCCTTCGGTCGTGGGCCGCGCCCGCCATGTCGGGCGCGGCGGCGCGGCGAGTGTGGGGGTCCGTTCTCTGCTTGAATCGCTCCGTGGCTGCTCTCTACCGGAAGTACCGCCCGCAGAGCTTCGAGGAGGTCGTCGGGCAGGAGGCGGTCGTCCGGACGCTCGGCAACGCGATCGCCACCGAGGCCGTGCGCCAGGCCTACCTCTTCGCCGGCCCGCGCGGCACGGGCAAGACGTCGATGGCGCGCATCCTCGCGAAGTGCCTGAACTGCGCGCAGGGACCCACCATCACTCCCGATGGGACGTGCCACGCCTGCCGCGCGATCGCCGCCGGCACCTCGCTCGACGTGATCGAGATGGACGCCGCCTCGCAGCGCGGCATCGACGACATCCGCGAGATCCGCGACCGCGTCGTCCTGCAGCCGGTCGAGGGGCGGTACAAGGTCTACATCCTCGACGAGGCGCACCAGCTCACGGACGCAGCCTGGAACGCGCTCCTGAAGCTGATCGAGGAGCCGCCGCCGCACCTCGTCTTCGTCTTCTGCACCACCGACCTCTCGAAGGTGCTCCCGACCGTCCGCTCGCGCTGCCAGACCTTCGTCTTCCAGCGGCCGCGGCTGCAGGAGCTCGTCAAGGTGCTGCGCCAGATCGCAGACGCGGAGAAGATTGACGCACCCGACCAGGCCCTCGCCCTAGTCGCGCGCAGCGGCCGCGGGGCCTACCGCGACGCCGTCTCCACGCTCGACCAGCTCGCCTCCGCGACCGGGAACCAGGTCACCGTGCCGGCCGTGCTCGAGCTGCTCGGCACGGTCGAGGAGGAGGCGCTCTTCCGCCTCTGCGACCTCGTGATCGATCGCGACACCGCTGGCGCGCTCACGTACGTCGAGGAGCTGTCGGAGCGCGGCCACGACCTCGGCCGCCTCGTGCTCGACTTGATCGAGCACCTGCGACAGCTGATGCTCGCCCAGCATCTCGGCGACGTGCCGGAGAGCGCCGCGACGAGCGCGGAAGCGCGCGAGCGCCTCAAGGCGCAGGCGAGCCAGCTCGGGGAGGCGACCGTCCTGCGGCTCGTCGACCTGCTCGCGGTCGCGGTCGACGACATGCGCCAGGGCGGCGACCCTCGCCTGCCGCTCGAGCTCGCCCTCGTCAAGGTGACCCGCCCCGCGAGC
>DASXDE010000039.1:0-16154 GCA_036490825.1 Gaiellaceae bacterium
CGTCGCCGCGGTGGCCCCCAAGCCCGTCAGCCTGCTCGCCAGCTCGCCGTTCATCACGGTGGCGGAGGCGGCCGACCTCGGCGTCCGCCGGATCAGCGTCGGCGGCACGCTCGCACGCACCGCGTGGGCCGGCTTCCTCGCCGCCGCCGAGGAGATCGCAAACGAGGGCACGTTCACGCGGTTCGTCGACCTGCCGAACGTCGACGCGCTCTTCGGCGCGCGATAACCGCAAGCCGAGGACGGCGGTCGGGGCGACAAGACCCTCGACTGGGCCAGAGTTCCGGAATGACCCCTGACCTGCCTAGGCTGGGCGACCGTGGTTCTTGCCTTCGACTACATCGGATGGACGGTCGTCTTCGTCTTCGGGTTATGCGTAATCCCATTCACGGTGGCGATGTATATCCGTGAGAGTCGAGGCTCGCGCCGTCCGACTCAGATGGCTCGGTGGCGTCGCGGCATCGGAAGTGCGATCTTCGCCACGCTCCTCGCTGGGCTGCGCCGCTTCGTCCTCCACCAGTAGAGGGACCTCTCGCCTGGGCGAGTGTGCTGACGCCTGACCCAGGTGGTTACTTCGTCCCGTACAGGCGATCGCCGGCGTCGCCGAGCCCGGGGACGATGAAGCCGTGCTCGTTGAGGGCCCGGTCGACCGCGGCGCAGACGATGTGCACGTCCGCGTGCTGCCGGTGCACCTCCTCGATTCCCGGCGGCGCGGCGACGATGCAGACGAGCGTGACCGATTGCGCGCCCGCCTCCTTCACGGCAGCGATCGCCGCGCAGCTCGAATGGCCGGTCGCGAGCATCGGGTCGAGGACGATCGCGTCCCGCTCGGCGAGGTCGTCGGGCAGCTTGAGGTAGTACTGCACGGGCTCGAGCGTCTCCTCGTCCCGGTACATCCCGACGAAGCCGACCCGTGCGCTCGAGACGAGCGAGAGGACGCCGTCGAGCATCCCGATCCCCGCCCGCAGCACTGGGCAGACGGCGACCTTCTTCCCCGAGATCCGCTGCGCGGTCATGCGCTCGAGCGGCGTCTCGATCTCGGCGTCCTCGGTCGCCATGTCCTTCGTGGCCTCGTAGGTGAGGAGGAGCGTGATCTCGTTCGCGAGCTTGCGGAAGTGGACGGTCGGCGTGTCCTTGTCGCGCAGGTAGCTCAGCTTGTGCTGGACGAGCGGATGCTCGACGACCGTGAGTCGGGGCTCGCTCACGCGACGTACGTCGTGTACCCGCGGAACCCCTCGTAGAGCGGGCGCTTCGCGCAGAGCGCGGCGACCCGGCCGCGAAGGGCGTCGAGGTCCGGCGACTCGGTCAGCGCCTCACAGATGATCGTTCCGACCTCCCGGAAATCCTCCTCGTCGAAGCCGCGCATGGTCATCGCCGGCGACCCGAGCCGGATCCCCGACGTGACGAACGGCGACCGCTCGTCGAACGGGATCGTGTTGCGGTTGACCGTGACCGCGATCTCGTGCAGCCGTTCCTCGGCCGCCTTGCCCGTCCACTCCGACTCCCGCAGGTCGACGAGCAGGAGGTGTGTGTCGGTGCCGCCCGTGACGAGCGAGAGCCCGCCCTCGGTCAGCGCGTCGGCGAGGGCGTCGGCGTTGCGGCGGATCTGCGCCTGGTACTCGCGGAAGGCTTCGGTCGACGCAATCCGGAAGCACGTCGCCTTGGCGGCGATGATGTGCTCGAGCGGGCCGCCCTGCATCCCCGGCATCACGGCCGAGTCGAGCGCTTTCGCGTGCTCCTCCCGGCAGAGGATGAGACCGCCGCGAGGACCGGCGAGCGTCTTGTGCGTCGTCGTCGTGACGAAGTCGCAGTGCTCGACTGGGTTCGGTTGCAGACCGGCTGCGACGAGGCCGGCGAAGTGCGCCATGTCGCAGAGCAGCAGCGCGCCCACCTCGTCGGCGATCGCCCGAAAGCGGTCGGCCTCCACCGTGCGCGGGTACGCGGAGCCGCCGCACACGATCACCTTCGGCCGCGCCTCCTTCGCCTTCGCGAGCACGTCGTCGTAGTCCACGGTCAGCGTCTCGGGCGAGACGCCGTAGTGGACGGCGTTGTATAGATGCCCGGAGAAGTTGACCTTGTGGCCGTGCGTGAGGTGGCCGCCTTGGTCGAGCCGCAGCGCCATCAGCGTGTCGCCGGGCTCCATCACCGCCGCGTAGACCGCCATGTTCGTCTGCGCGCCCGCGTGCGGCTGCACGTTCGCGTGCTCGGCGCCGAACAGCTCCTTCGCGCGGTCGATCGCGAGCTGCTCGATCTGGTCGATCACCTCGCAGCCGCCGTAGTAGCGGCGGCCCGGGTAGCCCTCGGCGTACTTGTTCGTGGGCACAGAGCCGACGGCCTCGAAGACGGCGGGCCATGTGAAGTTCTCGGATGCGATCAGCTCGATCTGCCCGCGCTGCCGCTCGAGCTCGTCGCCGATGAGCCCCGCGACCTCGGGGTCGATCTCGTCGAGGCCCGCGTGCTTCAGCTGCTCGAACGTCGCCTGTGTCGTCGCCACGGTTCCCGATGCTACGGGAGCACTCCGACGACGCGCGCAGACCGTTCGGTCACGGCGGCGGGCCGGCGCCCTGGCGGAGGATGCGCGGCTCGCCGCTCGCCAGGTCGATCACCGTGGACGGGACGCCGGGTAGCTCGCCCGCGTCGACGATCGCTCCGCAGGCGGCGCGGATCTGCTCCGGGACGTCCGCGACGCGGCGCGGGTCCGGGCCACCCGTCAGGTTCGCGCTCGTCGCGGCGACGACACCGACCTCGCGCACGACCTCGGCCGCGGCCGGCGGCAGCTCGGGCACGCGGACGCCGATCTCGCCGAAGACCAGCGTGTACGGCCCGGGGAGATAGCGCTCGAGGACGGCGCGGTCCAGCCCGGGCGCAACGGAGACGAGCATGTCGACGTCGGCGGCCAGCAGCGCCACCGGTTTCGAGCGGTCGCGGCCCTTGAGCTCGTAGAGGACGTCCTCGTGGCCCGGCAGCGCGCAGAGGCCGTAGACGGTGTCGGTCGGCAGGATCACCGCGCGGCCCGCGCGCAGCGCCGCGACCGCGGTCTCGCTCACGGCAGGAAGTCGGTCAGGGCGGCGCGGAACGCCTCGGGCTGCTCGACGTAGACGAAGTGGCCCGAGTCCCGGATCGTGACGAGCCGTGCGTCGGGCAGCTCGCGCATGATCGTGTCGGCGCATACCGGCCCGGCGATCATGTCGTCGTCGCCGACCACCACCAGCGTGGGAGCCTCGATCGTGCGCAGGTCGCCGCGCAGGTCCAGGGTGGGAAACTCGACCGTGTTGAAGTAGTGGAGCGGCTCCGACGTCTCTGCGAGGTCCGCGAAGATCTCGCGCCCGACCCGCTCGTTGCCCTCCCAGCGGTGGAAGTAGAGCGGGGCCTGCCGCTGCGCGTTCGCCTTCAGCTCCTCGGCGGAAGCGAAGTCACCGGCCTGCTCCTCCTCGAGAGCGCGCTTCGCATCCGCGAACCACGGCTCGTCGCTGCGTTTCTCGATCGCGCGCTGCATCGCGGCCTCCGCCTCGTCCTCCCAGAACGCGAGCGTGGCGACGAGCAGAAGCCGGCGGACGCGCGGGCTGTGGGCCGCGGCGTAGGCCATCGCCACGATCCCGCCGTGCGAGAAGCCGAGCAGGTCGAGCTGCTCGACCCCGAGGTGCTCGCGCAGCGCTTCGAGGTCGGCGGCGTACGAGGCGAGCGAGTAATCGTCGGCGCGGTCGGAGCCCTGCGAGCCTCGGGGGTTGAGAAGCACGAGCTCGAACGTGTCGTCGAGACCCGCGAAGTCGCGGAACTCGGCGCCCGACCCTCCCGGGCCGCCGGGATGGCAGACGAGCAGCGGCCCGCTCCCTCGCCGCTCGTACGACAGGGTCAGTCCCTCGGGTGTCGTGAAGATGTCGATCACGGGAGCCTCGCCTCGACGACCCTATCGCTGCCGGCGAGATCCGCGGTGACGGCGACATCCGAGCAGCCGAGCCGCTCGAGCACGCCGGCGACCTCGCGCGCCTGACCGTCGCCGACCTCGAAGACGATGAAGCGGGATCTGGCCGCGCGCGCCAGCCGCTCGTGCTCGCCGCGGCCGACGAGCGCGACCTCCGGCTCCCAGCGCAGCTCCACCTGCAGGCCGTCCAGCTCCTCGACGTAGGGCGGGTTGGCGACGACGAGATCCCACCCCTCGCCGGCGGCGGTGGCGCCGTCGCCGTGCCGCAGCTCGACCTCGAGCCCGAGCTGTTCCGCGTTCTCGCGCGCGAGCGCGAGCGCGCCGGCAGAGACGTCGATCCCGGTCACCGCGGCGTCGGGACGCTCGTCCTTGAGTGCGAGGGCGATCGCGCCCGAGCCGACACCGACGTCCAGGATCCGGGGCCGCTCGACCTCCGCCACGAGAGCGAGCGCCCGCTCGACGAGCGTCTCGGTCTCGGGGCGCGGCACCAGCGCGCGAGCGTCCGTCTTCAGCGTCAGGCGGCGGAACCCCCACTCGCCCAGCACGTACGCGAGCGGTTCGCGGGCCTCGCGCCGCGCGAGGAGCGGCTCGAGGCCGTCCACGTCGTCGTCGAGCCGCGCCGCGAGCCCGGAGCGCGTGGTGCCGAGGAGATGCGCGACGAGCCACTCCGCATCGACCCGCGGCGAGTCCACGCCGGCCGCGCCGAGCCTCGCCTCCGCCTCGGCCAGCGCCTCGCGGGCGGTCACTCCCCCAGCGCGTGGCGCCGCTCGTCGGTCGCCAGCGCCTCAGTGAAGCCGTCGAGCTCGCCCTGCAGGATCCGGTCGAGCTGGTGCACGGTCAGCTTGACCCGGTGGTCGGTGACCCGGCTCTCGGGGAAGTTGTACGTGCGGATCTTCTCCGAGCGCTCACCCGAGCCGATCTGGGAGCGGCGGGTCGCGTCGAGCTCCGCCCGCTGCCGCTCGAGCTCGCGCTCGTAGAGGCGCGCGCGGAGGACGCGCATCGCCTTCTCGCGGTTCTGGAGCTGCGACTTCTCGTCCTGCATCGAGACGACGACGCCGGTCGGGAGGTGCGTGATGCGCACCGCCGAGTCTGTCGTGTTCACCGACTGGCCCCCCGGCCCGGTCGAGCGGTAGACGTCGATCTTCAGGTCGTTCGGGTCGATCTCGACCTCGACCTCCTCCGCCTCGGGCATCACCGCGGCGGTGGCGGTGGACGTGTGGATCCGCCCGGCGCTCTCGGTCTCGGGCACGCGCTGGACGCGGTGCGTGCCGCCCTCCCACTTGAAGATCGAGTAGGCGCCGTCGCCCTTGATGGCGAAGGTGACCTCTTTGTAGCCGCCGCCGTCGGACGGGCTCGCCCCGAGCTCCTCGACCTTGAAGCCGCGGCGCTCGGCGTAGCGCGCCAGCATCCGGTAGACGTCGCCGGCCCAGAGCGCGGCCTCGTCGCCGCCGACGCCCTGGCGCACCTCGACGATCACGTCCTTGCGGTCGGCCGGATCGGTGGGGACGAGCGCGAGGCGCAGCTCCTCCTGGAGCCGCGAGGCCCGCTCCTCGAGCTCGGGGACGAGCTCCCGCAGGTCGGCGTCCCCGCGTGCGGCCGCAAGGTCGTCGCGGGCGCCCGTCCACTCCTGCGCGAGCTTGTGCGGCTGCTCGAGCTCCTTCAGGCTGCGGCCGACGTCCGCCGCCTCGCGGTGGTCGTTGTAGACGGCCGGGTCGGCCATCCGCGCCTGCAGCTCCTCGTAGCGGCGCTCGAGGTCGGCGACGAGGTTGTCGAAGTCCCTGGCCATGGCGGGCCAAGCGTAGCCCCTTGCCCAGCTCGCTTTACTTCGGATAGCTTCGAGCTTTGGCCGGTCAAAGCGAGCACGGGAGGTCGCAGGATGTCCGTCGTCGACGAGGTCACCGCAGCCAACGAGCGCTACGCCTCGGGATTCGCCAAGGGCGAGCTGCCCATGCCTCCGGGCAGGAAGTTCGCCGTCGTCACGTGCATGGACGCGCGCCTCGATCCGGCGGGCTTCCTCGGACTGGAGGAAGGCGACGCGCACGTGATCCGCAACGCCGGCGGGCTCGTCAACGACGAGACGATCCGCTCCCTCGTCATCTCGCACCACCTGCTGGGGACGGAGGAGGCGCTCGTGATCGGGCACACCGACTGCGGGATGCGCACGTTCACGAACGCCGACCTGCACGGCAAGCTCGGGCCGGAGTCGGAGAGCATCGACTTCCAGCCGTTCCCGGACGTGGCGGAGCGCGTCCGGCAGAGCGTCGAGGCGGTCCGCAGCCATCCGCTGCTGCCGGATTCGTTCGGCGCGACGGGCTTCGTCTACGACGTCCACACCGGACGGATCGAGCCGGTCTAGCTCGTCAGGCGGGCCTCGAGGCTGATCTCCGGGACGGCGGCGAGCGCCTTCGAGACCGGGCAGTTCTCCTTCGCGGTCTGCGCAGCCTGCTGAAAGGCCGCTTCGTCAAGGCCCGGGACGCTTCCCTCGACCGTGAGAGCGATGCGCGTGATGCCCTCGCCCGGCTGGAACGAGACGGTCGCGGACGTGCGCAGCTCGTCGGGCGGGTGGTGGTCCGTGGCGAGCGCATTCGAGAGCGCCATCGAGAAGCACGCGGCGTGCGCGGCGGCGATCAGCTCCTCGGGGCTCGTCACGCCGCCGGTCTCGTCGGTCGAGCGCGCCGGCCAGCTCACCGGCTGCTCCCCGATCGCGCCGGTCGTCGTCGAGACGATCGTCCCGGAGCCCTCCATCAGGCTCCCCTGCCAGCGCACCTCGGCGCGTCTTTCCGTCGCCATCGGTCCTCCTCGTTTCGCTTGGCCCGAGCCTAGACCGCCGGGGCCTGCACGGGCGGCAGCGCGAGCGCGATCGCGTCCTCGAACCCGATCCGCCGACCCGCGGCCGTCGCACCGGCCGGCGGGCAGCTCACGCACGGCCGCTCAGGCCATGACCTCGACTCGCTGTGCGCCGGCGGTGCCGGCGGCTTCGAGGTCGAGCACCTCGCGCAGGGCGCGGATCGAGACCTCGAGCTGGTCGAGCGACGGCTCGCGCGTCGTCAGCCGCTGCAGCCACAACCCGGGCGCGAGCAGCGTCATCAGAATCCGGTTCCCCTGGTGCTTGCCGGCGAAGCGGATCAGCTCGTACGCGAGCCCCGCGATCACCGGCAGCAGGAGGATCCGCGTCGCGATCAGCCAGTACCAGGCGGGCCGGCCGAAGAAGGCGAACACGAACACGGCGAGCACCATGACCCAGAGCAGGAACGCCGTCCCGCAGCGCGGGTGGATGAGCGAGTAGCGCTGCACGACCTGCGGCTCGAGCGGCTCGCCCGCCTCGTAGGCGTTGATCGCCTTGTGCTCGGCCGCGTGGTACTGGAAGACGCGGCGCAGATCGGGCAGCAGCGAGACGAGCGACAGGTAGGCGATGAACATCGTGACGCGGATCAGCCCCTCGACGATCACGAACCAGCCGCCGCTCGAGATCGGGAGCGCATCGGTGATCAGCGCCGGCCCGACCTTGAACACCATCACGGCGAACCCGATCGCGATCGCAAAGGCGAAGATGAGGGCGCCGCGCGAGAGCTCCGTCTCGACCTCGCCGTCCTCCCCTTCCTGCTGCGCCGCGTAGTTCGCCGAGATCGCGAGCGCGCGGAAGCCGATGGCGAGCGACTCGCCGAGCGCCATCACGCCGCGCACGACGGGCAGGCGGAAGAAGAAATGGCGCGCCATCGCGGAATCGATGGGGCGCGAGACCTGGGCGATGTCGCCCGACGGAGTGCGCACGGCGACGGCCCAGTTCCCGGGGCCGCGCATCATGACGCCCTCGAGGACCGCCTGTCCGCCGACGTTCGCCATGGGTCCCGGGCGCTAGCCGCTGCGCGCTTGGCCGGCGCGCTCCTGGCGCCGCCGGAAACGCTCGACGCGGCCGCCGGTGTCGACGAGCTTCTGCTTGCCCGTGTAGAACGGATGGCACTGCGAGCAGATCTCGACGTGCAGCTCGGGCTTCGTCGAGCGGGTCTGGAACGTGTTTCCGCAGGAGCACGTCACCGTGGACACGACGTACTCGGGATGGATGCCGGCTTTCATTGCTCCCTCAAGATAGCAGCGGCCAGTTTGGGCTCCACGTTCCCGCCCGAGACGATCACCGCGACCCCTGGCCCCGCTTCGACCTTGCCGGCGAGGACGGCTCCCGCGGCCGCCGCGCCGGCCGGCTCGCAGGCGAGCTTGGCGCGCGCGTAGAGGAAGCGCATCCCCGCCGCGATCTCGTCCTCTGTCACGAGCACCGTCTCGACCTTGCCGCGGCAGATCTCGAGGGGGAGCTCGCCCGCGAACGGCGGCGCGAGCCCGTCGGCGATCGTGTCGGTCTCGACGCGGACGCTGCGGCCGGCGGCGAGGCCCGCGGGGAAGGCCTGCGCACGCTCCGGCGCGACGCCGACGACGCGCGCGCGGCCGTCGACGGCGGTGACGATGCCGGAGACGAGCCCGCCGCCGCCCGTGCCGACGACGACGGTCTCGAGGTCCGGCAGGTCCTCGAGCAGCTCGAGGGCGAGGGTCCCGTGGCCGGCGACGACGAGCGGGTCCGAGTGCGGGTGGACGAAGAAGCGGCCCTGCCTCTCGGCGACCGCCAGCGTCGCGTCGAACGCCGTGGCGGCGTCGGGCGGTGAGAGGTCGACGGTCGCCCCGTAGCCGCGCGCCCCCTCCACCTTGAGCGGGCTCACGCCCTCCCACATCTGGACGAGGCAGTCGACGCCCTCCTCCCTCGCCGCCCACGCGACGGCCTGCGCGTGATTCCCGGCCGACCACGTGACCACCCCGCGCTCCCGCTGCTCCGGCGTGAGCGCGGCGACGCGGTTGAGTGCGCCGCGCGCCTTGAACGACCCCGTCTTCTGGAACAGCTCAGCCTTGAGCGAGACCCCGAGCGCGGCCGAGCCGAAGGTCGGCGTGCGGTGGATCCGGCCCGCGAGGACGCCCCGCGCCCGCTCGACGTCCTCCAGGGAGAGGCTCATAGGGCAATCGGCCCTATGAGCGGGGAGGGGGTTCGTGGGGGAAACATGGTTTTCCCCACGGGAGCGAGCCGAAGGCGAGCGACGGTCACGCAGGCAGTGTCTCGCGTGCGGCGACCGGCACACCGAGGCGCACGGTGAAGACGGTGAGTCTCCCGGGGCTGCTCTCGACGTCGACGCTGCCACCCATCGCGAGCGTGAGCTCCTTCACGATCGCAAGCCCGAGGCCGGTTCCGACCTGCCGCTCGACCCCGTACCGCTCGTGCAGGTAGAAGCGCTCGAAGGCGCGCTCGGTGTCCGTCTCGGCGAGGCCAGGCCCGGTGTCCTCGACGCGCAGCACGCCGGGCTCCGCGACGACACGCACCTCGCCGCCCGGAGGCGTCAGCCGGAGGGCGTTCTCGACGAGGTTCGAGACGACCTGGAGGACGCGGTCGGCGTCCCCGATCGCCGGCGCTCTGCCCGCGCCGACCGCGTGCAGCGCGACGCCGAAGCTCTCCGCCTGCTGCTGGTAGCGGCGGACGGCGTCATCCGCGACCTCGGCGAGGTCGATCTCGGCGTTGCGCACGCTGAAGTCGGTGCGGTTCATCCGCGCGAGGTCGAGCAGGTCGTGGACCAGCCGCTCGAGCCGCCGCGCTTCGGAAGCCACAGTGGTCGCGGCCTCCCGCGGGTCGACGGCGCCGTCCTCGACCGCCTCGGCGTAGCCGCGGATCGCCGTCAGCGGAGTCTTCAGCTCGTGGCTGACCGAGAGGAGGAAGTTCCGCTCGGCCTCCTGCGCCTGCCGCAGCTGGGCCGCGAGGTCGTTGAACGCGCTCGCGAGGGTCGCGATCTCGGCGGCGCCCTCGACCGGCACCGGCTCCGGGTGCGTGCCGCGGGTGAGGGTCCGCGCCGCGGCCGAGATCCGGTCGACCGGCTCCGAGATGCGCCTGGCGAGCAGGAATGCGGCCAGCGCCGCGAGCAGGCCACCGGCTGCCGCGGCGACGAAGAGCCCCCAGACGTACGGCGAGAGGAACGAGCCGGCGGTGCTCTCCGGCCGCAGGAGGACGAGCGTTCCCGGGTTGACCGGCTGGGCGGCGAAGTACTCGGCCACGCCGTGGTAGGTCAGCGTCCCCTGCGCGGGCCGACCCTGCCGCAGCTCCTCGCGCGCGTGAGCGGGCAGGAGCGCGGGCGCCTTCGCCTCGAGCTTCAGAGCCTGTTCGCGCTGCCGCTGGAAGTACGGCCGCAACGTCTGCAGGTTCGTCCCCAGGCCGGTCACCTGGGCGCCCGCGATCAGGTCGGCCTGGTGCGCGAGATCCTTCAGGGTCGCCTGCTTCACGGCGCGGTGGGTGAGCACGACCCCCAGCCCGATCGTGAGCGCTACGCAGATCAGCACGACGACGCCGATCCCCCGGAACAGCCGCGAACGAAGCCCGCCGCCGCGCATCGCCACGTCTACGCGGGGACGAGCTTGTAGCCGGCGCCGCGCACCGTCCGGATCCCCTCGGGGTCTCCGAGCTTGCGCCGCAGCTGGGCGACGTGCACGTCCACCGTGCGGGTGCCGCCGGGGTAGGTCATGCCCCACACGAGGTCGAGCAAGCGCTCACGCGAGAGGACGATGCCGGGATGCTCGAGGAAGCAGGCGAGGAGATCGAACTCCTTGCTCGTCAGCTCGACCTGCGCGCCGGCGACCGTCACCTCGTGGGAGTCGCGCCGCAGCACGACCTCGCGCGCGGCGAGCATCTCGTCCTCGGTGCGGCGCTCGGAGCGGCGGAGGATCGCCTTGATCCGGGCGGACAGCTCGCGCGGCGAGAACGGCTTCGAGACGTAGTCGTCCGCGCCGAGCTCGAGCCCGGCCACGCGGTCCGGCTCCTCGTCGCGGGCGGTGAGCATCACGATCGGCACCTTCGAGCCGGCCCGGATCCGGCGGCAGACCTCGAAGCCGTCGATGCCGGGGAGGCCGATGTCGAGCACGACGACGCGCACCGGCTGGCCGCGCAGCTCGTGGAGCGCCTCTTCCCCGCTCCGGTGCCACACCACGCGCCAGCCGTCCTGCTGCTCGAGGTACTGCTTGACGAGACGCCCGATCGAGTCGTCGTCCTCCACCAGGAGGAGGGCGCCTCCGGTTGCCCTGGCCGTCACGACCTCAGGATAGGCACCGCGTCGGCGCGGCTGTCATCCGGACGCCTGAGTGGTGCGCGCCACCCGCGGGATCCGCTCGACGTCGACCTCCTGTGCAGCACCGGTCGAAGGCCACGTCACGAGCACGTGCCAGCGGCGCCCGAGCGCGCTCGGTAGGAGGTGACGCCCGAAGGAGACGACCTGGGTGGAGGTGGAAAGCGGAATCGTCTGGACTCGGCCGTCCGCCTCGCGCAGCGTGAGCTGCGTGGCGCTCACGGAGGTGATGACGCCGCGGTCGACGCGCCAGTCCGCCCCGCCCTTCTCGATCACCTCGGCGCGCACGAGCTTCGGGCCGAACAGCTGGTCGACGAGGGCCCGGCGGAGCGCAAGACCCGGCGCGGCGAACCAGAGCGCGAGGTTGAGCGTCACGAGGATGGCCCCGAGGAGAATGAAACGCCTGCTGAACATGGGTGCATTGTCGGGTCCCGGCCCGCCCTTCGTGGTAAAGCCCCTGTAAATCAGGTCAAGGTGTACTCGGGCCCGGAACCGCCTTCGGGCGGGGTGAGCCGGCCTCCCTTCGCCGTGATCGCGCCGCACTGCACGCAGTTGGAGGGCGCGACGTCGACCAGCACCGTGCCGTCGCCCTCCTCCGCTCCGACCTCGTAGACCTGCGCCGGGCACATGTGCGCCCAGAGCTGCGCCACCTCCCGCGGCACGCGGCGCTCGATCCGGATGTGGTTGGGCTGGTCGTCTCGCGTCTTGTTGCCCGAGGCGAAGACCGACGAGAGCTTGTCGAACGTGAGCTGCCCGTCCGGCGCCGGATAGCCCGCGTCGCGGTCGGTGACGAGGAGCGGCTGGTCGGCGTCCGGCTCCGCCCGCATCTTCCCGAGCTCGACACGGCCCTTCGACATCGTCATCGCGCTCGCGAGCGCGCCGCCGACGAAGAAGCCCCGCCCGAAGACCTGGCGCATGTTCCGCACCTCGTACAGGTCCTCCCAGATGTAGCTGTCGCGCACGGCGTCGTCGTAGGACGAGAGCGCGCTGGCCGGCGTCTCGCCGCGCTGCAGCGCGCGGAAGGCGGCCTCGGCCGCGAGCCGGCCCGACTCGATCGCGTAGTGGACGCCCTTGAGGCGCGGGATGTTGACCATGCCCGCGCCGTCGCCGCACAGCAGCAGGCCCGGCGCGTGCAGCCGGCTCGGCAGCGAGTGGAAGCCGCCGCTCGGGATCGTCTTCGCGCCCCAGGCCACGCGCTCGCCGCCGGCGAGGATCCGGCGGATCTTCGGATGCGTCTTCAGCTCCTGTAGCAGGTCGTGTACCGAGAGCGAGGCGTCGCGGTAGTCGAGCCCGACGACGAGTCCGATCGTGACCATGTTCTTGCCCATCGGGTAGATGAAGGAGCCGCCGAACTCGCGATAGCGCTTCCCCGTGCGCAGCGGCCAGCCCATCGTGTGGATGACGCGGTCGAGCGGCTTGGCGACCTTCCAGACCTCTTTCACGCCGAGCTCCCACACCTGCGGATCCTCTCCGTGGAGGGCGAAGCGGTCGAGCGCGACGCCGGTCAGGTGGCCCTGCGTTCCCTCCGCGAGCACCGTGACCTTCGCGACGATGTCGGAGCCGGCCTCGAAGTTGCCGAGCTCGCCGCCCTCGCGGCTGCGGCCCTTGTCGCCCGTGCGGACGCCCACCACGCGTCCGTGCGAGACGAGGAGCTTCTGCGCCGCGGTCTCCGGCAGGATCATCGCCCCCGCTTCCTCCGCCCGCTCCGCGAGGAAGCGGCCGAGCTGCGAAAGCGAGAAGATCCAGTTGCCGTGGTTGCGCATCGGCGGCGGCGGCGGGATCGGCAGCGCGGCGCTGCGCGTGAGCACGTAGACGGACTCCGCCGGGACGGGGCCGAAGGAGGGCAGCTCGTCCATTCGCAGGCGGTCCCCGAAGAGGCGGCGCAGCGCGCGCGGGTCGACGACGGCGCCGGAGAGCAGGTGCGAGCCGGGCTGCTTGCCTTTCTCGAGCAAGGCCACCGGCACGTCGCCCAGCCGCTCCGCCACGTCCGGGTGCTCCTCGAACAGCTGGCCGAGCCGGATCGCGCACGCGAGCCCGGCCGGGCCAGCGCCGACGACGAGCACGCCGACCTCGATCCGCTCGTCCGCAGGGTCGGTCGGCTCGGTGACGTAGCCGGCCGTCGAGAACGGCGGCGGGAAGTTCGATGGACGGCTCATCCGCGACGCTGGCGGACGAGCTCGGTCAGCTTGGGCACGATCTCGTGCAGGTCCCCGACCACTCCGAGGTCGCTGAACTCGAAGATCGGCGCGTTCGCGTCCTTGTTGATCGCGACGATCGTGCCGGAGCTCTGCATGCCGACCTTGTGCTGGATCGCGCCGGAGACGCCGAGCGCGACGTAGAGCTTCGGCGAGACGGTCTTGCCGGTCTGGCCGATCTGCGCCGAGTACGGGTACCAGCCGGCGTCGACGACCGCGCGCGTCGCGCCGACCGCGCCGCCGAGCGCCTTCGCGAGCTCCTCCGCGAGGGTGAAGTTGTCGGACGAGCCGAGGCCGCGTCCGCCGGCGACGATGATGTCGGCGTCCTCGATCGAGGGCCCGCTCGACTCCTCCGCGTCCTGGCCCTCGAGCTGCACGGCCGTGGAGTGCTCCCTGTACGACGCCGAGATGTCCGCGATCTCCGGCTGGCCGCCGCCGGCGGCGGCCGTCGCGTCGAAGGAGCCGGCGCGGAAGAGCGCGAGCCGCGGCGTGCTCGTCCAGCCGACCTCGGCGTAGACGGAGTCCTGCAGCGCGGGCCGCTTGCCGACGAGGTCGCCGCCGCGGAGCGCGACGTCGGTGAGATCCCAGTTGAGCCCGGCGTCGAGGCGGGCGGCGAGGCCGGCTGCGACGTCGGCCGCGAGGACCGAGTTGGCGAAGAGGACGGTGTCGTAGCCGCCCTCCTCCACGACCTGCGCGAGCACGTCGACGCGGGGCTGCGGGAGGGGTTGCGCGACCTCGGCGTCCTCGCAGGCCCAGACCTTCGCGGCGCCGAACGTGCCGGCCTCGGCGGCGAGCGCCCGTGCGCCCTCGCCGGCGATCACGGCGCCCACCTCGCCATCCCCGAGCGAGGCCGCCTTCCCGAGCACGCCGAGCGCGCCCTGCTGCAGCTCGTTCCCGTGGTGCTCGAGGAAGACGAGGGTGCTCAAACGAGCCTCTTCTCCGCGAGGAAGTCGACGATCGCCTGCGCCGCGTTGCCGTCGCCTTCGATCTTGCGCGCGTCGGCGCGCGCGGGAGGGTCACCGAGCGCGAGAACCGTGGTCCGGGATCCCGCCTCGCCCGCCTCGCCGGCGTCGACGCCGAGATCGCCGAGTGAGAGGACGTCCTGTGGCTTCTTCTTCGCGCCCATGATCCCCTTGAGGGACGGGTAGCGCGGCTCGTTGATCGCGTCGCTCACCGCGACGACAGCCGGCAGCGGCGCCTCGAGCGTGTCGTAGCCGAACTCCGTCTGCCGCTTCACGCGGACGGAGCCGCCCTCCACCGAGAGCTCCATCGCCTGCGAGACGACCGGCCTGCGGAGCCGTTCCGCGACGGCGGCCCAGAGGACGGCGCCGTCGGCGTCGGACGCCTGCTGCCCGAACAGGACCAGGTCGGCCTCCTCCTTCTCGAGCGCCGCGGCGAGGAGCCGGCTCGTCGCGACGAGGTCGGAGCCTCCGGCTGCGTCGTCGGAGACGAGGACGGCACGGTCGGCACCCATCGCCAGCGCCTTGCGCAGGGAGTCGAGCGCCTTCTGCGGCCCGAGCGAGACGGCCACCACCTCGGTGTTGGAGTCGCCCTTCAGCCGCAGCGCCTCCTCGACCGCGTTCGCGTCGAAGTGGTTGAGCGCGCCCTCGCCGGAACGGTCGAGGCGCTTCGTCGAGGGGTCGATCCGGCCCGGTCCCTCGGGCACGTGCTTGACGCAGACGGCGATCTTCATCCCGGCGGGATGCTAGTGATGTCGCCGAAGGCGCAGGCTCACATGCGCCGCTCGAGCGCGAGCACATCCTTCACGAAGGTCTTGCTCACCTTGTACAGGCCGTGCTGCCGCACGGCGCCCTCGCCCTGGTACCAGCCGGCGAGCGCGAGCCGCTTGTTGCCGTGGAAGTCGTGCAGCAGGTGCGCCAGGTAGGCGACGCCGGCGCGGACGTTGCCGTTCGCGTTGTGCGTCACGCGGTGCCCGATCAGGACGCCCTCGGCGAAGCGGAACGTCGTCGGCAGGAGCTGCATGATCCCGCGTGCGCCGACGGAGGAGACCAGCGCGTTGTTGTAGCCCGACTCCATCCAGGCGAGCGCGCGGACGAGGTGGGTGCTTACTCCGTAGTGTGCGGCCCAGTAGTCGAGCAGCGAGCGCACGGAGGCGACGCTCATCGTGCGGAACGCGGTCCGGGTCGCCGTGACCTGGTGCACGACGGGGATGCGGAGCTTCGTCCCGATCAGGAGGAAATGGGTGGGATCGAGGTGGTTGAGGCGCGCGAGCTTCGCGACCGTGGTGTGGTAGCGGCGCGCAAGCGCCGTGAGCGACTCGCCGGAGCGCACGACGTGCACCGCGAGGTGGACGCGGGCGTGATGCCGGGTGTGAGCGACGACCATGACAGGCCGCGCGAGCGGCACCGGCTCGCGCCGGACGATCGCCCTCAGCGTGTGCGGCCCGACGACGCCGTCCCGGCGCAGGTGGAGCCGGTGCTGCAGGACCCGTACGCCGTGCAGCGTCGGGCCGTCGTAGTACGCGTTCACGGGGACGCTGATCCCCTGGCGGACGAGGAGGAACTGGAGCACGGCGACGTCCCAGCCGAAGGCGCCGCGCCGCAGCGTCCGGGCGCCGAAGAGCGGGCGGCCGAGCGGGCCGAGGGCCTTGCGAGTGCGCGCGTCGGCGATGCCGGTGACGCGGAGCCCGTGGATCCGCTGGAAGGCGCGGACGGCTTCGACGGTGTTCGGCCCCGAGATGGCGTCGATCGGGCCGCGGTAGAGGCCCTGGGCGCGCAGCGCCACCTGTAGGCCGGCCGTCTGCGGGTTCCGGCCCGAGGCGAGCGCGGCCGGCGCCGCGGCAAGCGTGACGGCGGCGACGGCCCCGACCAGGAGGAAACGCAAGCGCATGGGGTCCCCGACTACGCGCCGGCCGCCGCGAATCCTCCTGCGCTTTTGGTG
>DASXDE010000040.1:0-4504 GCA_036490825.1 Gaiellaceae bacterium
GTGAGGTCGATGATGTAGATGCCGCCGCGCTCGGCGAAGATGAAGCGGCGCATCTTCGGGTTCCAGCGCCTGGTCTGGTGGCCGAAGTGGACTCCGGCCTCCAACAACTCGCGCATGGAGACCGCTCCAGCGCTCGTGGAAACTGCCATGGAAGCTCCTTCCGATTCGTTTGTGTCGTGCGCCGGCGGGAGTCGAGGCGCACCTCCCGCGAGGAGAGGCACGCGCGCCACGGCTGGGCCGCCGGGGAGTGGGAGCAGGGACGCGGGAAGGTTAGCTGGCCCGCGCTCTTTCCAGTGCGCCGGCCAGGTCGGGCGGCAGCGGCGACGAGACGTCGACGGCGGCGCCGGTGACGGGATGGGCGAACGCGAGCCGCGCCGCGTGCAGGAACTGCCGCCCGAGGCCGAGGTCTCCGGCGCTGCCGTACACCGGGTCGCCGGACACCGGCAGATCGATCGCCTCGAGATGGACGCGGATCTGGTGCGTGCGTCCGGTCTCGAGACGGACGCGGAGCAGCGCGTGGCGGGGCAGCAGCTCCTCGAGCTCGAAATGCGTGACTGCCGCCCGCGGAGTGTCCGTATCGAGCGAGTGGCGGAGCCGGTCGTGCCGGTCGCGGCCGATCGGGGCGTCGATCGTCCCGCGCCGCGACCGCGGCCTGCCGGCGACGAGCGCGAGGTACTCCCGCGTCAGCTCTCGGCGGCGCACGAGCCGCTGCAGCCGCTCGTAGGTCTGAGGCGAGCGCGCGACGACGAGCAAGCCCGAGGTGTCGCGGTCGAGGCGGTGGACGATGCCCGGGCGACCCTCCTCGCCACCCTCCGCCCCGGCGTCGGCCAGAGCGTCCGCGAGCGTGCCTCGCGCGTGCCCCGGCGCCGGATGAACCACCACGCCCGCAGGCTTGTCGACGACGAGGAGGTGCTCGTCCGCGTACACCACCGTGAGCTCGGGAGGCGCAACCGCGGGCTCCGCGACTGCGGCCGCGATCTGCGGGACCGCGATCTCGATCTCCTCCCCGCCCGCGAGCTTGTGGCTCTTCCCCCGCGCCCGGCCGTCGACGAGGACCGCGCCCGACTCGAGCAGTCGCTCCGCCGCCGCCCGCGAGCCCACCTCGGGCAGGCCGGCGAGGTAGCGGTCGAGCCGCTCCCCCGCGGACTCGGACGGGACGACGAGCCGGTTCAGTGCTTCGGTGACTGCGGCTCTCGCTCGGCGAGCACGAGCGCGACGAGCAGGATCCCGACTCCGATCACGATGAAGCTGTCCGCGAGGTTGAAGGCCGGCCAGTAGCGGAAGTCGAGGAAGTCGGTGACGAAGCCGAGCCGGACGCGGTCGGCGAGGTTCGAGACGCTGCCGCCGATCACGAGGCCGAGCGCGACCGGCAGCACCGGATGGCGCGCGCCGGAGCGCGCGAAGTAGACGAGCATCCAGGCGACCGCGATCCCGGTGACGACGATGACGCCGGCCGTCGCGTTGGCGAAGAGACCGAAGGCGATGCCGGAGTTCTGGACGTGCCTGATCGAGAACGGGCCGACCACGTGAAGCGCCTCGCCGAGCTGCAGGTTCGACGCGACGACGTGCTTCGTGACCTGGTCGGCGACGACCGCCGCGATCGCGATCGCCCCGAGAGCCAACCACTGCACCGCAGTCGCCGAGAAGGAGCGTGTTGCGCGGGAGAGCGGCGTCAATGCGTCCGTCGCAGAGCCGACTCGCACCTCCAGTTGCCGCAGCGGCTCGTTCACCCTCCCTCGATTCTCCGCTTGCAGTCGATGCAGAGGGAGGCCCACGGGCTCGCCTCGAGGCGTTCGCGCCGGATCTCGCCACCGCAGGATGTGCACGTGCCGTACGTGCCTGCTTCGATCCGTTGCAACGCGGCGTCGATCTCGGAGAGCACCTGCTGCGCGTTGTCGCCCAGCGTATAGTCGATCTCGCGCCCGAGCGTCGCGGTCGCCGTCTCTGCGAGGTGGTTGTCGCTCGTCGCGCCGATCTCCTCGACCTCTTCGTCGAGCGAGCCGGGGTGCTCGTCGCGGAGGCTGGCGAGCGCGTGCTCGACCCGTTTGCGCTCGTCGAGCAGCGCGTCGCGGAACTGCCCGGTGTCGATGCTCGTCACCGCCTCTCCTTCCTGCCCCGGCCTCCGTCTGCGGCCGAGGCGAGCCGCCGCTCGATCAGCGCCGGCCCGACCCCTGTCAGCTCCACGATCTTCTCCCGGCCGCCGTGGCCCGAAACGAGGGTCAGAGCCGTGCGGGGCACCGCGAGGGTCTCGGCGAGGAGACGGAGCACGGCCTCGTTCGCGCGCCCGCGTTCCGGCGCGTCGGTGACGCGGACCTTCCACGCGTCGCCGTGCCGCCCGACGACCGCCGTCCGGCCCGCTCCCGGGCTGACCCGCAGGCGCAGCCGCGTCGTCTCCGCCGTCATGCGCCTCAGTTTACGTCGGGCTAGGGCTCAGGCTGCGTCTGCATCCGGCACGCCGTACCAGCTGCGTTCCGCGTCCGCGTCGTGCTCGACCGGCGTCGCCGGCTCGTCCTCCTGCTCCTCCGCCGTCGCCGGCTCGTCGAGCGCGGAAAGGGCGTCGACCAGCTGAGCCCGCAGCCGCCGCGACTCGTGGGCGAGCCGGTCGTTCTCGGCGAGCGAACGCCGCTGGATCTCGCGAGCGTCGGCGTGGGCCTCGCTGAGGATCAGCTCCGCCTCGCGCCGCGCCTGGTCACGCATCTGGGCGGAGGCCTGCTCGGCGGAGACGAGGGTCGTGCGCAGGAGGGTCTCGAGCTCGCGGAAGCGGACGAGGTCGGTCTCGAGCTGCTCGACCCGGTCCGCGAGGTCGGCGCGCTCGCGCCACACGTCCTCGAAGCTCGTCACGATGTCCTCGAGCAGCTTGTCGGTTGCGGCCACGCGGTAGCCGCGGAAGGCGACGCGCGGCGGCGTCAGGTGTCTGATCTCGACGGGTGTGAGTGCCATGTCGTCTCTCCCTCAGGCGTAGTTGTCGATGAGCTGGATGACGATCTGCGAGAAGACCCAGAGCACGATCACGGCGACCGTGGGCGAGAGGTCGAGCCCTCCAAAGGAGGGCAGGAAGCGCCGGAACAGGCGCAGGTAGGGCTCGCAGACGTCGTAGAGGAAGCGCTGGACCCGGTTCAGGGTGGGCGAGTACGGCAGCCGGAGCCAGCTCGTGAGCATGTACGCGAAGATCGCGAGCGTGTAGACGAGCGTGAACGCCCAGATGAAGGTGGTGACGCTCGAGACGGCGTCGCCCACCGGCAGGGTCAGGCTGGCCGAGACGCCCATTCGCCTGTGCTTCGCGCTCGGCGGCGCCCTTCCTTTAGCTACGCCTGGTTGAAGAAGCCCCGCTCGAGCATCCGCGCGCGGTCCTCGGCGGACAGCTCGACGTCGCTCGGCGTGAGCAGGAAGACCTTGTCCGCGATTCGCTGCATGCCGCCGTCAAGCGCGTACGTCAGCCCGCTCGCGAAGTCGATCAACCGCTTCGACAGCTCCGCGTCGGCGGACTGCAGGTTGAGGATCACGGGGACGCCGTTCTTGAAGCGGTCGGCGACCTGCTGGGCGTCGTTGAAGCTGCGCGGGAGGATCAGGTGGACGCGGGAGGCGCCTGGGGTGCGGACCGGCTCGAGGTTGCGGACGCGGCGCGTCTCACCCCGCGGACGCAGGATGCTCGTCCGCTGGGCGTCCTCGGGCTCGGGATCCGTCCAGTCGTCGTCGTCGCGCCGCGAGCGGCGGGCCGGCAGCCGGCGGACGTTCGGGCGCTCGTAGGGGTCGGCAAGCTCGTCCTCGGTGAGATAGCCGTCCTCGTCCCAGTCCTCTTCCTCGGCGATGCCGAAGTAGACGAGGGTACGGGCCCAGACGTCGGAGAGACCCATGGCGCCGCCGATGTTAGCGCTGCCATAGGACTGCGCCGACCCGGACGAAGGTCGCTCCTTCCTCCACGGCGACGCGGTAGTCCTGGCTCGTTCCCATCGAGAGATCGCGCAGGCTGTGCCGCTCGGCGAGCTCGCGGAGGCGCGCGAAGTACGGCCGCGACGCCTCCGGATCGCCCGTCGGCGGGGGCATCGTCATCAGCCCGCGCACCTCGGGATAGGCCTCGAGCAGCGCCGGCAGCTCCTCGGGCGTGACGCCCGACTTCGTCGCTTCGCCGGAGAGGTTGACCTCGACGAGCGCCGGGATCGTGAGCTTTCGCGCGGCGGACTCCGAGGCGAGCGAGTGGCAGAGCTCGCAGAGCTCGCTCACGAGCGGCGCCTTGCGGCTCTGCAGGTGGCCGATGAAGTGCCACCGGAAGGCGTCGCCGTAGGCTTCGTGTTTCGCCTGCAGGTCCTGCGCGCGGTTTTCCCCAACCACCTCGACACCCGCCTCGGCGAGCGCCGCGAGGTCCTCGAGGGAGACGTACTTCGTGGCGGCGACGACCGTCACCGCCGGGCCCACCTCCTCCCGGATGCGCTCGTAGCGCTCGCGGATCTCAGCGGGCGACGTACGCGATCACTCCCTGCCGGCCGGTGCGGCCGGCGTCGCGCCG
>DASXDE010000041.1:0-2602 GCA_036490825.1 Gaiellaceae bacterium
GAGCACCTGCCGGCCGTGGCCGGCGGCCGCGATGCGCGCAGCGCGATGGACGTCGGGGCCGACGTAGCCCTCCTCCGTCAGCAGCGGCGTGCCGGTGTGGAGGCCCATCCGCACCGGCAGCCCGAGCTCCGCCTGCGCCTCGCGCGCGGCGTCGAGCGCGCCGGGCGCGGTCGGGAACGCGACGAAGAACGCGTCTCCCTGCGTGTCGACCTCGACGCCGCCGTGCCGCTCGAACGCCTCGCGTAGTACGCGCCGGTGCTCGGCAAGCGCATTCGCATACTCGTCCGCGCCCAGGTCGTGCAGCAGCCGCGTCGAGCCCTCGATGTCGGTGAAGAGGAAGGTGACCGTGCCGCGCGGCAGCTCGCCCACGCAGCGAGTCTACGGACGGTGCCAGGAGATTTGCGACGACCAGGCGTAGTGACCGTAGTAGTTCTCCGTCGCGCCGACCTTCGCGATCGGCCCGACGAGCTTTCGGGTGGCGAGGTCGAGGGCGAACAGCGAACCGGGCCAGCCTCGCCCGCTGAACCGTGTGCGGACGAAGAGCAGCCATCGCCCGTTGGCGGACCAGCTCGGCCACTCGTCGCTCCGGCCTGGCGGCGGGATGGTCTGCGAGAGACGCCTGGCCGAGCGACCGTGGACGAGCCAGATCGAGCGGTGCTCGTGTCCGAACGGCTCGTCGTCGCCTGTCGGACCCGCGGCGACCGCAAGCGTCCCACCCGGGCCGCAGGAGAACGCCGTCCAGCTCGTCTGGCCGCGCGCGGGAAGGATCACCTGCGATTGCCACGTCGGTGGCGCCGTTACCGCCATGCCATCGCCCCGGCTGACCGTTCTGCCGCCGTGGTCGGTCACGTAGACGAACGAGCCGCCGCACCAGCCGAGGAAGTCCCGAAAGTAGAGCTCGGCCTTCGTCACGATCCGCGGACGCCCGCCTGCGACAGGAACGGCGAGAAGCGGGACTCCGTCGGCGAGGATCGAGGCTGAGGCGTCGAGATCCTTCCAGAAGAGGAGCCAGTGGCCGTCGGGCGAGAACCCGTGAAGCAGGAGCGGAGCACCTTCCCGGCGGGGCTCGCGGAACACCTCGCGGCGTGCTCCCGTGGCTGGGTCGACGAGCCAGATCTCTTCGACGTAGGCGGGGTGCCCTGCGGTGCGAGATACGGCAAGAGTTCGGTCCTGGGAGAAGACAGCGGTCCACGCGCCCCATCCATCCGGCAGCACACGGCGCAGCGGCCTGCCCGCGCGCCCGACCTCGAGGCCGCCCCGCTTCGTGATCAAAGCGAAGCGATGTCCTGCCGGCGACCAGACGACTTTGCCCGGGAGACGATGGACAGACCCGCTCCGGACCGACACGTAGCCGCCGTGGAAGGAGACCCAGCGACCGTCCGCGCTCGTCGCGATCGGGCCGGAGACGTGAGCGCGGACCAGCGTCCGAGCTCGGCACCCGTGCAGGTCGAGCAGCTGCAGCGCTCCGCCACGGGCGAAGGCGAGCGTCCCGAGATTGCCCGGCGGACAGCGCCGCGCCTGCACGAGCGAGTTGCGTGAGCTCCGTCCGCCGGCCGGGCCGCCGCTGTCTCCCGGAACCACCGCCCAGGTCGCGAGACCGGCAGCGGCCGAGATCCCGACGAAAGCGGCGACCCCGATCCAGCGCCGCCGCTGCCGCGCCCGCGCCTCGCGGATCAGCGCCTCGAGCTCGTCGGGCGGCGAGGTCGAAGGCGGGGCCGGCACGCTCACGAGACGCGCACCTTCACGGTCTTGCGCGGCCGAACGTCACGAGCCAGCCGGGTGCCGATTCCGCAGGCGGGGCCTGCCGACGCGTTCGCGATCGCGCCGCTCGCGATCGCGGAGAGCCCGAGAGCGAGACCTGAGAGAAGCGTCGGAACGCACGCCGACATCGCGCTAGTTGTACTAGCACCACCGGGCGCGCGTCAAGCGGTCCGGTGGCCTGCCTAGCGCTGGTCCTGGCGGCGGCGGCGCTGCTTCGCGGCCCAGTGGCTCAGCTCGCCGAGCGCGATCACGCCGACGAAGATCCCCCCGGTGGCCAGCATGATGAGGACGACCTTGCGCCCCTCGTCGGCAGCCGTCTCGACTGCAAGCAGCGAGTGGAAGAGCGCGGCGAGCACCGCGGGAATCTACCTCAGGGCGTTCGCTCGACGACGAGGTCGGCGAAGTTGGCCGAGCTCTTGCCGAACTCCCACCAGCCGTTCACGTACGGCCGCACGAAAGCGGTGCTCCGGCCGTAGACGAGCGGGATCACGGCCACGCGCTCGGCGACGGCGTAGCGGTCGGCCTCGTGGAAACGCTCCAGTCGACCGCGGTCGGAGCGCTCCTGCCGCGCGGTCTCGATCAGCTCGTCGAAGACCGGGTCGGCGAAACCGCCCTCGTTGGTGCGGCTCGTCGACTGGAAGAGGAGGCGGAGGTAGTACTCCGGGTCGGGGTACCCCGGCAGCCAGCCGGTGATCCGGATCGGGGCGGTCTGGATGCGGGCGCCGACGGAGCTCGCCTCCTCGTCGAGCCACGACCAGGACGAGACCGAGACCCGCTCGCCGAACACGTCGCGCCAGCCGCCGGCGATCGCACCGAGGATGTCCTCCCAGACCATCATCCC
>DASXDE010000042.1:0-28318 GCA_036490825.1 Gaiellaceae bacterium
CGGATGAGCGAGATCGGCGACGAGCTCGGCGCCGTCGAAGACCTGTGTCCCCACGGGGACGGCGAGCACAGCGTCCTCTCCCCGCGCGCCGTTCGAGAGACGGCCGCCGCCGCCTCCGCCGCTACCCGCGCGGAGCTTCTGGTTCGGCCGGAACCCGGAGAGGTCGCGCCGCCGCGGATCGGCCACGAGCACGACGTCGCCGCCGGCGCCGCCGTCGCCGCCGTCCGGCCCGCCGCGCGGCACGTACTTCTCGCGGCGGAAGTGGATCGAGCCGTCACCACCGCGGCCCGCGACGGCAATCAGTTTCGCGCGATCGTGGAACATCGCGCCTACGGTAATTACAAGTAACAGTCTGTTACTTGCTCGACCAGGTCGGGCATTGCGGTACGGGTCACGGAGGAACGCCGGACTCCACGACAGCTAGTAACAGTCTGTTACAAGCTGGATGGCGCGGCGCTTGTGCGCTTCGCCGCGCGCGGCGAGCCACGCCCCACGTGCGAGAACCTAGCCGGCGTCGACGACTGACACGAAGCGGCGCTCGCCGCTCGTCCGGAAGGCGACCCTGCCGGCACGCATGGCGAAGATCGTGTCGTCCTTGCCGATCCCGGTGCCCGGGCCCGGGCGGAAGCGTGTGCCGCGCTGCCGGACGAGGATCATCCCCGCCGTCACGTCCTGGCCGGCGAAGAGCTTCACGCCGAGCATCTGCGGATTGGAGTCGCGGCCGTTCCGCGACGAGCCGAGTCCCTTCTTGTGTGCCATCAGTCCTTCTCCTCGAGTGCCGATTCCAGCGCTGCGAGCGCGCCCTTGCGGGCCTTGTCGGCGCGCTCGTGCTCGAGCGCCGCCTCGACCTGCTCGCGGCTCCAGCCGCCTGCCGCCTCGGAGAGCTGCGCAATCGTCATCGACGCGTAGCCGTCCGGAAGCGCGGTCGCGGTCTTCTCCTTCGGCGCCGCCTTCTCCTCGGACGCTTCGGCCGTGGCGGACTTCTTCGCCGCCGCTGCCTTTGCACGCTTGGCGCCGATCGACTCGATCTCGATCCGCGTGAGATGGCTGCGATGGCCGGTGTGCTTCTTGTAGCCGGTGCGGCGCCGGTACTTGCCGATCCGGATCTTCTCGCCGAGCTCGTGGCCCACCACGCGCGCGGTGACGGTTGCGGACGGTGAGAGATCGGGCGCGCCGTCGCCGCCGACGAGCAGCACGCGCGGCTCGACCGTGGCGCCCTCGTCCGCACGCAGACGGTCGACGAGCAGCCGCTCGCCCTCGTGAACGCGGTACTGCTTGCCGCCGAGACTGATGATCGCGTAGGAGCTCATGGCGTGGAAAACGCGGGCTGGGCGCCCGCGGCAGGGCAGTGTAGCTAACCCCTGGGCTCGAGCTCGTCGACCCATTCGGACATCGGGACGTACTCGAAATCGCCGTTCGCCGAGGGCGTTTCCGCCTCCTCCGCGGGCACCGGCTCCTCGGTCGCCGGCTCCTCGGTCGCCGCCGCTTCGGCGCCGTTCGGAGATGCGGCTGCTGGCTTCTTCTTCCGGTTGCGCCCGCCGCGGGAGCCGCGCCGCGTCTTCTTCTTGGGCTTCGGCGCCTCCCCGGCCTCCGGCTCCCCGGCCTCCCCGCTCGTCGGCTCGTCGGCTGTCTCGGGCGCGGGCTCGGGCGTCGGAGCCTCGGCCTCGACCGGCTCGACGGCGCCCTCGCGACCGAGATCGTCGCCGGGCACGTGGATCGTCACGGCGCGCGGTGGCTCGGGCGACTCCTCCGAGGCCCCTCCCGCCTCGAGCTCCGCCTCAGCCGCTGCCGCGGTCGGAGTCGGCTTCTTCCGGTTGCGCCCGCCGCGGGAGCCGCGCCGCGTCTTCTTCCTCGGCGTCGCCGCCGCCTCTTCGGCTTCGGGCGTTTCTTCGGCCTCGGCCTCGGCCTCGGTCTCGGCCTCGACCGCCTCCGTCACGACCGGCTCCGGGACGTCGACGTCCTGCGCCTCCCTGGCGGCCGCGCCGCCCTTGCGAGCAGGCGGCTTGCGGGTCGGCTTCTCGGCTTCGCCCTCCGCCGTCAGCGGCTCCGGTGCCTCCTTGACCTTCCGGATCGGCACGGCGTAGGCGCGGCCCTCGAGCACCCGCTCGACGCGCACCTTGACGCGCTTGCCGACGAGCGACGCGGCGTCCGCAACGACGACGTCGAGCCCGTCGACCTTGCCGACCGCCGCGGCGCCGTCGTAGCGGTCGACCTCGACGAGCTGCAGCATCACCTCGGCGTCCTCCGCGACCGGCGCGGGCGGCGCGAGATCGGCGAGCTTGCCCTCGCTGACCACGACGAAGTGGTCGAGATGCGTCTGCGGCTTGCCGTCGAGGAAGAACCGCTTCTTCGTCAGCGCCTCGAGCTCGACCAGCCGCCTCGCTCCCGGGCCGACGAGCACGCTCGCGATCGGATCGGCCAGCTCGACGCGGAACGCCTGCGCCCGCGAGCCGGCCGAGAGCGCCCGCAGCCGCCGCTCGACGTCGATCGCCGCCGAGGCCTCGGAGTAGACGATGCCGTCACCGCCGCACGTCGGGCACTTGCGCGTCATCACCTCGCGCGGCCCGTCCGTGACGTTCTGGCGCGTCATCTCCACGAGGCCGAGCGGCGAGATCTCGACGACGTACGTCTTCGTCCGGTCGCGCTCGAGCTCGGCGCGCAGCGCCTCCTCGACGGTCGCCCGGTTCTTCGGGTTCGCCATGTCGATGAAGTCGATGACGATGATCCCGCCGATGTCGCGCAGCCTCAGCTGGCGCACGACCTCCTTGACGGCCTCGAGGTTGTTCTTCGTGATCGTGTCCTCGAGCCGGCCGCCGGAGTTCTTCCCGCGGCCGCCGACGAAGCGGCCGGTGTTGACGTCGATGACGGTGAACGCCTCGGCGTAGTCGAAGATGAGGTACCCGCCGGAGGGAAGATCGACGCGGCGGCTGATCGTCGACTTGATCTCCTGCTCGACGCCGAACGCCTCCATGAGCGGCGTCTTCTCCCTGTAGCGGACGACGCGCTCGACCATGTGGGGCGACGTCTTCTTCAGGTAGCCGACGATGCGCCGGTACGTGCGCTCGTCGTCGACGTACGCCTTCTCGAAGTCGCCGGTGAAGAGGTCGCGGACGACCCGCAACGGCAGCTCCGCCTCCTGGTAGATGAGCTCGGGCGCCTTCGCCGTCTTCGCCTTCGCCTCGATCGAGCGCCAGAGCCGCTGCAGGAAGACGAGGTCGCGCTCGATGTCCTCCTCGGACGCGCCCTCGGCGGCAGTGCGGACGATGACGCCGCCGTCCTTGACCTCGAGGCGCTTGAGGATGTCCTTGAGACGGTTGCGCTCGTCGTCGTCGAGCCGCCGCGAGACGCCGAGGCCCTCTCCCTGCGGGACGAAGACGACGAAGCGGCCCGGCAGGGAGATCTGCGTCGTCAGGCGCGCACCCTTCGTCTTCATCGGGTCCTTGACGGCCTGGACGAGGATCGTCTGGCCGCGTGAGACGAGATCCTGGATCTTGCGCCCGTGGCCCTTCTCGAGCTCCGGGCGGACGATCTCGTCGACGTAGAGGAAGCCGTTCTTCTCGAGGCCGATCTCGACGAAGGCGGCCTCCATCCCGGGCAGGACGTTGTCGACACGGCCGAGGTAGATGTTGCCGGCGATCGAGCGGCGCTCCGGCCGCTCGAGGTAGACCTCGGCGACGCGGCCGTCCTCGAGGACGGCGACGGTGCGCTCGCCCACGTCGACGGAGACGATCAGCTCGCGCTTCGCAGCCGGGAGCGGCGCGCGGCGCTGTGGCTCGCGGCGGCGCCGGCCGGACTGCTGCTCGCGCCGGCGCTCCTGGCGCTGCGAGAGCTCGCGGCGCTGTGGCTTCTGCTCCTGCTTCTCCTTCCGCGCGGGCGCGGTGGCCGCCGCGGTGGAGCTGGAGCCGGAGCCGGGCTTCTTCCGCCCTCGTCCGCCACGGCTGCCGCGGCGGCGCTTGGGCTTCGTCGGATCTGTCGCTTCGGTCTCGGCCGCGTCGGCGGCCGCTGCTAGTTCTGGCTCGGGCTTCGGCTCGAGCTCGTCAGTGGAACGTTGGTCGTCGGAAGACTTCCGCTTCCGGATACGGAACCAGGGCAAGTAAAAGCTCCTTCGGATGGGCGCGCGCCGGCGACCTCGGATGAGGTGCGCGCGCGCTCGTTGGCAATGAAAAGGCTTGGCATGGCCTCGTCACCAGGGTAGCAACCGCCCCTGCCGGTGGGTCCGTCCGGTCCCGGACCTACGATCCGGCCATCCCTGACAGGAGGTGAATGGTGGTGGCAATGCGCGAGGCCGAAGAGCTCCTGCTGATCGAGGAGGCCGATGCGTGGTTCGAGTACCTCGAGACGACTCGGAGCCAGTCGGAGAGCCGCTACCACGAGATCGAGCCCTGGGCGTGGGCCCGCCTGACGCAGCGCCTGAGGGCGATCAAGGCGCGGCGCGCGCGATTGCGGCCCGCCGCTGCGTAGCGGACAGCGCGAAGCTCCGCCGGGCCCACTCGCCGAACGCTCGCGTGCCCGCGTAGGCCACCGCTCCGTTGAGCGCCCACGGCGCGAACGGGACGCGCCGAGCCAACTCTCGCGCCAGGCTACGCCACCCGAAGGCGGCGCCAAGCCCGGCCGTCAGCAGCGGCCCGCGCGCGAGTCCACCGTCCTCGCCGTAGACCTGCGCGAGCCGGAGCACGAGCCGCAGCTGGTTGAGCGTGAGCGCCGGTAGGTCCGCTCCGCGGATCCAGACGGCCGCCGCGAGCACCCCGTTCTTCCGCGCGATTGAAGAAACGAGCTCGGCACAGACAGGCTCGCGGAGCAGCGGGACGTGGGCTGCGAGCGGGGCCCCGTCCTCGCCCAGCCGTGCGGCGATCGCCCGGGCGATCGCCCCGAGCGGAAAGGCCTCGCCGGTGCCGACCCACACGATGTCTGTCGCGAGGACGTACGGGATCGCCGCGTCCGCCGCGACCCCCACCGCGACGGCGATGACGGAGGCCCGGGCGTGCCGCGCCCGCCGGAGCGCCGCGACGTCCTCGTCGCCCGGCTCGCCTGCGAGAACGTGGACGTACACGTCCGCGCCGTTCGGATCGCCGAGGCGCACGGCTTCCGGCTTCGCACGGCCGCGCAGGAACTGCTGCCGGAGCACGAGCGCGAGCTCGCTCGCCCCGCCGACGGACAGCACGTGGTCGCCACCGCCCGACGACTCGATCTCCCGCAGCAGCTTTCGCAGCGGGCGGGCCGAGACCGGCAGCCTCGGCATCAGCGGCGCCGCGAGTAGCGCGAAACCCTGCCGCGGGCGTGGATGGCGAGCAGCACGCCCATCGCCGCGAGGTTCGCGATCAGCGACGAGCCGCCGACGCTGACGAACGGCAAAGGGATCCCGGTGATCGGCGCGATACCCATCGTCATGCCGACGTTGACAAAGATCTGGAAGAGGAGGGCGACCACGATGCCTCCCGCGACGACGGCCGAGAAGAGATCGCGCGCGACGGTGACGACGCGCAGGCCGCGCCAGAGCACGAGGAGGTAGAGCCCGAGCAGGAGCGCCGCCCCGACGAACCCCCGCTGCTCCGCGAAGCCGGCGAAGACGAAGTCGGTCTGGCTCTCCGGCAGGAAGCCGAGGTTGACCTGCGTGGCGCCGTTCAGGCCGCGGCCGAGGGTCTGGCCCGACCCGACCGTCGTGATCGACTGCTCGACGTTGTAGCGGGCTGCGACCGAGCAGGTCGACGGGTGCGTGAAGCAGGTGAGCCGCTGCTGCTGGTAGCTCTTGAGGATGTTGACGCCCGCGGCGGGGCCGGCCCAGAGGACGCCGACGGCGATGAAGACCACGAGACCGCCGAGGACGGCCAGCTGCCGCCAGGGCACTCCGGCGACGAACAGGATCGCGCCGAGCGCTGCGAGGTAGACGAGCGCGGTGCCGAGGTCGGGCTGGGCGAAGACGAGCACCACCGGCACGAGACCGAGCCCGACGACCCTCAGCGTCGTCTCCCAGGCGCCGACGACGCGTTGCCGCTCGGCGATCATCCCCGCGAGCGCGAGGACGAAGAGGAGCTTCCCGAACTCCGACGGCTGGAAGGTGAAGAAGCCGAGGCTGATCCAGCGTGTCGACCCGCGCGCGGCGTGCCCGATGAGCAGGACGCCGGCGATCACCACGGCGGTGCCGAGGAAGATCCCGCGCCAGTAGCGCCGGTACAGATCCGGATCGACGAACGCCGCGCCCACGAGCACGACGCCCCCGACGCACGCGTAGAGGATCTGGCGGTTGAGGTAGTAGCTCGGGTCGTTCGGGACGGCGAACTTCGTGACTCCCGAGACGCCCCAGAGGCCGACGACGACGAGCCCCGCGATCCCGAGGAGCAGGATCCAGTCGAGAGAACGGACGAGGCTGAGCAGGCCGGGCGCCTCGCGCTCGGCGCGGAGCCCCGCTCGCTGTGATCCGGCGTACTCCAGCATCAGTCCGAGTGGATGGGGAGTCCTGTCTGGGTCGAGGGAACCTGGAAGAACTTCGAGAAGACCCTCTCCGCCGCCGGCGCGGCGGCCGTGCCGCCGTGGCCGCCGTTCTCGATCAGGGCGCACACGACGAGCTTCGGGTCGTCGGCGGGACCATAGCCGCACCACCACGACTGGTCCTGCTCGCCCGTGTACCCGGGAAGCTGGACGATCTTCTGCGCGGTCCCGGTCTTGCCGGCGATCTGCACCGGGAAGTTCCCGAAGACCCCGTACGAGGTGCCGAAGGCGTCGTGCGTGGCCTGGAAGAGGCCCTGCTGGACGACCTTGAGGTAGGCCGGATCGAGGCCGGGCACCGGTCGCGGCGCGGCCGGCGCGGCCGTCGGGGCGATCGTCCCGTTCGGCTTCTCGACGTCCATCAGGACGTGCGGCGTCACGAGCTTGCCGCCGTTCGCGATCGCGGCGTAGAAGCGGGCCATCTGCAGCGGCGTCACGAGCAGGTCTCCCTGGCCGATCGCGAGCTGGATCGAATCGCCCGGCTTCCAGAGCCTGTCGATCTGCCAGTTACTCGGATCGCTGCGCCTCGTGAACATCCGGTGCTTCCAGCCGATCGTCGGGACGAGCCCGCCGACGTCGGGGCCCGCGTCCATGGAGCTGGCCTGCCCGAAGCCGAAGGCGCGCGCCCACTTCTGCAGCGGCTGTCCGCGGTCCGGCGGCAGCCCGTAGAAGGTGTTGCCGACGCGGTAGAAGTAGGTGTCGCACGACTGGGCGAGGGCGTTCGGCAGGTCCATCCCCTGATCGACGAACGGGTCCCAGTTGTGCCAGACGTGATGAGAGCGATCCTCGGGCGCGACGTACTTGCCCGTGCACGGGTAGAACGCGTACGGCTTGATCAGATGCTCCTGGAGGGCGGCGATCGCCGTGAGCGGCTTGAACGTCGAGCCCGGCGGATACGTCGCGTCGAGCGCGCGGTCGAGTGACGGGTAGTTCCGGGCGAGGGCCGTCCTGGGCGTGAGCCCCTGCGTGGCCAGCTCGCGCTGGGTTCGGCGCCCCGTGTACACCGACGGGTCGTAGGTGGGTGAGGACGCGAGCGCGAGGATCGAGCCGTCCTGCGGGCTCATCGCCACGATCGCGCCGCCGTCCGCCGCCCACTGGCCGTCGTTACGGGCGAGCTGGATCCCGTACTTCAGCGCATCCTGGGCGGCGAGCTGCAGGCCCGTGTCGATGGTGAGGCGAACGGTCTGCCCCGACTGTGGCTGGGTCGTGAGCGTCCGCGCGCTGCGCGGGCGCCCGAGGGAGTCGACGCGGACCCGCGCCGCGCCCGGAACGCCGAACAGGTACTTGTTGTAGGTCGCCTCGATCCCGGTCTGGCCGATCTCGTCGCCCGGCGCGTATCCGGCTCTCCCCAGCGTCTGCAGCTCCGGCTGCGAAATCTGCCCCACGTAGCCCAGCAGCTGGGGCGCGAGCTCCCCGTGCGGATAGCGCCGGATGTAGCTCCGGGTCAGCGTCAAGCCCGGAAACTGGCCGGCCCGCTCCTGGAGATAGGTCAGCATCGGCGTCGGCGCCTCGGGGCGGACGACGACCGGATCGAGCATGTCGCCCGCACGCCGGCGCTCCACGATGAGGCGGGTGACCTGCCGCACGTTCACCCGCGTGACGTGCGCGAGCTCGCGGAGCTCAGCCACGCGTCGCGCGTAGACCTTCGGCAGGCCCGACGGCCAGAGCTCGACCGAGGTGACGGGCTTGTTCGTGACGAGGACGTTCTGGTTCCGGTCGACGATCAGCCCGCGTGGCGCCGGGACCCGGACGGTGCGCAGCTGGTTCGCCTGCGCCCGGGCGGCGTACTGCGTCCCTGCCAGCACCTGCAGCGCCCACAGCCGCCCGAGGAGAGCGGCGAAGCCGATGACGATGAGCCCGCTCAGCAGCGCGACCCGCCGCGCCAGCTTCGGCGTCAGCCGGTACGGCTCGACCGTGGTCTGCTCGGCCTCGGGCTCCTCGGCGCGGGCGCCCCGCGCCCGGGGGAGCGCCGGCCGCCGCGTCGTGGTGCTAGCCAAGGAGCTGCACCTCCGCGGTCAGCTCGTCGCGGTCGACGACTCGCAGCAGCCGCCGCGCCAGCGCGTAGAGCGGCGCCGTGAGGATCAGGTTGAGCACGATCCCGGGGACCAGACCTCGCACGACGGCGCCGGCGGGTGCGCTCTCGCCGAGCACGAAGTGCACGACGAGGAGCCCCACCTGGTAGAGGACGGTCACGACGGCGACCGAGAGGAACGGCGCGTGTGCCCGGTCGCGCCCCGTGGTCTCCCCGTAGCGCCCGATCCAGTAGCCGGCGAGCGTCAGCACGAGCGACGTGAGGCCGAGCGTGCCGAGCGCTGCGGTGTCGACGACGAGACCCGCGAAGAAGCCGCCGATTGCCCCGGCCACGCTCCCGCGGAGCAAGGCGAGCGCGACGAGCGAGACGAGGAGCAGGTCCGGCACGGCACCGAAGACGTGGAGCTGGGAGAAGATCGAGACCTGCGCCACCGCCGCCACGAAGAGCAGGACGGCGGCCTTCACGCCGTCGACGAGGCTCATCGATGTGGCGTCTTCGGGACGAGTACCGCCACCGCGTCGAGCGAGCCGAGGCTCGCGAACGGCTGCACCTGCACCTGAAGGAAGATCGCCGTGTCGGTGACCCCGACCGAGGAGACGCGGCCGATCGGGATGCCGTACGGATAGAGGTCGGGATAGCGCGCGCTGTGCGTGCCGTCCGTGACGATCTCGTCGCCCTCCTTGACGCTGAACTGCTTCTGAACCTGGCCGAGAGAGAGGGTGCCGCCCAGTCCCAGCCCGACGACTCCGCGCACGCCGTTGCGGAGGTCGCGGGCGGCGACGGAGTTGTCCGGGGCGGAAAGCAGCCTCACGATCGCCGAGTCCGGGAACACGTTCGAGACGATCCCGACGAGGCCGTCGCCGCTCACGACCGGCGAGTTCATGCGGATGCCGGAGGAAGAGCCGGCCGCGATCGTGAGCGTATGGATGAACGGGCCGCCCGGGAACGAGATGACCCCGACGTTGATCGGGCGATAGCCGTCGGGGAACGACGGACCCTGCTCGAAGTGCAATTGCTTCACGAGCGCGGGGTACTTCGCGGCCCTGCCGGCGGCGATGAGCGCGTCCCGCCGGAGCTCGGCGTTCTCCCGCTTCAGGCGCTTGTTCTCGGCCTTGGCGCTCGCGAGGCCGTCGAGATAGTCGTACGCGTCGCGGAACGGCTGCGCGACCCTGGTCGCGGCGGTCTGGAAGGGACGCAAGGCGCTCGATCCGGCGCCCTGCACGTCGTGGAGCGCCCCCGCCGTCGGCGAGCGGAACGAGATCGTGATCAGCGTCAACGCGACGAGGACCAGCGCGACGACGATCGTCCGACGGATGAGCGCGCTGCGAGCCTTCGAGGGGTACGGGGTCGGCTTCGAGCGCTGGACCGACGAGGCGAGCACCGCCGCGCGCGCGCTGCGACTTGGTGGAGCCACCAAGACAGGTTACCGCGGCGGCCCGCCGACCGAGGCGTTCGGCCCGAGGTCGAGCGCAGCCACCGTCTCGACGACCGTCGGCCGGAAGCCGATCGACTCGTTCAGGTGCCGCATAACTGCGTTCTCCTCCGCGTTCCTCGTCTTCACGGCCTCGACCTCCGGGTGGTCGTCACGAAGCCGGCGCAGCGACTCCACCTTCACCGCCCGGGCGAAGCCCCTGCCCCGCTGCGTCGCGACCGTGCCGGTGTCGTCCGTGAAGCCGAGGATCGCGCCGGGCGAGAGGCGAAGCTCGGTGAACGACGCGATCTCGCCGCCGGCATCCATCGCCACGGTGAGGCGCATCTCGCGGTCGCGCCGGGCCAGGGACTCCTCCGAGGCACGCACGTTCTCGGCCGTCCACGTCGGATACTCCATCCCCTCCGGATCGGGCGCGTCGTCCATGGCGGCGCGGGCGCGCACGTACGCGTCCAGGTGCTCGTCCGGGACACAGGCCAGCCAGGTCACGAGCCGGAAGCCGTCGGGGACCTGCGGCTCCGAGAGCGCTGCCGTGCCGAGGTCGAGCAGCGAGCGGACGACGCGTTGCTGGTCGACCGCCTCGAGCCGGGCGGCAAACGCGGCGCCCGCCGGCGTGAGGTGCTCGCCGCGCAGCGTCTCGACGCCGAGCTCGCGACAGCGGGCGACGACCCTCTCGAGCAGCGCCGTCCCGATCCCTCGCCGTCGGCGCTCCGGATCGACGAGCAGCTCGACGAACGTCGCCGTCGGCCCGTGCACGTACAGCGCGGCCATGCCTCCGTCCGCGAGCCAGTGGCAGGTCGTGTGCGTCTCCGGCTGATGGCGATGAAAGGCGATCGCCTCGTCGCGGCTGCGCCAGGGCTCGCCCGACCGGAGCTCCTCGTGGCAGACGAGCTCGAGGTCGTGGAAGCGCGCGAGCACGTCGTCGGAAGCGCTGCGCGCGTCGACCTCCTCCACGGTCAGCCGGCTAGTAGCGGCGGCCGTTGCGCGAGCGGGCCTTGTTGCTGCGATGGATCGCCTCGAACTCCTCCAGGCTCCGGCCCGAGCCGACGGCGACGCAGGTGAGCGGGCTCTCGGCGAGGTGGACCGGCATCTGGGTCTCGTGGCGGAGCCGCTCGTCGAGACCCGTCACGAGTGCGCCCCCACCGGCGAGGACGATGCCGCGGTCCATGATGTCCGCCGCGAGCTCCGGCGGCGTCTTGTCGAGCGTCGACTTGATCGCCTCGATGATCTGGGTGACCGGCTCGTCGAGTGCGCGGCGGATCTCCTCCGACGTGAGGATCACCGTCTTCGGCAGGCCCGTCAGCATGTCGCGGCCTCGCACCTCGGCCTGCAGCTCCTCCCGCAGGTCCCATGCGGAGCCGATCTCGAGCTTGATCTCCTCCGCCGTCTGCTGGCCGATCAGGAGCTTGTAGTCGCGCTTGATGTGGTTGATGATCGCCTCGTCCATCTCGTCGCCGCCCACGCGCAGCGACTGCGAGACGACGATCCCGCCGAGCGAGATGACAGCGACCTCGGTCGTGCCGCCGCCGATGTCCACGATCATGTTCCCGGTCGGCTCGGCGACGGGAAGCCCGGCGCCGATCGCGGCCGCCATCGGCTCCTCGATCAGGTACGCCTGGCGCGCGCCGGCCGACAGGGTCGCCTCCTCGACGGCCCTCTTCTCGACGCCCGTCACCCCCGAGGGAACGCAGACCACCACGCGCGGATGCGCGAAGCGGTGCTGGTGCACCTTCTGGATGAAGTGACGGAGCATCTGCTCGGTCACGTCGAAGTCGGCAATCACGCCGTCCTTGAGGGGACGGATCGCCTGGATCGTCCCCGGCGTCCGCCCGAGCATCCGCTTCGCCTCGACCCCGACCGCGTGCACCTCGCCCGAACGCTGGTCGATCGCGACGACCGACGGCTCGGAGAGGACGATCCCGCGCCCACGCACGTAGACGAGCGTGTTCGCGGTCCCCAGGTCCACCGCCATATCGCGGCCGCCGAAGCCAGTCAATCCCGAAAAGAGGCCCATCAACTGCGCCACTCTATCTGCAAAGCGGCGCAAAGCCTTGACCCCGCCATGACGGTTTTCCGCCTAGCGTCCACGGCGTGAACGTGGTGACCCTGATCGGCAACCTCGCAACCGACGTGGAGCTGCGCGAGGTCGGGCCCGAGAAGAAGGTGGCGAGCTTCGTGCTCGCGATCGACCGTGCGAGCCGGGACGGCGGAGCGGACTTCGTGAGCGTGTCGGCCTGGGACCGACAGGCCGAGCTCTGCGCCGAGTACCTGGGCAAGGGGCGGCGGATCGCTGTCGACGGGCGACTCAGGTCCCGCTCGTGGGAGGAAGAGGGCAAGCGGCGAACGAGGATCGAGGTCGTCGCCCGGCGGATCGAGTTCCTCGGCGGCGGGCCGCGGCGCGACGAGGAGGACGACGCGGAGGACGAGGGAGTCGGAGCGGACGTGATCCCCTTCGAGACGTCTGCGGCGGCCGGCTAGGAAAGCGAGGCCACGAACTCTTCGATCGCAGCGAGGCAGGCGTCCGGCCGCTCGCCGATCAGGAGATGCCCGCAGCCGGCAATCGTCCGGAGCGGCGCCCGCAGGCGGCGCGCGTACTCCATCCCGTCCTGGGGCCGGACCCAGTTGTCGCATGCTCCCCAGAGGCAGAGGCAGGGACAGGTCACGCGGTCGAGCTCGGTGCGCGGATCCGAGACCAGGAGCGCGCGACCCGCCTGGCGCGTGTCGGTGTGGTGCGCCGGCCCGACGAGGAAGGCCTCCGCGAGCTCCGGCTCGAGCGCGTCGGGGTCCGCCACTCCCCACCAGCCGAACGCGGCCCGGCGGCCGAGCCTCGAGCCCGCCCACGCGTGGCGGAAGGGAGCGATCAAGCGCCCGGGCCGGGCGGTGCCGAGCACCGCGAGCGTCACGTGGGCGGCCCGGGAGGTCGAGCCGATCCCGGCCGCCGCGGCCAGGACGAGACCGCGCACGGCGTCCGGACGCCGCACCGCCGCCCGCAGGGCCACGACCCCGCCCAGCGAGTGGCCGACCCACACGGCGCCGCGAGCCTCCTCTGCGTCCGCGATCCCGAGGACCGCGTCCGCCAGCGGATCGAGGTCGCGCGCCTCCGGCAGCGCCGCCGAGCGCCCGTGTCCCGGCAGGTCCGGGACGAGAACGCGATGCCGCGCGGCGAGCGCGGGCGCGAGGGCTCGCCAGTTCTCGATCGTCCCGCCGAGCCCGTGGACGAGAACGAGCGGCGGGCCATGCCCGCCGGCGGCGTAGCGAAGCCGCGTCCCACGCCACTCGAGCTCGCACTCCTCGAATCCCCGTAAACGGTGTTTGCAGTCCGTCACCCTCGAGGCATATTCTTCGTACCGATGCATGCTTCCGTAGGGCGGGCCGAGTGATGCCCGCAGAGACCACAAGCAAGGGTGCGACCTAGCCCGCCAGCGCGTTGCGCGCGGCGGGTTTTTTCGTTCCAGGGGAAGGAGAGCCCAGCAATGGCGAATCACCTTACGCCCGAAGAACTGTCGAAGGAGCTCGGTCTCGACCGGCAGGAGGTGATCCGGTTGTGCGTCGAAGAGGGCGTGCCGATCTACCAGGGAAAGATCGACAAGTACCTCTTCCAGGCGCAGCTGCAGGCACTTACCGCACAGCAGCCCGCAGCCTAGACCGGAGCCGTCAGGCGGACTTTTTCGCCGGCGTCTTGCGAGACCGGGAGCTCGCGTTCGAGCGGGCTTTCCCGTCCTTGGAGCCTGAGCCCTCGGCCGAGCGCCGGCTCTGCGCGTCGGCGACGCTCTGGCGCAGGGCCTCCATCAGGTCGATCACGGGCGCTTCGGCGACGGGCTCCGGCGCGACGATCTCCTGGCCGGCCAGCTTCGCCTCGAGCATCTGCGCGAGGTCGCGGCGGTAGTCGTTCGCGAAGTCCTCCGGCGTCCAGTCGCCGGCGAGGCTGGAGATCACCTGCTCGGCGAGCTTGAGCTCGGCCTCCTGCACCTCGGTCTCGGCGACCGCCTCCTCGATCTCGCTCTTCGCGCGGACGTCCTCGGCGAAGAAGAGCGTCTCGAGCAGGAGCGCGCCGGCCTGCGCGCGGATCAGGCAGAGGTTTTCCTTGCCCCAGAGGACGAACTTGCCGACCGCGGCCATCCCCGACTCCTCCATCGCGCGCAGCAGGAGGACGTACGGCCGCCGCTGCGCGTCCGCGTCGGCGGGAGCGAGGTAGTAGGTGCGGTCGAAGTAGACGGGATCGACGTCCTCGAGCCGGACGAAGCGGAGGATCGCGATCGACTGCGAGCGCTGCAGCGCGACGGCCTCGAGGTCGGACTCCTCGACGAGGACGTACTGGCCCTTCGCGAACTCCCAGCCCTTGACGAGCTCGTCGGGCTCGACGTCGCGCTCGTGCACCGGGCACCAGCGCTTCTGCTTGATCGGCGAGCCGCACTCCCGGTGCAGGGTGCGGAACGAGACGTCCTGCCGCTGGGTCGCGAGCGCGAGCCCGACGGGGATGTTGACGAGGCCGAAGCTGATGGATCCGTTCCAGATGGTCCGCATGGGGGTTCCCGAAGTGTAATTAGGGACCGCCGGATTTCTCGTTTTTCATCGGCTTCCCTGCATACGATTGCGAACATGGAACGCCGCACGGCGCCCGAGCTCTGGCGCGACGCCGTGCGCGACGCGCCGGACGAGCCCGCGTACCTCGAGGAGCGAGCGGACGGCTGGGCTCCCGTTTCGTGGGAGGAGGCCGCCGAGCGGGTCGATGACCTCGCCCACGGGCTGCTGGCGCGCGGGCTGCGGCACGGAGACCGCGTCGCGGTGCTCTCCCGTACGCGGCTAGAGTGGATCCTGCTCGACTGGGCGCTGATGTCGATCGGGGCCGTCGTGGTGGGGCTCTATCCGACGAGCTCGGCGAAGGAGTGCGAGTACGTCCTCGCGCACTGCGAGGCGGTGCTCGCGTTCGCGGAGGACGACGAGCAGGCGCGGAAGCTCGTCTCGGTCCGCGGCGCCCTGCCCGCGCTGCGTGAGATCGTTCCCTTCGACTGGCTCGACAAGCTCGAGTCGGACGGGCGGCTCGCGAAGCACCTCCGGCCCGAGCCCGTCGAGGAAGACGACCTCGCGACGCTCATCTACACCTCGGGCACCACCGGCCCGCCGAAGGGTTGCATGCTCAAGCACCGCAACCTCGTGACGGCGGCCACGCGCGTGCGGGAGGCGATCCACCATCCGGGCGACGTCGTCCTCCTCTTCCTGCCGCTCGCTCACAGCTACGGCCGGCTCGCGCACCAGTCGGCGTCGTTCCGCGGCGCCACGGTCGCGATCGTCGCCGACGTCGCGCGCGTGCCGGAGGCTCTCGCGGCCGTGCGCCCCACCGTCCTCCCGGCCGTCCCCCGCGTCTACGAGAAGGTCCATGCGAACACGCTCGGCGAGATCGAGCGCGCCGGTGGACTGCGGCGGCGGATCGGGCTGTGGGCGCTCGGCGTCGGCGGTCGCACGAGCCGCGCTCGCCGGGAGGGCGCGTCCGCGGGCGGCGTCCTCGCGCTTCAGCAGCGGCTGGCCGAGCGCCTCGTGTTCGCGAAGGTGCGGGACCGTCTGGGCGGTCGGCTCCGCGTCGGCATCTCCGGAGCCGCCCCGCTCTCAACCGACGTGATGGAGTTCTTCCACGCGCTCGGCGTGCCGGTGATCGAGGGGTACGGCCTGACCGAGACGGCCAGCTCCGCCACCGTCAACGAGCCCGAGGACTTCCGGATCGGCACGGTCGGACGCCCGGTGGAGGGCGCTGAGATCCGCCTCGCCGACGACGGCGAGATCCTGATCCGCAGCGACGCCGTCTTCGCCGGGTACTACAAGGAGCCGGAGGCGACGGCGGAAGCGCTCACCGAGGACGGCTGGCTCCGCACCGGCGACGTCGGCGAGCTCGACGCGGAGGGCTTCCTGCGGATCACCGACCGCAAGAAGGACCTCATCATCACCGCGGGCGGCAAGAACATCGCCCCGCAGAACCTCGAGAACGCACTCAAGTCGTCCCGCTTCGTCTCGCAGGCGATCGTGGTCGGAGACAGGCGTCCCTACGTGACCGCGCTCGTGACGCTGGACGAGGCGGAGGTCGCCTCGAGCAGCCGGGAGCCGCAGCAGCTCGTGCAGGAGCTCGTCGACGACGTGAACCGGGACCGGATGCGCGTCGAGCAGATCAAGCGCTTCGTGATCCTGCCCCGCGATTTCTCCCAGGAGAACGGCGAGGTGACCCCGACGCTGAAGCTACGGCGGCGGGTCATCCACGAGCACTTCGCGGACGAGATCGACCAGCTGTACGCCGAGTAGGGCCAGCTAGAGGCCTGATGTGAAACCGGCACGGCGCCGGATGACGCCGCAGACGCGGCGCAGGATCGCCACGTCCGGCCGCGGCCGGTAGCGCTGCTACCGGCCCGCGACCGGCCGCGACGCCCTGCTTGGCCTGCGACGCCCCCGACAGCGCGCCAATTTCACATCAAGCCTCTAGCCGAGGATTCGCCTGGCGCCGTCGTACTCCGAGGAGTACCAGCCCTCGCTGAGGCTGTCGATGCGCACCACGTCGCCGGTGTGTGGCGCGTGGATGAACTGGCCGTTACCGACGTAGATGCCGACGTGGCCGAGGCCGGCGAAGAAGACGAGGTCGCCGGGCTGGAGGTCGTTCCGCGGAACCGAGACCGCGTTCGGGTAACCCCACTGCGCGACCGTGTAGTGCGGCAGCGAGATGCCGACCTGGCCGAAGACGTACATGACGAAGCCGGAGCAGTCGAAGCCGCTCGGGCTCGCGCCGCCCCAAACGTACGGGACGCCGAGGTACTGCATCGCGATCCCCACGACGCCGCTGTAGTGCGTGGAGGGGACGGAGCCGCCGGCGGGATCGCCGACGCCGAAGCTGCCGAGCGGAGACGACGACTGCGCCGCCGCCGCGAGCCGGGCACGGTGCGCGGCCGCCAGCTGCGCCGCCTGCTGCTGCTGGATCATCGCCTGCAGCTGCGACCGGACCGAGGAGTAGAGGCGCTGCTCCGTGGCGACGTTCGCGTGGATGCGGTTCCGCTGGGCCGCGCGCGCGGCGACGAGGCGGTGCTGCCGCACACGCTCGCGTTGCAACAGCGTCCGGCGGTGCACGACCTGATGCCGGAACGAGGCCACCTGCTTGATGAGCGTCGAGTCCTGCTTCGAGATCGAGTTGACGGTCTCGATCCGGGAGACGAGGTCGTCGAGGCTGTGCGCCCCGAGGATGACGGCGAGCGAGGACTGCTCGTCCTGCGTCGTGTAGATCGCGACGAGGCGCTGGGCGAGCTCGCGTTGGGAACGAGCGAGATTCCCGCGGGCGACGCCGAGCGCCTGCCGGTTGACGCCGAGCTCGTGCTCGACGTGCCGGAGCCTCAGGCTCGCCTGCTGGTAGGCGCTGTTGGCCCGTCCTTCCGCCGCCTCGAGCCGCTGCAGCTGCGCGAGCACCGCCCGGGCCTGGGCGCGCTTGGAGCCGATCTGGTCGGCATGCGCAAGCGGCGCGGTCGCCCCGACGAGGCCGGCCACGAGCAACCCGATGAGCAGCGCCGAGCCCAGTGCCTGCCGTCTCGGCACGCGCAATGACGTCCTCCCGCCCGTCACAAGGTGGGGACGGTAACAAGCCTGCCGGATGCCCGCAACTCGGGAACCGTCGCGAAAATCCTGCAATTTGGCACCACGCCTCCAGAAAGGGGTCGCGACACCCGCCGCACAAAGTCGCCCGGTCTACTACGGTCCCCCGACGTGCTGGGGAGGACGAGAGGCCACACCGCGCGGTTCGCGGCGGTTGCAGCGGTGCTCACCCTGAGCGCCGCGTCGGCCGCGGTCGCCGCTCCGGGGACGTCGGATCGCGCCGGAACGAGCCCGCTCGGCGGGACGGCACAGAGCCTCGACTCGAAGACGCACCAGGCTCTGCTCAGCCTGTACGCGCTCGACTCGCAGCTCCAGGCGTGGCGCGGCCGGCTTGCCTCGCTCGGGGCGGCGGCTACGGCGCTGCGCAAGGAGCGTGGCTCCCTCCGGCAGGAGCTGGCCGCAGCCCAGGCCTCGCTCCAGGTCGGGCAGAGCCAGCTCGCGCTCGACCTGCGCACCCTCTACGAGCAGGGGAACGTCGACCCGGTCGCGATCATGCTCGGCGCCGACTCGCTCTCGAAGGGAATCCAGAGACTCGACCAGCTGTCCCACGTCGCCGACGAGAGCCGGCAGATAGTCGCAGCGACGACGGCCGCGCGGAGCCGCCTCCACCGGTCCCGGTCGCGCCTCGCGGCCGAGGGACGCCGCCTCGCGCGCTCGCTCGCCGCCGCGCGCCGGGCCGAGCAGAGCCTCGCGAGCGCGGCGGCCTCCCGGCTCGCCTACGTCTCCTCGCTGCGCGCGCAGGAGAAGGCTGCGCAGGTACGGACCGTCGTGGCCACGGCGCAGCAGGCTCAGCAGAAGTCGCAGCAGTTGCAGCCCCCGACGACGGCAACGCCGCCGCCGGCGGGCGGGCGGCAGCTCCTGGTCAGTGCGACCTGCTACGACCTGCCGGGCAGGACGGCCACCGGGATGCCGGTGGGCCTCGGCGTCGTCGCCGTGGATCCCTCGGTGATCCGCCTCGGGACGAGGATGTACATCCCGGGTTACGGCAATGGCGTCGCGGCCGACGTCGGCGGCGGAATCAAGGGCGCGATCATCGACCTCTGGATGCCGCAGGCCCAATGCATGCAGTGGGGCCGGCGAACGGTCACCGTGACGCTGCGCTGAGCCCGGAAACGCTGCGCGTTTCCGGGCTTCGTAACGGACTCCGTGCTGTTCTGGTTTGCCAGTCCATGGGCGGGTGTCTTCTCTTGCGCGCCCCGTGCGGCCCAAGAAGGCCGACGCGAGCGCAGTCCGGCCTCCGGCTAAGCCGCCGCTGCGCGGCAGTCTTAGCCTCCGCGCCTTCGTCCTTGCGGGGTTCGAAACGTTTCAAGCCCTCACCGGCGCCAAAGCGGCGGCGTAACGTCGCGTTACGCCGCCGCGAACCAGCGAGCGTGCACGCGAAGCCTGCGCGCTCGCGACGGAACCGGCATCTGAACCAACAGAGGCCCAATAGGCCCCCAGCACGGAGCCCACGGGAGACCGCGTCTCCCGTGGGCGCAGTTCCTTCGTCCCCGGGCGAAGAGCGCAGCTCTTCGCCCGGGACTATCTCCAGATGCCGCCGATCGGCGTGGCGGTGCGCGAGAGCCCGAGCCGCGGCAATCCCCAGGCGTCCTCGATCGTGCGCAGCAGGCCGTAGTGGCTGGTGGGCTTCGCGAACCTCGACCCGCGCCGCACGGTCGGGCCCAGTGCGAGCGCCTCGATCCGGCCGCCGCCGCCGAGGTCGGTCGTGCCCTCGTCGAAGACGACGAAGACGACACCTCCGCTCAGCTCCCGCGAGCGCAGCAGCGGCGCCACGTGCGCCTTCAGCCACGCGTCGCCCGTGGCGACGGAGCAGTCGTGCATGTCGTGGCACAGGTTCGGGATCACGAGCGAGAAGTCGGGCAGGCGGTCTCGCGCCAGATCCTCGGCCAGCTGCGGGAACGGGACGACGCGGTCGCGTCGCGCGCGCGAGTCGACGACGTCACGGAAGTAGAGGAATGGGTCGTGCTTCTTCGCGTAGCGTCCGGCGGAGGCGCCGGTGAAGCCCGGGTACGGGAGCCCCTCGGCGTACGTCTTCCAGGTCTTGCCGGCAGTCGCGAGCGTGTCGGCGAGGCTCGTGGCGCGGACGACGCAGTCCGTGCAGTCGCTCGAGATCCCGTGGGTCGACCCCGAGACGAGGGCGAGGTAGTTCGGCAGGCTCGGATGGGCGACCGCGTCGTAGTTCGTCAGCGTCGCGTAGCGGCGCGCGAGGGAGTTGAAGGTAGGCGCGGCGGGGTTGCCCGCGATCGACGCCGCTTCCTCGTTCTCGAACACGACGACGACCACGTGGGTGAAGTCCGGCACCCGCACGGAGGGCGGCGCCACGGTCGGCACGGTCGCTCCCGCCGAGCCGCGCCCGCAGCCCGTGGCGAGAAGCACGAGGGCCAGGACGAGCGCTAGAGGCGCTTCTCGAGCCACTTCTTGCCCGCGTGCGTGAAGAAGAAGCCGATCACGACCGCGACGGCGATCCCGGCGGCGGCGTAGATCCCGTAGCGCTGGATCGCGTCGGCGGCGGCGTTACCCACGTAGTAGGCCACAAGCCCGACCGCCGTCGCCCAGCAGATTCCGCCGGCGGCGTTCCAGAACAGGAACTTCCACCAGGGCATCCGGCCGATCCCGGCCACCCAGGCCGCGGTGTAGCGCAGGACCGTGATGAAGCGGCCGAAGAAGACGGTCTTGCCGCCGTGCTTCGCCATCAGCCGCTCGGCGGCGGGCAGGAAGCGTTCCGCGTAGCGCCGCAGGAATCCCCAGCGCTCGAACAGCCTGCGGCCACCCAGCCGCCCGATCAGCCAATAGCCCAGGTTGTCGCCCACGATCGCGCCTGCGGCGGCGAGCACGATCACCCACACGATCGAGTGGTGGCCCTGCGAGGCGAGGATGCCGAAGGCGATCAGCGCCGTCTCGCCCGGCAGCGGGATCCCGAACGACTCGAGCATCACCACGATGAAGAGCAGCGCGAGACCGTGGCTCGTGAAGAAGTGCGTCAAGGTGCGTAGGCTACGCGGCGAATGAGGGTCGGCATTCCGCGCGAGACGACGGAGGGCGAGCGGCGCGTCGCGCTCGTTCCCGAGACCGTCGGGAAGCTCGCGGCGGGAGGCTTCGAGCCCGTCGTCGAGAGCGGCGCCGGTGTGGCCGCCTCGTTCCCCGACGACGCGTACACCGAGGCGGGCGCGACGCTCGGCGACCCGTGGGAGGCGGAAGGCGTCCTCAAGGTGCGGAAGCCCTCGCCCGGCGAGGTCGAGCGCCTCCGCGCCGGACAGCTCCTGATCGGCTTCCTCGAGCCGTTGTCCGACGCGGCCGGTGTCGAGGCGCTCGCCGGGCGCGGCGTGACGGCGTTCGCGCTCGAGTCGGTGCCGCGGATCACGCGCGCGCAGGCGATGGACGCGCTCTCGTCGCAGGCGACGGTCGGTGGCTACAGGGCCGCGCTCCTCGCCGCCGAGCACCTGCCCCGCTTCTTCCCCATGCTCATGACCGCCGCCGGCACGGTGCCGCCAGCGAAGGTGCTCGTGATCGGCGCCGGCGTCGCCGGCCTCCAGGCGATCGCGACGGCGCGACGGCTCGGCGCCGTTACCACCGGCTTCGACGTGCGCCCCGTCGTGCGTGAGCAGATCGAGAGCCTGGGGGCACACTGGCTCGACCTGGGAGTGACGGGCGCGGAGGCGGAGGGCGGCTACGCCCGAGAGCTGACGCCCGAGGAGATGGAGGCTCAGCAGCGGGCGCTCGAGCAGCGGATCGCCGACTTCGACGCGGTGATCACGACCGCCGCCGTGCCCGGACGGCCGGCGCCGAAGATCATCCCGGCTTCCGCGGTCGAGGCGATGCGCCCCGGCTCCGTGATCGTCGACCTCGCCGCCGAGACCGGCGGCAACTGCGAGCTCACCGAGCCGGGAGGAATCGTCGAGCGGGCCGGCGTCACGCTCGTCGGGTTGAAGGACCTGCCGAGCACGATGCCGTACCACGCGTCGATGCTGTACTCGCGCAACGTCCAGGCGCTCCTCCTCCACCTCGCCCCGGAAGGCGAGCTCACGCTGGACTGGAGCGACGAGATCACGAGCGGTGCCTGCGTCGCCGGCAAGCAGGAGGTGACTGTATGAGCCACGACATGCTCCTGGTCTTCGAGGTCACGATCCTCGTCCTCGCGATCTTCCTCGGCTTCGAGGTGATCTCGAAGGTGCCGACGCTGCTGCACACGCCGCTCATGTCGGGGACGAACGCGATCCACGGGATCGTCGTCGCCGGCGCGATGATCGTGCTCGCCTCCGGGCACAAGGGGCCGTTCGTCTGGGTGATCGGCTTCCTCGCGGTCGTGCTCGGCTCGGCCAACGTCGTGGGCGGCTTCGTCGTCACCGACCGCATGCTCGAGATGTTCAAGAAGCGGGAGCCGCCGCAGCGGGACGAGCAGTGAGCACGAACCTCGCGAACCTCCTCTACCTGATCCCGATCGTCACGTTCATCCTCGCGCTGCGCTTTCTCTCGAACCCCGCGCACGCGCGGCGCGGCAACCAGATCGGCGCCGCGGGGATGCTCGTCGCGATCGTCGTCACGTGGATCAAGGCCGGCGCGGGGAGCTGGTGGGCGCTCGTGATCGCGATGGTGATCGGCGGCGGCTTCGGCGCGGTCGCGGCGCGGAAGGTGCGGATGACGGCGATGCCGCAGATGGTGGCGCTCTTCAACGGCGTCGGCGGCGGGGCGGCGGCGCTGATCGCGCTCGCGGAGCTGCACAAGATCCTGCCGCCGCCAGGCCGGCCCGCGCTCGACGTCTCGACGGCGATCGCGTTCTCGGGACTGATCGGCGCGATCTCGTTCGCGGGCTCGATGGTCGCGTTCGCGAAGCTGCAGGAGCTGATCGGCGGCCGGCCGATCACTTATCCCGGCCAGAACGTGGGGAACATCGTCGTGCTCCTCGCGCTGGTCGGGTTCGCGGCGGCGCTGTCGGCCGGCGTCCAGGATCAGTGGTTGCTCTGGGCCGTCGTGCTCGGCGGGGCCACCTTCGGTGTCCTCTTCGTGCTGCCGATCGGCGGCGCGGACATGCCGGTCGTGATCTCGCTGCTCAACGCCTTCACGGGTCTCGCCGTCGCGATCGGCGGCTTCGAGCTGCAGAACAACGTCCTGATCGTGAGCGGAATGCTCGTCGGCGCGTCCGGCACCTTCCTGACGATGCTGATGGGCAGGGCGATGAACCGCTCGATCGGGAATCTTCTCTTCGGCGCGTTCGGCAAGATCCAGGAAGGCGGCCCGGCGGCCGCGGCGGGGATGGACGGCGGCACGGTGCGGAGCGCCAGCGCGGAGGACGTCGCGGTGATGCTCGCGTACGCGCAGAAGGTCGTCTTCGTGCCGGGCTACGGCCTCGCGGTCGCGCAGGCGCAGCACGACCTGCACCAGCTCGCGGACCAGCTCGAGGCGAAGGGCGTCGAGGTCTCGTACGCGATCCATCCCGTCGCGGGCCGGATGCCCGGGCACATGAACGTCCTCCTCGCCGAGGCGAACGTCCCCTACGACGAGCTGCACGAGCTCGACGAGGCGAACGGCGAGTTCCCGCGAACCGACGTCGCGGTCGTGGTGGGCGCGAACGACGTCGTCAACCCGGACGCCCGCAACAACCAGGGATCGCCGATCTACGGGATGCCGATCCTCAACGTCGACGCCGCCCAGGCCGTGGTCGTCCTCAAACGCTCGATGAACCCCGGCTTCGCCGGGATCGAGAACCCGCTCTTCTACAACCCGAAGACCGTGATGCTGTTCGGGGACGCGAAGGACTCGATCTCGAAGCTCAGCCAGGACGTCAAGGCCGTCTGATCACGGCGGCGCGATAAAGGCCGTCGCCGGCGGAGACGAGGCCGGCGAGCTCGAGCTCGACGAGCTCACGGGCGATCTCGTCCGCGCCGAGGCCCGTGCGGCGCACGAGCTCGTCGGCGGTCGCCGGCAGGAGCTCGAGCAGCGGTGAGCCCTCGTGCGGCAGCGGCGCCGGCTCGATGCCGAACGAGGCGAGGACGTCCGTCGGGTTCGTCAGAGGCGACGCGCCGAGCTTGAGGAGGGCGTTCGTGCCCGCCGAGAGCGAGCTCGTGATCTCGCCCGGCACTGCGAAGACCTCCCGCCCCTCCTCGAGCGCGAGGTCCGCCGTGATCAAGGCGCCGCTCCGCTCGCGCGCCTCCACCACGACCGTCGCCGGGCACAGTCCGGCGACGATGCGGTTGCGGGCCGGGAACCGCCACGGTGCGGGCTCGACGCCCGGTGCGTACTCCGAGACGATCAGCCCGGCGCCGGCGACGCGGCGCGCGAGCTCGGCATGCACGGCGGGGTAGTCGCGGTCGATCCCGCAGCCGAGGACCGCGACCGTGGTTCCCTCCGCCTCGAGCGCTCCGCGATGCGCTTCCGCGTCGATCCCGCGGGCGAGGCCGCTGACGACCACGAGGCCCGCGGCAGCAAGCTCCCGGGCAAGGCCGCGGCCGACCGAGGCTCCGTAGCCCGAGCACGCGCGCGCTCCGACGATCGCGACGGCCGGTCGCGCCAGGACCTCGGCCCCCGAGCCGCCGCGCAGGAACAGCCCCGGCGGCGGGTCGTGGATCGCCCGCAGCAGCGGTGGGAAGCCGGGCGTCGAGCGCGCGAGAAAGCGGAACCCGCCTGCGACGAGCCGGTCGAGGTAGGCCCGCTCGTCGAAGCGCCGCTCGAAAGCGCGCCAGCGCTGTCCGCGGGGCGGCCTGACGAGATGCGTCCCGGTTTCGGACGCGAAGACGGCGAGCGCGAGCTCAGACATTCGCGAACTCGTCCGGCGAGCGATAGGAGAGCGCTTCCGCGATGTGCTCGGGGCGCACTGAGTCCGACTCCGCGAGCGCCGCGATCGTCCGCGCGACCCTGCCGACGCGTGCGTAGCCGCGGCCGGAGAGGTGGAGGCGGTCGGCCGCCCGGCGCAGGAGCGCGTCGGCCTCGCGGTCCCGCGACGGCGGCCTCGTGCCGAGGCGTTCCCGTGCGGCGCGCACTCGTTCGGCCACGGCGGCCGAGCTCTCGCTCGGCGCCGCGGCGAGCTCCTCCCCGCGTACGCGCGGCAGCGAGAGGACGAGGTCGAAGCGGTCGAGAAGCGCGCGGGAGAGCTTCTCCCGGTAGCGCGCGAGCCGCTGGGCGGAGCAGCTGCACTGTGCGGCGGGGTCGCCGCGCCCGCCGCACGGGCAGAGGTTCATCGTCGCGACCAGCTGGAACCGGGCCGGAAAGACGACACGGCCGGCGGCGCGGGAGACCGAGATGAACCCGTCCTCGAGCGGCTGGCGCAACGCCTCGAGCGCCGGCCGCTGGAACTCCGCCAACTCGTCGAGGAGGAGCACGCCGCGATGGGCGAGGCTCGCCTCGCCGGGCCGCAGATGCGGGCCACCGCCGACGATTGCCGCGGTGGAGGCGCTGTGGTGGGGCGCGCGGAAGGGCGCCCGGGAAACGAGCGGGTGCTGGCCGTCGACGATCCCGGCCACCGAGTGGATCCGCGTCACCTCGAGCGCGGCCTCGGGCTCGAGCGGCGGCAAGATCCCCGGCAGCCGGCGCGCGAGCATCGTCTTCCCCGTTCCGGGCGGGCCGCCGAGGAGGACGTTGTGTCCGCCGGCCGCGGCCAGCTCGAGCGCGCGGCGGGCGCGTTCCTGCCCGCGGACGTCGGCGAGGTCGGGCCCCACCGCCGCTCCGTCCCCGTTCGGCGACAGCGGAGGCTCGGGCTCGAGCTCCAACTCGCCGCGCAGGTACGCGGCCGCCTCGGCGAGATGGTGGATCGGAATCGCGTCGACGCCCGCGAGGGCCGCCTCCTGCGCGCACTCCCCCGGGCAGAGGAGGCGATCCGCGCCGAGCCGCCTGGCGCCCTCGGCGACGGCGAGCACGCCGCCGACGCGCCTCAGACGCCCGTCGAGTGCGAGCTCACCCACGGCGGCCGTGTGCTCGAGCGCGCTGCAGGGCACCTGCTGGGACGCCGCGAGCAGCGCCAGTGCTATCGGCAGGTCGAAGCCCGAGCCCTCCTTTTTCAGTTCAGCAGGGGCAAGGTTGATCGTGACGCGCCCGTCCGGGAAGCTCAGCTCGGCGGCGGAGATCCCGCTTCTGACGCGCTCTCGCGCTTCCTGGCAGGCCCGGTCGGCGAGGCCCACGATCGCGAAGCCGGGGAGACCGTCGCGAACGTGGGCCTCGACGTCGACACGACGCGGCTCGAGGCCGACGAGCGCATGCGTGACCGCGCGTGCAAGCACGCAGGCGAGGCTAGGAGCGAAGCCGTGACGCGGCCGTGCCGACTTCGTCGAGTTGGTGTGAAGCGGGTGCTCCTGTAGCTTCCGCAGCCATGAGCTTGCTCGTACGCATCGCCGGCCGGGAGGGTGAGCACGAGTTGCCGCTGCCGCCGGAGCCGACGCCCCAGGAGGAGCTGACGCGCTTTCTCGACCGCCACGGCCCGTACGCCCAGGTCTGGATCCGCCTCGCCTCCGGCGAGTACGTCCGCTACGACCAGATCGTCTCGATCCGGCTGCAGGAATAGCCGGAAGATGCGGCCCCTCCCGCGCGTCGGGTTGGAAGAAGAGCAGCGGACGAAAGGAAGGGCATGGACGATCTACGGACACGGGCCCAGCTCGTCTCGTTCGACTCCGTGGGCGCCGCGGACGCGATCAGCATGGTCCTAGCCCGGGGTGAGTTCGCCGAGGCGGCCGACGGGGACGAGTTTCCCGCCACCCTCCTTCTCGACCTCGACCGCGTCGAGAGCGCGAACGGCGAGGTCACGGCGCACGCGTCGGTTGCCGTGGACTGGGACAAGGACACCCTCGACCAGCTGCTCGCATCGACCGAGGACGAGCAGGTCGCCCTCTGGCTCGACGGGCGCGAGCTGGCGCGGGCGTTCGACGACGACGTCGAGGGACACGGGCTCCGCCAGAAGGCCGCCGTGCTCGCGCTCACGGTCGCGGTGGGCGGCGCGAGTGCCTCGCCTGCACTGGCCAGGTTCGCGGCGGACACCGACGGCGGCGGAGGCGCGGCAGGCTTCGTGGCTTCCCAGGCGAGCCGTCAGGCTCAGCCCATGGGCGCCCAGAGGGGGCTGCAGATGGACGAGCAGATCTCCGCGGGCCAGAGTCGCGTCACCGGCACCGGTGGGTCCTCCGTCGACACGTCGTCGGCGGCGGAGCTCGCAGGCGCTGTCGCGGGCGCAGCGCTTTTCATCTCGGCGGCGGGATTCGGCGTCGCGCGCAAGCGCGCGCGGCCCGTCCAGGTTGCCTAGGCTCGCCTGAATTGCGAGGAGTGCCTCTGCGGGCGCGCCTCAGCTTGCGCGCGCAACGAGGACGTCCTCGAAGTACTCGCCCGCGCGCCGGCCCGTGCGGCGGTTGACATGCCGGCGATGGCGCGCCTCGAGGCGAAGGCTGGCTCGTTCGAGGATCTCCGGGTAGAGCTCCCGCCGGTCGTTGACGACGACGAGGACTGGCGCGCCGGGCCGGAGCGCGGCGGCACTGCGTGCGAGCACGGCCGCAATGCCCGAGCGGTACGCCTCGAGCGCCGCGAGGGACGTCCCGGCGGCGGCGGCGCCGATCTCCCGCTCCCCCCGGTCGTCGAGGGTGAGCAGCTCGTACGCGTAGCGATGCTGCTGGTGGTAGTCGATCAAGCCAGGGTACGGCGGCGAGGTGAGGATCCCGTCGTACGCCCCCGCGAGCGCGACCTCCCGCGCGTCGCCGTGCAGCACGCTCGCCTCACGCTCGGCGTCGCGGACGCGCGCGAACTCCCCAATCCGCGCCAGCGTGTCGAGCGTGTAGCGGCGGAGAAAGCCTGTGGCCGACTCGACCGGCCGGCACGTGCGCCGGTGCTTGTGGCACCAGTACTCGCCGCGCTGGGGCTCCTTCGGCGCCTCGAGGTCGAAGTGAGCCGCCCGCCGCGCCGACCGAGCCGCGCGCGAGAGGATCACGCGGAGAACGTCACGATGACGGTACTCGGGGATGAGCTCCCGGAAGGCGAGCAGCTCCGCCCCCGCACGCGGCGCGTACCACGCGCGGAGGTATCCGCTCGGGCGCGCGCCGCGCTGCGGCAGCGACTCCACGCGCGCGGACACGTCCAGCAGCTCGTCCCCCAGCTCTGCGAGGTCGTACGGCGCGGTCTTCACGCGCGTCAGGAGGCAGTTGAACGCCGCGATGTCCACGCCGGTCGCGTCGAGCCCGGACTCGAGCGCTTGCACGAGCGTGGTGCCGGAGCCGGCGAACGGATCGAGGACATGGTCGCCGGGCGCGAGGTAGCGGTCGAGCAGCGCCTCGACGAGCTGCGGGATGAACTTGCCGTGGTACGGGTGCAGCCGGTGGACGTGCTTCGTCCGCTCGCGCTCGGGCAGCGCCGCCTCCGACCACGACAGGTCGAGGTCCAGCGTCGCATACAGCTCGTCCTGGCTGACGGCCACGCATGCGAATTCGGCGTCTGGATCAGAACGCCTGCGGCACCCGCTGCACGCGGCCGTCGCGCACGGCGATCACGTCGAAGCCGACCGCGAGCCGCGCGAGCTCGGGCCGTGCTCCGAGCCAGGCCTGCGCGGCGCGGCGCAGCCGGCGCTGCTTCTCCGCCGTGATCATCTCGAGCGGGTCGCCGAACCTCGAGCCCTTCTTCTCCTTCACCTCGACGAAGCGCAACGTGGAGCCGCGCCGCACGATCAGGTCGAGCTCGTTGCCGCCGGCCCAGACGTTCTCGCCCAGGATCCGCCAGCCGCGCAACCGGTACCACCAGACCGCCCGTCGCTCGGCGGCGTAGCCGGTCCCGCGCCTAGGCACTGGCTGGAAGCGTCGTCG
>DASXDE010000043.1:0-6776 GCA_036490825.1 Gaiellaceae bacterium
TACGCCGCGCTCGGACAGCAGGCCCCGCAGGTGCGCCGCCGCCGCCCGGCGTAACCGGCCCCCGGACCTTGCCTCTCCAGGCCTGGGTCCGTCAGCGGAGCCGGTAGAGAGCGCCGTCCAGCGAGGCGGCGTACAGCTCGCCGTTCCCGTCCACGCCGAAGGAGGAGAGCGACGGCACCTGCCCCGAGACCGCCGCCGCCGAGGCGCGCCCGTGGGCTCCGACCCGGAAGCTCCAGATCGTGCCCGCGCAGTAGTCGCCGTAGAAGTAGCGCCCGCGCGCCGCCGGCACGGCGGAGCCGCGATACACGTACCCGCCCGTCACCGAGCAGCCGTGCGCGTGGGAGTAGACGAGTATCGGCCGGACCTTCTGACCCACGCTGGCGTAGCGGTGGCTCGAGGAGTAGACGACGGAGCCCTCGTACCGGCTCCACCCGTAGTTCGCCGGCTTGTCGAGCAGGCGTGCGGGCCGGAAGTCGACTTCCTCCCAGTGGTCCTGCCCGACGTCGCCGATCCAGAGGTTGTCCGTCGCCGAGTCGAACGAGAAGCGCCACGGGTTGCGCAGGCCGAGGCCGACCGTCTTCCAGCCCGTGCCTGGGATCCTCGACGCCGAGCGCAGCAGCTTGCCGAGCCGCGTGTGCATGTTCTGCGACGTCTGGTCCGGATCGCCTTCGGAGCCGCCGTCGCCGAGCCCGAAGTAGAGGTAGCCGCGCCGGTCGAACTGGAGCTGGCCTCCGTTGTGGTTGGAGGAGGGCTGCCTCACGCGGAGGATGATCCGTCCGCTCGAGCGGACGCCGCGCCCGTTCGCAGCCCGGTAGCGGGCGACGCGCGAGTTCCCGTGCACGTCGGTGTAGGAGACGTAGAACGTGTGGTTCGACGCGTACTGCGGGCTGAACGCCATCGAGAGCAGCCCCTGCTCGCCGCCGCTCTTGATCAGGGCCCGGATGTCGAGGAACGTGCCCGCGATCCGGCCCTCCCGGACGATGCGGATCGTGCCGATCTGCTCGACGACGTAGAGCGTGTCGGGCGCGCCGGGCGCGGACGTCACCTGCACGGGCGAGTCGAAGCCGCTCAGGATCTGGGCGAACGAGTACGGGGTCGTCGCCTTCGGCATCTTGAACGAGGCGTTCGCGTGGCCTCCGAACACGAACGCCGCCAGCGCAGCCACCGCGACGCCCCCGGCCGCAAGCGCGATCAGCGACGCAGAAGAACGCGACGTAACTCGTCCTCCTTGCCCGGCTCGAGGATCGCGAGCACCTGGTCACCCGCCTCGAGCACGGTCGAGCCGACGGCGATCTCCGCCCGGCCCCCGCGCATGACGGAGATGAGCCGGGAGCCCTCGGGCAGCGAGAGGGCCTCGATGCTCCGCCCTGCGGCGGGCGCGTCGCCGTCGATCTGCACCTCGACGATCTCCAGGTTCTCGCCGCGCAGCTCGAGGAGGTGGATCAGATCGTGCTCCGGCACCTCGTGCTCGACGAGCGCCATCACGCTCGAGGTCGCGCAGATGGTCGGCGAGATCCCGAGCAGGTCGAAATGGGACTGATTGCGCGGGTCGTTCACGCGCGCGATCACCTTCGGCACGCCGTACTTCTCGCGCGCGATCTGGCCGATGATCATGTTGTCCTCGTCGTCGCCCGTGAGCGCGAGCACCACGTCGGGCGGCCGCGCGATCCCGGCACGCTCGAGCACGAAGAGCTCGGTCGCGTCCCCGCGCTGCACCTGGTGCTCGAATTCGTCCTCGAGCTGCTCGAAGCGGTCGCGACGCTGCTCGATCAGCGTCACCTCGTTTCCGAGACGCAGCAGCGAGCGCATGACGTTCGCGCCGATCTTCCCGCCGCCGGCGACGATCACGTACATCAGGCGGAATCCGCGGTCGCTTCTGCTGCCTCGGCCGGCTGCGCGATCGGGATCGCGCACGTCCGCGCCGCGTCCAGCAGCGCGTCGATCGCCACGCTCGTCGGGCACACGGTGTCCAGGCCCCGCGCCTTGTAGAACTTCGCGCGCGCGGGGTCGAGCACGCGCACCACGACGCAGCGGACGTCGAAGCGCTTCTGCGCCACCTGGCCGATGATGATGTTCGTGTTGTCGCCGTCGGTGGCGACGACGACCGCGTCCGCATCCTCTATGCCGGCCTCGCGCAGCAGGGAGGCGTCCATGCCGTGGCCGACGATGAACGTGCCCGGCCAGCTCTCGCCGAGCCGCGTGAGCGCGTCCTCGTTCTCGTCGACGACCGTCACCGCCCAGCCCTCCTGGTGAAGCTCGAGCGCGACCGCCGAGCCGACCCGGCCGCAGCCGATGACGAGTGCCTTCAGTTCCCCCTCCATGACCTTGCGGAGCGTAGCTCGCTAGACCTCTTCGAGCACGCCCTGGGGGAAGGCGACGACGAGCACCTCCGCGGGCGCCTTGCGCAGGACGTACTCGACGGTCGGCGAGAAGAAGCGCGACTGCCGGCGCCACTTGGGCGAGGAGCCGAGCACGATCAGGTCGGCCCCCGCCTCCTCCGCAGCCTGCACGATCGCCTCGCCGATCGAGCGCGCGCGCACGGAACGCCCGTCGACCTCGACGCCGTGGTCGGCGCCGAGAGCCGCCGCCTCCGCGAGCGAGGCAGCCGCCCGCTCCTCCTCGTCGAACAGCTCCGCGTCGAGCGGCTGGTCGAGCGGCACACGGATCACGTGCAGCGCGACGACCGCCGCACCGCGCTCCTGGGCGAGCTTGACCGCCGTCGCGACCATCTCCTCCCCGATCTCGCCGAGCTTCATCGGCACGAGGATCTTCGAGAACTCGGCCTCCGGCAGCACGCCTTCCTCGACGGGCTCGACGTGCTCGAGGAGACCGCTGCCGCGGCGGCGGCGCACCACGAGGTACACCACGCCCCCGGCCGCGAGCCAGATCGGCCCGCCGTAGCGGGCGCCGATGTGCGTCACCATCGCCGCGACGAAGATCAGAGCGGTCGCCAGGGCGCCGACGACGGTCGGCAGCGGGACGTCCGCGCCCCGCACCCGGATCGAGAGCGGCACGCGGAAGGGACGCGCGAGGTCGGGCTTCGCGAAGCGGAGCTTCACGACCGCGAGCTGGGCGGCGGTGAACGCGACGAGCACCCCGAAGCTGAAGAGGCTGGCGAGGAAGCTGACCGGATTCGTCGTGAAATCCGTCGAGAGCAGGAGGACGATCGAGATCACGGCGGCCGCGACGACCGTCTCCGGCGAGTGGAGGCTCCGGCGGCTGAGCCGGCTGAAGCGCCGCGGCAGCTGACCGTGCTCCCCGAGCGAGTACGCGAGCCGGCCGAAGCCGGAGTTCGACGTCGCCGCAGCGGTGAGGAGGATCAGCGCCCCGGTCAGGCCGACGTACACGCGCAGCGCGCGCTCGACCCAGAACGCGACGTGCGGCCCGAGCGCGTACACCACCCCCATCAGCGGCGCGCGCTGCCAGGTCGTGCCGAGCTCGGTCGTCCCGTGCGGCGCCGGAAAGGCCGAGAGCGCGACGAGCGCGATCAGCACGGTGACGAGGACGACCGCGCCGATCCCGGTGAACAGGCTCCGGGGCAGGTCGCGGCCCGGCTGCCGCGTCTCCTCCGCGAGGTTCGCCACCGTCTCGAGCCCGGTGTACGCGAGGAAGGCGAGCGGCAGCGCGAACGCAATCTCGTGCCACGTCGGCTGGGTGCCGAGCGAGAGACCGCGGCCGAGCGCATCCGGCGAGAACAGGAACGCGAAGCCGAGGATCACGAGCAGCAGCTGCGTGACGACGTCGAGCAGAGGCACGAGGAGGCTGAACGAGTAGAGCCGCGTCTTGCGCAGCAGGCGCACCGCCGCGATCGCGACGATCAGGACGCAGCCGACGATCAGGTCGCCGGGGTGGCGGGCGATCGAGTGCACCCCGATCGCGAGCCCGAGGTAGTGCGGGAAGAAGAGGGCCGAGAGCGCGATCACGATCAGGTAGTCGAGGAAGAGCGCCCAGCCGGTGAGGAAGCCCGCGAGATCGTTGAAGGCGACACGGACGAAGGTCGCGGCGCCCCCCGTCTCGCCGATCGCAGTCGTCCCCTCCGCGTACGACATCGTCACGACGAGGAAGAGCAGGCCGACGACCGCGAGCACGACCGGCGTGAGCCCGAGCGCGTGCAGCGCCACGATCCCGAGCGCGAAGTAGAGCGAGGACGCAACCTCGCCGTACGCGACCGAGGCGAGCGCCGGTGCGTCGAGAGCGCGTTGCAGCCGCGGCAGTTTCCGGGCCATTGAGCCGCGAGCCTAGCGCCGACGGAGGAGGTACAGACGCCCGATGCCGAGGGCGACGAAGAGGAAGGAGAGGAGGTAGCCGGTCGAGCCGCCTCCCTCGACGACCGTCTCGGCGAGGAGCGCGATCCCGAGCCCGATCGCGACGAGCCCGAAGACGAAGACCGACCGCTTGTAGAAGCCGCCTATGCCGCGCGCTCCCTCGGCGTCGCGACCATCACGCGGCAGGGCGCGTGGCGGAGGACGAAGTCGACGGCGTCGCCGAAGATCTGGCGCCGGCCGCGCTGGAGGCGCACGCGCCGCGGGCCGGCCATGACGATGATCTCGGAGTTGCGCCGGATCGCCTCGTCGACGATCGCGCGGCCGATGTTGCGGGTGCGGGCGATGCGGCCGATCACGCGCACGCCGTACGAGTCGCCGATCGCGCGCGCCTCGTCGAGCTGCTCGTTCGCCTCCCGCACGTCCTCCGGCAGCTCGGCGTCGAGCGGGAGGTCGAGCGGAACCTCGATCGCCGTGAACGCGACAATCGACGCACGCCGCTCCGCCGCGAGGCGGCAGGCGAAGTCCATCGCCTCGTCCGAGGCGTAGCCGGGCGCGATCGGGACGAGGATGCTGCGGAACTCCAGCGCCGCGGCGAGGCCGTACTCCACCGGCGCGCGCACCGTCTCGCTCAGCGCCACGTGGAGGATCCGGCGGCGGTAGACGACGTAGATGACGAAGCCCGCCGCGAGCCAGCCGAGCCCGGCGTAGCGCGTGCTCGGGTACTGGATCACGACGTCGAGCCACGAGAGCCCGGTGCCGACGACCCCGATCACGGCGAACAGCGGCCAGTCCACCCCGCGCCAGCGGAAGTTCGGCCGCGCCCGCCACGGGATGTCCTGTCCCGCCTGCAGCCGCCGCAGCTGGATCACCGAGGCGTGGGCGACCGTGAACGAGAGCATCGCGCCGAACGAATACATCGTGCCGAGGAAGTTCGTCTTGCCGGGGATGAGGACGAGGATCGAGATGAAGCCGCCGAAGACGACGAGCGAGATCCACGGCGTCTTGAACTTCGGGTGCAGCCGCCGGAAGACCGCCGGCAGCTGCCGGTACCCGGCCATCGCATAGGTGATCCGCGAGGCGCCGATCACGCCGGCGTTCGTCGCGATGAAGAGGATCGTCGCCGCGAGCAGGCCGACGTAGACCTTGATCACCGAGAGCAGGCCGCCGCCGATCCCGAGGTTCTCGACGAGCCCCAGGACCGGGTCGTTCGCGAATCCGCCCTTGTCGGGCCCGAGCCCGAGCACGGTGATCCCGTGCTTCACCGGCATCGCGGAGAGCGCGATCATCGGCAGCGTGAAGTAGATGGCGAAGACCGCGATCGCGACCATCAGGATCGAGCGCGGGACGCTGCGCACGGGGTCGCGCGCCTCCTCCGACAGGTTCGAGACCGTCTCGATGCCCGTGTAGGCGATCATCCCGATCGGGATCGCGAGCAGGAAGTGGCTCCAGGTCGGCGCCGTGCCGAAGTGGACGTTCCTGACCAGCGTGTGCGGGCTGAAGACGAGCACGAAGCCGAGCAGGACGAGCAGCACCTGGGTGCCGAAGTCGATCGCGGCGAGCACGACGTTGATCCGCGCCGACTCCTGGATCCCGACGATGTTCAGCGCGACGAGGACGACGATGACCACGGCGCCGCCGACGATGTCCCAGGGGTTCTCCCGCAGCGGCCCCCAGAAGATGGAGAGGTAGTGCGGCACGAAGAACGCCGAGATGGCGATCGTGATCACGTAGTTGAGCATCTGCGCCCACGCCGCCCCGAACGAGACGACCTCGTTGAAGGCGTGCCGCGCGAAGCTCGAGGAGCCGCCCGCCTCCGGGAAGCTCACCGTCCCCTCGGCGTAGGTCGCGGCCGTCGCCGCGAAGAAGAGGCCGGCGATGACGAAGACGACCGGCGTCAGCCCGAGCGCGAAGAAGGCGGTTACGCCGAGCGCGTAGTAGATCGACGAGCCGACGTTCCCGTACGCGGTGGCGAAGAGCGCGTTCGCCCCGAGGACGCGCTCGAGCTCGTGCGCCTGGCGACGCCGTCGTGCCACGGCGGGACTGTAGTGCCCGCCGCGGTCGCTCCCGCCCCTGCAACCGGGCCGGTGGCGATCATCACGCGGCAGGGCGCGTCGCGGATGAGCAGCAGCACCTCGCGGGAGAACGCGAGGTGGAAGCCGCGCCGCGACTCGACCGGCGCGCCCACCACGACGAGCTCCGCGCGGCGCTCCGCGGCGACGCGCGCGACGTCCTCGCCGAGGCTCCCCGGGCGGGTGCGGACGATCTCCCGGCGCACGCCGACGCCGAAGGAGCTCACCACCGCCGCGGCCGACTCGAGCCGCTCCCGCAGCGCGCCGAGGGCGCCGTCCATGTGCGCGTTCAGCGGCAGCTCGCGCTCCACCACGAGCGGCGCGACGAGGACGACCTGGGCGCCGCGATCGGCGGCGAGCCGGCAGGCGAGATCGAGCGCGTGCCCCGTCTCCTCCCGGTCGAGCAGCGGCACGACGATGCTCCGGTAGGCGATCGCCTGGG
>DASXDE010000044.1:0-15201 GCA_036490825.1 Gaiellaceae bacterium
GCTCGATCCGGTCGACGAGGTCGATCCGCTGCAGGACGGTCAGGACCTCGTGCTTGCCGTCGTCGCGCGGCGGGCCGACGACGAGCGCGAGGTTGATCTTCGCCGGCGCCGGCGCACGTCTCATTGCAGCGCTTCCGTCAGCGCGACGAAGTCTTCGGGCGCCAGTTCCTCGGCGCGCGTCTCGGCCGCACGGCCGATCGCGACGAGCGCCTGCGCCGCCTGCTCACGCGAGCCGAGCCCGGCGAGAGCGAGCGAGTTCGGAAGCGTCTTGCGCCGGTGCCCGAAGGCGGCCGTGACGACCTCCTTCAGCCGGCCGTACTCCGCCGGCAGCTCCGTGCGCCGGAAGGCGACGAGCGCCGAGTCGACGTTCGGCGGGGGCCGGAAGACCGACCGGGAGACCGCGTGGAAGCCCGTGCGCCGGGCGGCGAGCTGGACGAGCACCGAGACCGCGCCGTACTCCTTGGTGCGCGGCTCGGCGAAGAAGCGCTCGGCGACCTCCCGTTGCACCATCACGCACCAGAGCCGGATGCTCGGCAGACCGTCGAGGCTCTCGACGATCAGCGGCGTCGCCACGTTGTACGGGAGGTTCGCGACGAGCTTCGTCGCGTCCTGCGGAAGCTCGACCCGGAGCGCATCGCCGAAGACCACGTCGACGTTCTCCGCGAGGCCGCGCAGCTCCTGCTCGAGCTCCCGGTCGATCTCCACCGCGTGGACCTGCCGCACTCGCTCCGCGAGGTAGCGGGTGAGCACTCCGTGGCCGGGCCCGATCTCGAGCACGACGTCCTCCGGCGCGAGCTCGGCGAGGCGGCCGATCACGTCGAGGATGTTCGGATCACGCAGGAAGTGCTGGCCGTACTCCTTCTTCACAGGCCGAAGCACGCGGTCGCGTTCTCCTCGATCCGCCGCTCGAGCTCGGCCGGCTCCTCGCCACGGGCCCGAGCGAGCGCTGCGAGCGTGTGGACGACGTACGCCGGCTCGTTCCGCTTGCCCCGCACGGGCTGCGGCGCGAGATACGGCGAGTCGGTCTCGGCGAGGATGCGCTCCGCCGGGACCTGGGTCGCCGCGAGCCGGAGGTCGACCGCCTTCGGGAAGGTGGCGTTGCCGGCGAACGACACGTACCAGCCCCGCTCGAGCGCCATCGGGAGCATGTGCGGCGACGAGAAGCAGTGGAGGACGACGCGACCCCTGAAGTCGGCGAGCGCGGCCAGCGTGTCGTCGTCGGCCGCGCGCGTGTGGATCACGACCGGCTTCCCGAGCTCGGAGGCGAGGTCGAGCTCGGCGGCGAACAGGCGACGCTGGTCGTCACGCGGCGCGTAGTCGCGGAGCCAGTCGAGCCCGGTCTCGCCCACCGCGACCGCCCTCGGGTGAGCGAGCAGGCCGCGGAGCTGCGCAACGTCGTCGTCCGTCGCCGTCCCCGCCTCGTGCGGGTGGATGCCGAGGATCCCGAAGACGCCGTCGTGACGGTCGGCAAGCGCGAGCGCCCGGCGGCAGTCGTCGACGCTCGTGCCGACGGCGAGGATGCGCGTCACGCCCGCCTCGGCGGCGCGCTCGACCGCCCCGTCGGCGTCGTCGAGCGCGGCGAGGTGCGCGTGCGTGTCGATCACGCAGCGGTGGCCGGCAGCTCGATCCGCGGGAAGAGGGGCTGGGCGGCGGCGATCCCGTCGACCTCCTCCGCAACCCCGTTCCGGACGCGATCCCAGGCCAGATCCTCGGGCTGGTTCAGCGCCGCGAGGATGCGGGGCGACGTCTCCGGCAGGAGGGAAGCGAGCGCCACGGCGAGAGCGGTCAGACCGTCCACGAGGTTGTAGAGGACGCCGTCGAGCCGCGCCGCGTTCGCCTCGTCCTTCGCGAGCTGCCACGGCGCCTCGGCCGTGACGTACTGGTTGAGCGCGCGCACGCCGTCCCAGACCGCGTCGACCGCGCCCGTGACGTCGAAGCGGTCGAAGCGCTCCGCGACGTCCGCGCCCAGCGCGGCGAAGTCGAGCGGGGGCTTCGCATCGCCGCGCCGCAGGCTCCCGTCCCGGTACTGCGCGACCATCGCCGTCGTGCGCGAGAGGAGATTGCCGAGGTCGTTCGCGAGCTCGTTCTCGTACCGCTCGCGGATCCCCTCGATCGAGGCGTTGCCGTCGTGGCCGAACGAGATCGCCCGCGCCATCCAGTACCTGAGCGCGTCGGCGCCGTATACGTCGATGAGCTCCAGCGGGTCGATCGCGTTGCCGGCCGACTTCGAGATCTTGCGGTCGTCGAGCAGCAGGTAGCCGTGCACGAAGAGCTGCCGCGGCGGCTCGTAGCCGGCGGAGAGGAGCATGGCCGGCCAGTAGACGCAGTGGAAGCGGAGGATGTCCTTCCCGAGCACATGGTGCGCAGCCGGCCAGAAGCGGTCACGCAGATCCTCGCCGGGGCGGGCGTAGGTGAGCGCACTCACGTAGTTGACGAGTGCATCGGCCCAGACGTACGCGACCTGGCTCTCGTCCCACGGGAGCGGGATCCCCCAGGGCTGGCCCGCGCGCGAGATGCTGAAGTCGCGCAGGCCGCCCTCGATGAAGGAGCGCGCCTCGTTGTAGCGGAAGTCGGGGAGGACGAGATCCGGGCGCTCGTCGTACAGCGCGAGCAGCCGATCCTGGTAGGCGGAGAGCCGGAAGAAGTAGTTCTTCTCCTCGATCCACTCCGGCGGGACGAGGTGGTCCGGGCAGAGCCCGTCGGGTGTGAGCTCGTCCTCGGTCTTGAAGGCCTCGCAGCCGACGCAGTACAGCCCGGCGTAGACGTCCTCGTACACGTCGCCGTTGTCGTAGATCCGTTGCAGGAACTCGCGGACGAAGCGCTTGTGCCCGTCGTCGCTCGTGCGAATGAAGAAGTCGACCTCGGCGTTCATGCGCGGCGCCAGCTCGCGCCACGGGACCGCGATCCGGTCGGCGTATTCCTGGGCGTCGAGGCCCTGCTCCTCGGCGACGCGCCAGACCTTCGTGGCGTGCTCGTCTACGCCGGTGAGGAAGAAGGTGTCGGCGCCCCGTTGCCGCTGATGGCGGACGAGGACGTCGCCGATGGTCGTCGTGTAGGCGTTGCCGATCGTCGGCGTCGAGTTGACGTAGTAGATCGGCGTGGTGAGGTAGAAGCGCACAAGGCCATGATACGAGCGGTGTCTCGGCGAGCTCTCAGGCCGCGCGGCGCTGTACGGTCGGCTGCGGCAGGTCGAGCACCTCGGCGCCCTCGGTGCCGGCGGACGGCGGCTCACGACGGCGGCGGCGCGCCGTCGCGAGCGCAGCGGCGAGGGCGACCAGCGCCGCGACCCCGTTGCAGACGAGTGCCGGCCACGAGGCCGACGGCGCAGCCCGGGGACGGCCGACCTGCGCGGCGCCGAGGAAGCCGGGCCGCGGCTCCTGGCCGGCGTCGAGGCCGGCAGGCTCGTGCGGAGCCGCCGCCTCGACGGCGGGCCGCTGCAAGGAGCGCGTCGGCCGGATCGCCGACTGCCGTGGCTTCGCGGCGTGAGGCGACGCGGCCGGCCGCTGCGCCGACGGCGAACGCTCGGCGTCGGTGCGCGGCGTCGACGCTCGTCCGGGGCGCGATGCGGCGCGCACCGGGCTCGGCTGCGCGGTAGTTCCGCGCGTGCTCGCGGAGGGCGTATCGGGTGCGGGCGCGGGTGCGGTTGGCGCCGCCGGCTCGCTCGCGGTCGTGCCCGCGGACGCGCCGCCTGCGCTCGGCTGCGGAGCGGCCGGCGCGCTCGCGGGCGCCGCGCTCTGCGCCGGGGGAGGCAGGAAGCCGAGCGGATCGAGATAGCCGTTCGGATCGTCCGCAACGCGGATCCCGAAGTGCACGTACGGGCCGCTCACCTCGGGCGTCCCGCTCGGGCCGACCGTGCCGACAGCCTCGCCCTCGCTGACGGTCGCGCCCTTGGAGACGAGGATCGAGCCGAGGTTCGTGAGGGTGACCGAATAGCCGTCCGCCGTCTCGATCGAGACGGTCTCGCCGCTCGTGGGCACGCTTCCCGCAAACCCAACCGTCCCCGCCGCCGGTGCGATCACCGTCTCTCCCGCCGCGTCCGCGCCGATGTCGATGCCGCGATGCTGGCCGGCTGCGTACGGATGCGCCTGGTCGTACGCGAACGCCTGCAACACCGGGCCCTGCACCGGCCAGGTCCACGCGTGCGCGGCCGGCGTCCAGGCGAGGAAAGCGAGGACCGGCGAGAGAAGACGCAGTACATGTGTTGTCCGTGTTAGCAACAGGGGACGCAGATTAGCGACCCCCACTAGCGTTGTCAAATCGGATTACAGAGACTGCTTGTAGAGGCGGTTCCGTGGGATGCCCACGAGGCTCGAGACGATCTCCGCCGCCCGCCGTCGCGGCACCCCGGCCTCCACGAGCTCGACGACGGCGGCCAGCGCACGCTCCTCGCCGCCTTCGTTCCGCGCGGTCGACGGCCCGAGGACGAGCGTGATCTCGCCCTTGGGCGGCGCGCCGAACCGGGCCGCTACCTGGGCGGCCGTCCCGCGCGCCACCTCCTCGAACCGCTTCGTGAGCTCCCGGCAGACGGCGACCTCCCGCCCGGGATCCGCCTCCGCGAGGGAGCGCAGCGTGGCGGGCAAGCGCTGCGGCGACTCGAAGGCCACCGCCGGCCACGGCCAGCCGCGCAGCTCGTCCCACAGCTCTGCGAGCCTCTTGTCGCCGCGCGGGAGGAAGCCGAGGAAGCGGTACTGCTCCGCGACGAGCCCCGAGGCGACGAGCGCCGTCTCGACCGCGGACGGCCCCGGGAGGACCGTCACCTCGACGCCGGCCACGAGCGCCGCGCGCAGGAGCCGCGCGCCCGGATCGGACACGCCCGGCATCCCCGCGTCGGAGACGAGCGCGATGCGCTCGCCGGCCTCGAGCCGCGGGAGGAGCTCGGCCGTCCGCTGCGCCTCGTTGTGCTCGTGGTAGGAGAGGAGCCGGGCCTTGATGCCGTGCCGGTCGAGCAGGCCGCGCGTGTGGCGCGTGTCCTCGCACAGCACGGTGTCGGCAGCGGCGAGCTCCGCCAGGACGCGGAGTGTCACGTCCTCGAGATTCCCGATCGGCGTCGCGCAGACGGAGAGCGGCATCGGGCCTCAGACGACGTGCCAGTCGTCGGGCAGCAGCAATGGCTCCCACTCGGGCGGCGGGCGCCAGTCCTCCCAGCCCGTCGGCCACGGGCTTGCCGCGATCACGCGCTCGCCCTCCGCGCGCACCTCGGCGGCCGCGGCCTCGTCGAGGATCCCGAGCTCCTGCGCCTCGGCGAAGTCGTCCTCGTCCTTCCACTCCCAGGTCTCGTCCGGATGCACGACGATGTCGAGCGCCCAGTCGGTCGTATCGAAACGGTCGCCGCGGACGACGAGCGGCGACTGGAGGTTCACGTACCAGCAGACGAAGCGCCACCGGGGGTCCCAGCAGAGCTCGATCGTGTGGGAGTCTCCCGGGCGCATGAAGCGGAGGACGGGGCCTTTCTGCCAGGTCTCGTCGAAGGGAGGCACTCCGCTCGCCCAGTCCTCGAGGTAGCGACCGTCAGCTGACCGCATGCTCTTGCCGTGATTCCCGGGCTGGCAGAAAATCCCGTGCCGGCCCTGCCAGTCGCCGGCGTAGCGGCCGGGATAGCACCAGCGGACGTCGCCGCGGTAGATGCTCCGGAAGAGCACGACGTCGCCCGGTGTCACGCGTCGAGCGCCTCGAAGCCGACGAAGGCGGCGCCGATGAGACCCGCAGCCGTGCCGAGCTCCGCCTTGGCAAAACGCACCGTGCCGCGCATGGGCTCGAGCGCCTCGCGCCTTGCCGCCTCCTCCGCGGGCCCGCTGAGGTAGTCGTAGGCCGCGACGCCGAAGCCGCCGCCGAGCACGACGAGCTGCGGCCCGAAGACGTTGACGAACGAGCCGACGCCGGAGCCGAGGTACCGCGCGACCTCCTCCAGAAGGCCCTTCGCCTTGGCGTCGCCCTCGTTCGCCAGCCGCACGAGCCGGTGCGCATCTGCCGAGGGGCCGAACGTCTCGCGCGCCGCTGCGGTCGCAGCCGTCCCACTCGCGTACGCCTCCAGGTGGCCGCGCCCGGTGCAGGCGCCCTGGCAGCGCCGGCCGTCGTGGACGATCACGATGTGGCCCAGCTCGGCGCCGGTGCCGTTCCAGCCGCGGAACGGCTTCCCGCCGGAGATCACACCGCCGCCGACCCCGGTCCCGAGCGTCAGCATCACGACGTCGTCCTTTCCGCGCGCGGCGCCGGCCCGCCACTCGCCGATCGCGGCGGCGTTCGCGTCGTTGTCGAGCCCGATGGGAACGCCGAAACGCTCGTGCATGCGGTCGCGCAGCGGCGCGTTCTCGAGCGGCAGGTTCGGGCAGCGGACCACGACGCCCCGCGCCTGGTCGATCGGAGACGGCACGCCGAAGCCCACCGCGACGACCGAGTCGTCGAGCAGCTCGGCGACCGCCGCCTCGAGCTCGGCGAGCACGTGCTCCTGCGAATCCTGCGGCGTCGCGCGCTCGTGGCGGCGCACGACGTTCCCGTCGCCGGCCACCACGCCGGCGAGGATCTTCGTGCCGCCGAGGTCGACCCCGATCGCATGGCCCGCCTGCACAGTGGGTACCGTAATCCCCCGCATGGCCGCCTCCGGGGAGAAGCCGTATCGCGTCTACCGCGGCGGCCGGACAAAGGGGAAGGTGCCGCTCCAGCGACGCGAGCGGGAGGCGCGGAGAGCCGTTCGCAGCGACGGCGGCGGCCCCGGCCGGATCGTCGAGCGCCAACCCCGCCGCCGTCTGTGGCTCGGCTGGACCTGGCGGCGCTGGATACTCGTCACGATCCTCGGCCTGATCGTCTTCTTCGCCGTCTGGGGCGTGGCCGGCTACCTCTCCGTCTCGAGCGGGGTGAGCGATGCCAATGCGCGCCTGCCGCGGAACGTCCGTCCGGTGCTGACGCCCGACAAGGGCCTGCTCCTCTCGAGCCCGACGACGATCCTGCTACTCGGCACCGACCACGCGACCGGCAGGGGCAGCGCCGGCCGCGGGACCGACCAGCACTCCGACTCGATCACGCTCCTCCATACCGATCCCGGCCGGCACCGGCTCTACTACCTCTCGATCCCACGCGACCTGCGCGTCAACGTGCCCGGCTACGGCTACGGCAAGATCAACACGGCGATGCAGTTCGGGGGGCCGAAGCTCGCGGTCCGCACCGTGGACACGCTCGTCGGCGCCGGGCTTCCGATCAACCACGTCGTGATCGTCGACTTCAACCAGTTCGAGAAGCTCATCGACGCGGTCGGCGGAATCACGGTCGACGTGCCGGAGAACATCCGCTCCAACCGATTCGACTGCCCGTACTCGACCGCGCAGCGCTGCTCGCAGTGGCCGGGCTGGCGCTTCCACAAAGGCCCGACGCACCTGAACGGGCACCAGGCACTCATCTTCTCCCGGGTCCGCGAGAACCAGCTCGACCCGGCGTGGACGGACTTCGACCGCCAGCACGACCAGCAGCTCGTGGTGCAGGCGACGCTGAACAAGCTCTCGACCCCGTCGCTCTTCTTCTCGCTGCCGTTCGACGGCAGCTCGCTGCTCAAGCCGATCGCGACCGACCTCTCCACGTGGAAGCTCATGCAGCTCTCCTGGGTCAAGTTCCGGGCGGGCCGGACGGTCCACTGCCGGCTCGGCGGGACGTCGGAGCAGATCGGCGGGGGCGACTACATCATCGGCAGCCCGGAGAACATCCACGTCATCGACGAGGTGCTCGGCCAGTCGGCGCCCCAGCCGCCGCCGAAGGGGCAGCCCTTCGCACCCGGCTGCATCGTCGGCTCCGGCCGCTAGTAGTTACTCGCCGGCTGCCGCAGGCTTCTTCTCGGCGGGCTTCGACTCGGTCTTGCCGCTCTCGCCGCCCGCCGACCCGCCCTCGCCGTCCTTCTTCGCGGCCTTCCCCTTGCCGTAGTCGGTCGTGTAGAAGCCGGAGCCCTTGTAGTGGACGGCGACCGGGTAGAGGACGATCTCGACCGGGGACGCGCCGCACACGTCGCACTTCTCCGGCGGCGGAGCGGTCATGGCCTGGAAGCGCTCGAAGTGATGCCCGTTGGGGCAGCGGTACTCGTAGATCGGCACGGCTGCGGACGGTACCAGCGCCGCAGGAGGCTCTAGCCGGGCGGAGCCTCGCTCGCTGCCGGGATCGGCACGGGCTCGGGCTCGAGCGCAGCCGGCACGCGAACGCGGGCGCGTGCGGGCGCCGGGACGGGCGCGAAGCGGGCGAAGGCGCCCACGACGGCGATCCCGGCCGCGAGCTCGTAACCGGCCGAGTCGTTGATCAGCAGAGACGTCGCGATCGCGACGCCGAAGGCGAGGAGGATGTCCCGCGTCGATCGCTGCCGCGCGGCTCGCCAGGCGAAGGCGAACGCGACGGCGAGCACGAACAGGAGCGGCACGACGAGCTGCCAGGCGTGGAGCGCGGGCACGTACGAGAGCGGCACCCGGCTCTCGAGCGACGCGAGCAGCCCGCCGCCGTCGTGGGAGAACGCGCTGCGCAGGTGGTTCGGGCCCGGCTGCGCCAGCCCGCGCGAGACGATCCAGAGCACGGCGACCGCCGCGGATGCCAGCAGGCCGATGAAGCCGCTCACGCCGAGCTTGAAGAGCCGCATCCCCAGCACGGCGAGCGCGATGCCGAGCACGATCGCGCCGCCGCCGTCCGCGCCGAGCCGGTTGTCGGTCATCACCACGAGGCCGAAGACGCCGAAGAGCGCGAAGCCCACGAGCCCGAAGCGTCGCCGCGCCAGGAACGCCCCGGCGAGCAGCGGGGCGAGGAGCAGCGTCTCCACCTGGTTGCCGAATCCCCAGAAGCGCGAGTTCTGGGTGGGGCCTAACGGGTTGACGGCCTGCCACTCGGGCCGGCGGATCATGACGAGCGCGTAGAGCCCGACGACTCCGCCGTACAGGCCGAGGAGCGCCGACTCGCTGCGGCAGGCGCGCTCGAGCCCGAGCGCGAGGAGCACGGTTCCGGCGGAAACCGCGGCGCACAGCAGCACCTCGTTCGAGACCTGCCCCATCCCCAGCGCGAGGTTGACGAGCAGCGCCGCGGGGACGGCGGTCACCGCCGCGCGCAGGCCCAGCAGCGCGAGGGCGAGGAGCACGCCCGCGAGGATGAAGAGGACCGGGAACTTGAGCCGGTTGTTCGAGCCGATGGCGCTGCCGAGACGCGAGAGGTGCCCGACCGCATTCGTGGAAGGCGCCCAGGAGAGGCTCGTCGCCACGTGGCCCCCGATCGCGGTCGGGGCCACGTCCACGACCGACACGAGGCCGGGAATGTGCGTCGTGGGCGAGCTGAGCAGCCCGTGGAAGCCGTGGCCGATGACGGCGATCCGGTACAGGCGGTCATTGGAGGTCGGCGCACCCCGCGGCGGAAGCTGGATGACCATGCAGACGTGGCAGTTCGGGAAGACGCTGGCCTTCTCCACGTCGATCAGCGGCTTGCCCTTCGGCACGCCGCCGAGCCGCGAGTTCACCTCCGTCCCGCGCACGAGCTCGGCCAGAGCACGGCGGCGGTTCGTCGTGGGCCCGTAGCTCGGGCGCAGCAGCCCGACGGCGCCGCGCTCGGCGAGCGAGTTGAACGTCGCGTCGCTGATCCGGTCGAGGACGAAGACCTGGAAGTACTCGCCGCGCGGAGTCACGCGGGCGGCAGCCGACCCCGGCGCGACGAGCGCGACGGCGGCGGCGGCGAGAAGGGCGAGCAGGGGTATGACGCGGACCGGCCGGACCATCCAGTTGACCATTCTCACCGAATCACGACGCGAAACGGAGGGGTTCACCGTTCGAGGTCCGTCGCGCGCTCCTCGAGCAGCTCCTCGAAGCACGGGGCGCCCTCGAAGGCGGCGAGGCCGGCCGGCCGCTCGAGCCGCTGCTCGCGCCGCCGCCGCACCATCCTCCTGCGGCGGGCCGTGGCGGCCGCCGCCGAGGCGCCCACCAGGCCACCGAGGAGGAAATCCCTCGCTCTCCCCCGTCTTCCATCCCCGTCCATGGGACGATTGTGCCTTGCGGATCGCGACGCTGGGTGACGTGCTGCTCGACGTGGTCGTGCTGCTCTCGGAGCCGCTCGCTCCCGGCAGCGACGTGCGCGCCTCGACCCGGGCGGGCGCGGGGGGCCAGGCGGCCAACGTCGCCGCCTGGGCCGCCGAGCTCGGCGCGAAGGCGCGGTGCATCGCAAAACGCGGCGACGACCCGGCGAGCGAGCTCGTCACGCGCGAGCTCGCGGCGCGCGGTGTCGAGCTCGTCGGCCCGGTGGCGGCCGGCGCGTCGGGCGTCGTCGTCTCGATCGTCGGCGACGGCGACCGTTCGCTCGCCTCCGACCGTGGCGTGGCGCCGTCCTTCGCGCCCGACGAGCTCGACGCCGCCTGGCTCGCGTGCGACGTGCTGCACCTCTCGGGCTACGCGCTGCTGCGGCAGCCGATCGCGACGACGGCGCTCCTCGGAGCTCGGCTCGCCCGCGAGCACGGTGCGCGCGTCTCGGTCGACGTCGCCGCCTGGACCGAGATCCGCAACTACGGGCCGGTGGAGTTCCGGCGGCTTCTCGACGAGCTCGCCCCCGACGTCCTCTTCGCGACCGAGGCGGAGTGGGAGCTGCTGGGCGGCGCCTATCTGACCGCTCCGGTGGGCGTGCTGAAGCGCGGCGCGCGCGGCTGCTCCGTGTTCACGGAGGACGCGAAGCTCGACTTCGCCGCGGTGGAGGCGGACGTCGTCGACACGACAGGGGCGGGAGATGCGCTCGCTGCCGGCTTCCTCGTTGGCGGCTCGCTCGAGGAGGCGGCGCGGCGCGGTCTCGACGCGGCGGCCCGCTGCGTCGCGAAAGTAGGGTCGCTGCCGTGAGGGTCGAGCCGATCACCGACGAGCAGGCGGCGGCGATCGCGGAGTGGCGGTACGAGTTCCCGTACGAGTGGTACGACACGTCGGCCGACCCGCGCCGCGTCGAGCTGTTCGCGAACCCGGCCAGGCGGACGCACCTCCGCGCGGTCGTCGACGACGACGGCGAGCTCGTCGGCTTCTTCAACTTCGTGCCGGAGGGGCACGAGGTACGGCTCGGCCTCGGCATGCGCCCCGATCTGACCGGTCGCGGGCTGGCGCAGCCGTTCATCGCCGCCGGCCTGGAGTACGCGCGCCGGGAGTGGCGGCCCCGCACCTTCCGCCTCTGGGTCGCGAGCTGGAACGAGCGGGCGCTGCGCGCCTACCGGCGCTCGGGGTTCCACGCGGTCCCGCACACCGAGGAGAGCCGCTTCGTCGAGATGGAGCGGGAGTCGTGATCCGCGTCGCCGAGGAGGTGCGCGAGGCGCTCGCGGGCGGCGGAGCCGTCGTCGCGCTGGAGACGACCCTCGTCGCGCACGGTTTCCCGCCGGGCGAAGGCGTCGAGGTCGGGCTCGAATCCGAGCGCCAGGTGCGGGCGGCCGGCGCGGTTCCGGCGACGGTCGGCGTCCTCGACGGCGAGGTGCGCGTGGGTCTCGGCGAGGACGAGCTCGGGCGCTTCGGGGCGGATGCCCGCAAGGTCGGGCCGCGCGACCTCGCCGCGGCCGCCGTCCAGGGGGCGGTCGGCGCGACCACGGTCGGGGGTACGCTCGCCGTCGCGCGGGCGGCTGGCCTCCGCGTCCTCGCGACCGGCGGCATCGGAGGCGTCCATCGCGGCTTCCCGCAGCCGCCGGACGTCTCGGCCGACCTGGCGCAACTCGCGCGCACCCCGGCCGTCGTCGTCTCGGCCGGGGTGAAGTCGCTGCTCGACGTGCCGGCGACGGCAGAGCTACTCGAGTCGCTCGGCGTCCCGGTGCTCGGGTTCGGCACCGACACGCTGCCGCTGTTCTACGCCGCGGCCGGCGGGCCGCCGGTCTCGGCGCGGGTCGAGTCGGCGGAGGAAGCGGCGCGCGTAGCCGCGGCGCACTGGCATCTGGGCGGCGCGGGGCTCCTGCTCGGCAGGCCGCCCGACGAGCCGCTCGACGACGTCGAGCCGCTGCTGGACGGAGCGCTGGCCGCCGCGGCGGCCGCGGGTGTGAGCGGCCAGGCCGTGACCCCGTACGTGCTCGCGCACATCCACCGCGAGAGCGGCGGCCGAACGGAGGCCGCGAACAAGGCGCTCGTCGCGCAGAACGCACGCCTCGCGGGCGAGGTGGCGCTACAGATCGCGGCGGCGGAACGCGAGCAGAGCTAGAGCGAGCGCGGCGCAGAGATACCCGGCCGACCAGGCGCGGATCCCCCAGCCGTGCACGTACGCGCCGCCGAACGGGCCGAGCTGGAGGAGGAAGCCGGTCAGCCCGTTCGCGTTGCTCGAGATCAGCCGCAGTCCGTCCTGGTAGAGCGCCTCGAACGGGAGCGCCCAGGCGGCGACCCTCGACGCGTGCTGGATCGCGTGCGAGTTCAGCGCGTGGCCGATCGTCCCCAGCAACCCGGCGGTGAGCCCCGCGCCGAAGAGCATGAAGACCGCGATCCCGTTCGCCGTCGACGAGAGGACCACGGAGCCGAGGATCGAGAGCGCGATCACGATCAGCACTCCGCCCGCGAGCTCGACGCCGGGCGCGAGCTCGGACGGGGGCGTCCAGTGACCGGTCTCGTCGATGATCGCGAGCGCGATCCCGTAGACCGCGAGCACGTACACCACGCACACCACGGCTGCGCCGAGGAAGCGGGAGAGCAGAAGCGTCGTCCGTCCGACGGGGCGCACGACGAGCGGCTGGAGCAGCCCCCGTTCCGCGTCGCCCGACACGACTCCGAGCGTGAGGAAGACCGCGAGGACGACCCCGAGGAAGAGCGTCGCGAACATCGCGAGCCCGAGCAGGAACGCGCCGGCGAAGGTCCGCGTGTCGACGTGGACGTCCGCGGGCGGCGTGATCGTCGTGAGCCGCGTGAAGACGTAGTGGTTCGCGAGCCAGAAGAGGGCGAGGAAGATCGCCGTGAGCAAGACGACCACCGCGAACACCTTCCGCCGCACGGCCTCGCGGAAGCCGTAGCCGGCGATCGTGACGACGACGCTCACGAGACCTCGTCCCCTACCGCCTCGAGGTACGTCTCCTCGAGCGTGGACGTGAGGACACGGACGCCATAGACACGTCTGCCGGCGGCGACGGCTTCGGCTACGAGCCGCGCGGCGTCCTCCCGCGTCGCGCCCTCGACCGTGCGCACTCCCTCGTCTGTGTCGAGCTCGACGCCGCGCGGCCGCGACAGCTCGGCGGGCGTCCCGGCCGCGACGACCTCGCCGGCGCGGAGGATCGCGACCCGGTCGCAGACCAGCTCGATCTCGGAGAGCAGGTGCGAGTTGAGGAGGACGGAGGCGCCCTGGCCGCGCAGCTCCTCGAGGAGAACGCGCACGACGCGACGGCCGGCCGGGTCGAGCGCCGACGTGGGCTCGTCGAGGACGAGGACGGGCGGCGACCCGACGAGCGCCTGCGCGATCCCGAGGCGCTGCTGCATCCCCTTCGACATCCCGTCGACCCGGCGATCGCGGGCGTCGGAGAGGGCGACGAGCTCCAGCAGCCGTTTGCGCTCGGCGGCCCCGCCCTCGGAGCCCGCGAGCCGCTGGTGCAGGGTGAGCACCTCGCCCGCGGTGTACCAGCCGGGGAAGCGGAACAGCTCGGCGAGGTAGCCGAGCTGCGCGCGGGCGGCGCGGGAGCCGGCGCGGGCGCCGGCCACCTCGGCCCGTCCGCGGGTGGCGCGCACGAGCCCGACCGCGATCTTCACGAGCGTCGACTTGCCGGCGCCGTTCGGGCCGAGTAGTCCCACGAGCTCGCCCTCCTCCACCGCGAGATCGACGCCCTTCAGCGCCTCGATGGATCCGTAGCGCTTCTCGAGCGCGTGGACGGCGAGCGCGTGGGCCACGCCCGCGAGCGTACAGCGACTACGCTCAGGCGATGCCCCGGGGCTACATGGAAGGCCCGGCCGCAGAGGAGGCCGAGCGCCGGGCGGAGGAGGCGGCCCGCGCGAAGGACGAGCCGCCCGCTCCGGAGCTGCAGGCAGCCGTCTACGGCTGCACGGAGGACGACCCCGACCCGCATTTCCTCGGCCGGCTGGGCGAGGTCGACCCCGAGGAGCTGTTCGCGACCGGCGCAGCCTGGGGCGTCACGGTCCGCCGAGTCGCTGCCGCCGAGTAGTTACTGGATCGTCGAGACGAAGTCGTCGATGCTGAGGGCGGGCAGGGTCTGGATCCTCGTCGAGCCGCGGGCACCGAGCGCGACCGAGACCTTGGCGATCGTCGCGGTGTCGGGCGCCTCGACGACGTTGACGAAGTCGAACTCGCCGAGCGTCGCCCACTGGTGGAGCACCTTCGCCCCGAGCTCCTCGACGTCGCGGTTCACCTCCTGCAGCCGGGCGGGGTTGCTCTGGAGCGTCTGGACGCCCTGCTGGGAGAGCCTCGAGAGAAGAATGTAGATCGGCATGGCCGGAGCCTAATCGAGGTCGGTTCGCGCGGACTGGTCGACGTAGAGGAGCGCCGTGCCGACGAAGAGGAGCGGCGAGAGGACGACGCTCGCGAGGAACAGCGCCGTCGAGACGCCGGCATCGCCGAAGCCGCGAAGGATGAAGACGAGAACCGACTGCGAGAGAACGACGACCACCGCGAGCGTGAACACGGAGCCGAGCGCATGCACGAAGTCCGCTCGGGCGAGCCGCCAGGCCCGCGGGAGAGCGGCGCGGAGCGGAACCTCCTCGCGCACCAGAACCGGCACGACGAGGCCGAGGGCGGCGAGCCAGAGCAGGCCCGGCACGACGAAGGCAAGGACGAGGAACGGCACCGGCGCGAACACGAGCCAGCCCATCAGCCAGGCAGCGACCAGCCGCCGGCGCGGCGGCGACGCCTCGAGCACGATGGCGCACGCCCAGACGAACGTCGCACTGATGAGCCCGGCCGAGAGCGTCGGCGCAAGCAGCAACTGCGCCCGGTGCGACACGTTCGTGAACACGACGGCGACCGCGGCGGCCGGCACGCCGAGCACGAGACAGGCCGCGAAGTGGGCTCCGTAGAACTGGATCGACTCCGCGATCAGCTGGCCGATCGTCCGCTCGGCGGGGGGCAGGGCAGCTGGACGCGGCTCGGCCATCGGCGCGGAGGGTATCGTCGGCCCGTGACCTGGGATGTCGTCCACGAGCGCGACCTCGAGTGGGAGGAAAGGCCCGGACACGAGGGCCAGGAGCCGCGACACGCGGCCGCGCTGACCGAGCCCGCCCGGATGACCGAGTCGCGGGCGCGGATGTGGCGCTATCCGGCGCACACGCGCGG
>DASXDE010000045.1:0-3986 GCA_036490825.1 Gaiellaceae bacterium
ACCTCCCTGTACTCGTCGTCGTCCGAGGCGTCGCCTTCCTCGGCCACGAACTCGCGGCCGGTGGCGGCGAAGAAGGCCTCCTCGAGCGTCTCGACGCCGAAGCGCCGCTTCACGTCCTCGACCGGCTCGAGGAAGAGCAGCCGTCCGCGGTCGAGGATCCCGACCCGGTCGGCGAGCGTCTCCGCCTCGGCCATGTCGTGCGTGCAGAGGAGGATCGTCGCGTCGTGCTCCGCCCGCACTGCGCGGATGAACTCCTGCACCTCGAGCTTCGAACGCGGGTCGAGCCCCGTGGTCGGCTCGTCGAGCAGGAGCAGGACGGGCGAGGTCAGGAGCGCCCTGGCGAGGGCGACCTTCTGCTGCATCCCGCGCGATAGGTGCTCCATCGACTCGCCGCGCCGCTCGGGCGGGAAGCCGACCCTGGCGAGGATCTCGGGGACGCCCTTGCGCGTCTGGCTCGGGGTCATCCCGTAGAAGCGCGCCGCGTACGAGAGGTTCTCGGCGGCCGACATCTTCTTGAAGAAGCTCGCCTCGACCGAGACGCGGTTGACGAGTCGGCGGATCGTCGACGCCTCACGATTCACGTCGTGGCCGAAGATCCGCGCCTCGCCGCCGTCGTTGATCAGCAGCGTCGAGAGCAGACGGACGAGCGTCGACTTCCCCGAGCCGTTCTGGCCGAGGATGGCGACGCACTCGCCACGAGCGATCGTGAAGGTGATGTCGGCGAGCGCCGGCCACGGACGTTTGCGGGCGAAGCGGCCCGCCTTTCGGTCGCGGCGCTTGAACGTCTTCCGCAGGTCGCGCACCTCGACGGCGGGCGCCCGGCGGTCTAGACGTGAAGCGAGATCGGTTGTCGGTGAGGCAAGAGTGGACATGCTGCTCCTTCGGAAGAACGAAGTGGGAACGGAGGACGGAAACCGCCGCGAGGGCGGTGCGCGGACCTAGAAGGTGCCGCGCGTTCCAGTGGGGCGACCGCAACCGCCCACCAGAATCCGGTCCATCACATTCGCGAGCAACATGGCTCTCGCAGGCTAGGCGCTGCCGCAGGCCGCGTCAAGTGTCGGGCTTTTCCAGGTGCTTCTCGGCCTGCCCGAGCTGCCAGCGGATCGACCGCTGCCTGCTGTCGCCGTACGAGACCCAGGCGGCTCGCTCCGCCAGGAGCTCGAAGTAGTGCGAGTCGGGCGCCGGCCGCCACTCGATCATCTCCCAGAACAGGTCGTCGAGCTTCGTGCGCAGCGTCTCGTCCTCGAGCACCTCCGCCTGGCCGGCGAGCTTGAACTCGGGCGCCCCCTCCTTCGCGGTCACCGGCGCGTGGACGTAGACGCGCGGGTCGCGCAGCAGGTCTCGCGCCTTGAGCGAGTTCGGGATCATGTTCACGAGCAGGTGCCCGTCGACGATGTACGCCTCGACCGGCGTGATCCGCGGCGAGCCGTCCTTCGTGAGCGTTCCGACGAGGACGAACTGAAACCGCTCGAGCAGCTCGCGGCCGTAGGCCGCGATCTCCGGCGCCGCGCGCTCGAACTCGTCCCACGTGAGCACGCCCCGAAGGGAAACAGATGTCGCCGTCCGGCGCCGGCGCTAGCTTCGACGCAGGCGGTGCGCCGGTGCAGGCGGGCCGCCGAGGCGATGGAGCCTCGTGACCGGACCGGTCGCGGGGCTTTTTTCTTGCTCGGGAGGTCCGGTGGTCAAGGTCGAGGCGGTCGTCGTGAGGGAGCGGGTGGAGACGGTGATCGACGCGGTCGAGGAGGAGACCGGGCACGTCGGCGTCACGGTCGTGGAGGCGATCGGGCACGGCCGCGAGCGCGGCGTGACCCACGAGTACCGCGGCCGCACCTTCGAGTCGCGCTTCCTGCCGAAGGCCCACCTCACGTTCGTCGTCGAGGACGCGCTCGCCGAGCGGGTCCTCGCCGCAATCGCCGACGCCGCCCGCACCGGCGACGAGTCCGGCGACGGTCTCTGTTGGGTCTCGCCCGTCGCCGGCGTCGTCCATCACCGCACAGGGGAGCGTCTCGGATGAACCACCATCAGCTGCTGATCGCGATGAACACCGTCTGGGTCGTCGTCGCGGCCGTCCTCGTCATGTTCATGCAGGCCGGGTTCGCCTTCCTCGAGGCGGGGCTGACGCGGATGAAGAACGCCGCGCACATCGCCGGCAAGAACGTCCTCGTCTTCGGCGTGGCCTCGCTCGTCTACTGGCTCGTCGGCTTCGGCCTCGCCTTCGGCACCGGGAACGGGTTCGTCGGCACGCGAGGCTTCGCGCCGTCCGTCGATGCGCTGCTCGCGGTGGGGAAGGCGCCCTACGCGGCGTTCACGGGGATCCCGGGCGCGGCGGGCTGGCTGTTCGAGGTCGTCTTCGCCGGTGTCTCGCTCGCGATCGTCTGGGGTGCGATGGCGGAGCGCGCGAAGCTCTGGGTCTACTTCGCTTTCGGCGCGATCTTCACCGTTGTCTACTCGATCGTCTCGCACTGGATCTGGGCGCCCGGCGGCTGGCTGCAGCGCCTCGGGATGCAGGACTTCGCGGGCTCGACGGTCGTCCACTACCAGGGGGCGCTCGCGGCGCTCGCCGGGGCGATCCTGCTCGGCCCGCGGATCGGCAAGTTCGGTCACGACGGCCGCGCGAACGCGATTCCCGGTCACAACATGCCGTACGCGGTGCTCGGGACGCTCATCCTCTGGTTCGGCTGGTTCGGCTTCAACCCAGGCTCGACGCTCGGCGTCGCCACGGGCGGCCGGGTCGGCTTCTTCGGCTACGTCGCCCTGACCACGAACCTCGCCGCGGCGGCGGGCGGCGTGGGCGGAATCTGCGTCGCGTGGCTCGTGCTTCGCAAACCAGACGTGTCGATGATGCTGAACGGCGTGCTCGCGGCGCTGGTGGCGGTCACAGCGGCCTGCGGCTTCGTCGCGCCGTGGGCGGCGGTCGCGATCGGCTTCGTCGCGGCGGGCATCGCGGTCGTCGCGGTCCCCCTCGTGGAGCGCCTCGGCATCGACGACCCGATCGGCGCGGTCGCCGTGCACGGGCTCGCCGGCGTCTGGGGGACGCTCGCCACCGGCCTCCTCGCGCTTCCGTCACTCGCCGCGACGGTAGGCGTCGGGCGCGGCGGGCTCCTCTACAGCGGCTCGCCGTACCAGCTCGGGGTGCAGGCGCTCGGCCTCGTCGTCGTCGGCATCTTCACGTTCAGCGTCTCGTTCGGCTCGCTCTGGGCGCTGAACCGGCTCTGGGGGATCCGCGTCGAGCCGCACGTCGAGACGGCGGGTCTCGACGTCGCCGAGCACGGCATGTGGGGCTATCCCGAGTTCTACATCCCGGTTCCCGGCGGCTACGGGACGGAATCGCACGGCCACCTCGGCCTTGCGTACTCGCACGCGCGGGCGCCGCTCCCCGAGCCCCGGCTCGAGCCGGCCGCCGACGCCGCGGGATAGGGTCGCCCGGTGCCGTCGCTGTCGACGTACGCCGTCTTTCTGGCCACCGCGATCGTGTTGCTGCTCGTGCCGGGACCGGCCGTGCTGTATGTCGTGACGCGCAGCATCGAGATGGGGCGGGCGGGGGGCCTCGCCTCCGTCGCCGGCATCACGACTGGAACGGTCGCGTACGTCGGGCTTGCCACCGCGGGCCTCTCGTCCCTGATCCTCGCCTCGACCGTCGCCTTCGACGCGGTCAAGTACGTCGGCGCCGCCTATCTCTTCCTGCTCGGGGTGAGGCGGCTGCTCGGCCGCGGCCTCGAGCAGGCGGGCGAGGAAGCCGTGCCGCGGACGCGCCGCCGCGCCTACGCGCAGGGCATCGTCGTCAACCTGACGAACCCGAAGACGATCGTCTTCATCTTTGCCTTCCTGCCGCAGTTCGTCGATCCGAACGCGCGGCACGCCTGGGTGCAGGTGCTCGCCCTGGGCCTCAGCTTCGCGCTGCTCGGCTTCCTCAGCGACAGCGTGTGGGCCGTCGCCGCCGGGACGGTCGCCGACCGGCTGCGCGGCTCGGCCGGAATCGCTCGCGT
>DASXDE010000046.1:0-4356 GCA_036490825.1 Gaiellaceae bacterium
GCGCTCGCCGCAGCCCAGGCGGCGGGCGGCGACAGCCGCGGCCAGCAGTCGGCAGCGCTCCTCGTCGTGAAGCGAAACGGCGGCTACGCCGCGCTGTCCGACGTCCTCGTCGACGTCCGCGTCGACGACCACGAGCATCCCATCGACGAGCTGGCGCGCGTGTACGGCCTCCACCGGCAGCTGTTCGGCCGGACGCCGCAGCGGTTCTGGCTTCCGCTCGAAGGCGAGCTGCGGACCGAGGTCGACGAACGTCTCGACCGGCTCGGCTTCGACTCGCTCGACGCCTGGGCGGGGGTGGAGAACCTCGAGGAGCGGGTGGACGGCGGCGACGCCATCGACCCGGTCGTCCTCGAAGCCTTGCGGGCGGCGAGCACGTGAGCGAGGGTTACGAGATCCTCACGCTCGACGAGGTCGAGACGGCCCAGCACCGGGGCAGCAACCTCATTCCCGTCCGGCACAGGCTCGGCTTCCGGCCGGCGGGCGTCAACGCCTGGATCGCCGACAGCGGCGGGCAGCTGATCCCGCCGCACGAGGAGGACAGCGGCAACGAGGAGCTGTACGTGGTCGTCCGCGGTCGCGCCACCTTCACGGTCGGGGAGGAGACGGGCGACGCCCCCGCGGGGACGCTCGTGTTCGTTCCTCCCGAGGTCTTCCGCACGGCGGCCGCCGAGGAGGACGGCACGATCGTCTTCGCCGTCGGCGGCACCGTCGGAGAGGAGTTCAACGCGGGCGGCTGGGACTCGTTCGCCCTCGCGGACTCCTACCGGCAGGCCGGGCGGTACGACGAGGGGAGGGCGATCATGGCGCAGCTGATCGTGGAGAAGCCCGACTACTGGCCGACCACCTACAACGCAGGTTGCTTCGAGGCCCTCGCCGGCAACCCCGACGCCGCGTTCGAGCACCTGCGGCGCGCGAAGGCGCTCGACACCGCGGGGGACTCCGCGCAGTACTTCCGCGAGGACAGCGACCTCGATCCGATTCGCGACGACCCGCGCTTCCAGGAGCTGCTGGGATGAACCTCGTTCACCTCGACGAGCTCGACGCGGTGGAGATGCCGGACGGCTTCGTCTGGCGGCCGGTGCGGCGGCACTTCGGGATCCAGGCGTTCGGCGCCAACGCGTACACGCCGGGAGCGAGCGGCCGGATCGTCGAGGAGCACACCGAGGGGACCCTCGAGCACGAGGAGATCTACCTCGTGCTCCGCGGACGGGTCCGGTTCACCGTCGACGGGAACGAACACGAGCTCGGCCCTGGGCAGCTCGTGTACGTGCGCGACCCGTCGCTCCGCCGTGGCGGAGTCGCGCTGACCGACGACGCCGCCGTGCTCGCCGTCGGCGGCAAGCCCGGCGCGCCGCACGAGGTGTCCGCGTGGGAATACACCTTCCTCGCCAACCCCCATCTGCGCGCGGGCCGGCACGACGAGGCGAGACGCATCCTGCACGAGGGCCTCGCGGAGAAGCCGGGCAGCCCGCCGCTCCTCTACGACCTCGCGTGCGTCGAGGCGTTGGCCGGAGAGAGCGACAGGGCGCTCGAGCTGCTGAACGAGGCGGTCGCCGCCGACGAGCGATTCCGCGAGTACGCGCAGACGGACGAGGACCTCGCTTCGATCCGCGAGGACCCCGGCTTCCCGCGCTAGCCGTCGCCCGGCAGGCGAATGCTCTCGGCGAGGGCGCGGAGCGCCGGGACCGGGTCCGCCGCCGGCTGCGCGACGAGCAGGACGGCGCCGTGCCCCGCGTCCCGCACGAGCGCGTCGACGAGCAGCTGCAGCCCCAGGGCGAGCGCGAATGCCTTGTGCGCCTGCTCGCCGCCGAAGGGGACGAGCTCGTCCTCCCGCGCAAGCCCGGCGACGACGTCCCCCCACGTGATCGCGCCCATCGAGACGTCGACCACGACTGGATCGCCGCCGCTGCTGGGGATCGCGATGGCGAGCGGGTTCGTGCCCGCCAGCTTCGGCCCGCCGGCCGGATGGCCGAGACGCGCGGGCGAGGTCGCGGTCAGCACGCCGACGAGCCCGGCGTCGGCGAGGCGTCGCACGTGGTGGCCGAGCATCCCGGTCGGAAAGGTGCGCTCGCAGACCACGAGGCGTGCGTGCGCGGGTGGCCGCTCGAGCTGGGCGCGCACGACCCGGCCGAGCACGAGGTAGCCGATCGCGCCGCCGCCGTGCCAGCGCTGGAAGCCCTCCTCCTCCTCGAGCAGGGACGGCTCGGCGGCGGGGTCGTAGCCCTCGAGCCCTTCGAGCCACGGGATCCGCGCGTGGCCGTGGCCCTGCTTGCCGCGGCGCTCGGCGCCGTCGAAATGCGCCCACAGCTCCTCCGCGTCTGCGTCGCCGAAGCCGAGCGCCCGTAGCCTGCTCAGGCCCTCGTGGGCGTCCACGCAGCGGTCAGCCGACGAGCGGCAGGGACTTGACGATGCCGCCGGGCGGGCGGCGGAGGCCCTCGATCTCCTGCGCGATCGCCACGATCGCCTGCGCCGACTCCGCCTCGGGCTGCGCAGAGACGATCGGCGCGCCGGCGTCGCCCTGCTCCCGCAGCGCCGGATCGAGCGGCACCGTCCCGAGCAGGGGCACACCCAGCTCGCCCGCGAGATCCTCGCCCCCGCCGCTGCCGAACACGTCGCCGGACATGTTCTCGACGACGCCGAGCAGCCGCATGTTCGTCTTCTGCGCCATCGCGGCGGCGCGCGCCGCGACGTCCTGCGCGAGCTTCTGTGGCGTGGTCACGACGACGACCTCGGCGCGCGGGAGCAGCTGCCCGAGCGAGATCGAGACATCCCCCGTCCCCGGAGGCATGTCCACGACGAGCACGTCGATCTCGCCCCAGTGCACGTCGGTCAGGAACTGCTCGAGCGCGCGGTGAAGCATCGGCCCGCGCCACATGACCGGCTCGTTGCCGTCGAGGAAGAAGCCGATCGACATCAGCTTGAGATCGTCCTTGACCGGAGGCACGATCAGCTCGTCCACCGCGATCGGCCGCTGCCGGATGCCGAGGATGTGCGGAATCGAGTGCCCGTAGATGTCGGCGTCGAGCACCCCGACGCGATGACCGAGCTCCGAGAGCGCCACGGCGAGGTTCGCCGCGATCGACGACTTGCCCACGCCGCCCTTGCCGCTCGCGACCGCGAGCACGCGGCAGTCGGCCGGCAGCCGGATCACGCCGTCGCGCTCCGGCGCGCCGCCTCGCAGCTTCTGCGTCAATGCCTGCCGCTCCTCGGGCGTCATCACGTCGAACGAGAGCTTGACGCCCGTCACCCCGGGCAGACCCGCGAGCGCGCGATCGACCTGGTCCTGGAAGGAGTCGCGCAGCGGGCAGCCCGCGACGGTGAGGACGATCGTCACCGCCACGACGCCGTCGTGCAGCTCGAGGTCGCGCACCATGTCGAGCTCGGTGACCGGACGCCGGAGCTCCGGGTCGATCACCTGCTCGAGGGCCTTCAGGACGTCTTCGCGAGAGGCGGCCACGGAGGCGAGCCTAGCTCCTAGGAGGCGGGCTCAGGAGGCTCGAACCGGCCGCGCCCCGTGCGCCGGATCCGCCTGCTCGCCACGGCCTCGCCGAGCGCCCGCCGGAAACGGCCGGGCCCCCAGCGCCGCGCACCTACGTGGCGGAAGAGCTCGTCCCGGGAGACCGGCCCGCCCTCGTCCACCGCGCGCCCGATCGACTCGACCTCGCGCTGCAGCTCGCTCACTGGCGTGGGCCGCCGCAGCGAGGTCCCGACGAGGCCCGGCGAGTAGTACGGATACTCCATCCCGGGCCCCGGCCGGTAGCGCCTGCGCCCCGCGCGCTCGCGGGCCGGAATGCGCTCGGCCTCCTCTGCCGTCAGCGGCTCCGCGATGTCTTCGAGCGGTTCCTGCTCGGCCTTGACCCCGAAGAACAGCTCGACGACGCCGCCGACCGCCATGACCGCCGCGCCGATGAGGAAGGCGACCGCAGTCTCGCCGCGGCTGCCGGAGGCGATCAGATTGCCGAACAGCAGTGGCCCGACGATGCCGCCGATGCCGGTGCCGACCGCGAAGAAGAAGGCGATCGCGAGCGCCCGCGTCTCCATCGGGAAGATCTCGCTCACCGTCAGGTAAGCGGCACTGGCGCCGGCGGAAGCCAGGAAGAAGATCCCGAAGATGAAGGCCTCGAAGGCCCACGGCGAGCCGAGGCCGTTCCCGATGAAGAGGAACGCCATGACCGCGGCAATCGCCGCCGACCCGAGATACGTGCCGGCGATCATCGGCTTCCGGCCGACCGTGTCGAAGAGCCGGCCGAGCAGCAGCGGGCCGAGGAAGTTGCCGGCGGCGAACACGATGAGGAAGACCGGGACGAAGCTCGAGGAGACCTGCCAGAAGCTCGAATAGAGCGTCCCGAGGTTGAA
>DASXDE010000047.1:0-23088 GCA_036490825.1 Gaiellaceae bacterium
ATCCTGGCGGACGTCCGTGAAGTCGGGCAGCGGATCCCACATGCCCGGCGTGTTCGTTCCCTTCAGCCGCGTGTAGCAGCCGATCGGGCCCGTCAGGCAGTCGGGCGGGGCGCCTTTCTGGACGTAGGAGGCCCACGTCACGCGGTAGCGGTGCAGGAGGTAGGTGAGGTCGGTCCACCCGTAGAGCGGCCCGCGCGGGTGCTGCCGTAGCGTCGCGCTCGGCCCACTGTTCGGCCCCTGGAGGTTCGTCGTGCACGTGCTCGCCTGGTACGGATCGGCGCACTGCGCCGACCAGCCGGAGACGAGCCAGAGGTGCGCCGGCAGGCTCCAGCCCCAGTTCGGCTCGAACATGTGGTCCTGGAGCACGAAGTTCCGCGCGTAGGCCCAGAAGTTCGGGATCTGCGCGGCGTCGTGGTAGCTCATGACGTCGGGGCGGCGGAGCTGCGCGCAGGCCGGCCCGCGGTGATGGCGGCGGCAGCTCGCGATGAGCTTGCCGTCGGTGACGCGGATGAAGCCGTCCATGCGGCCGCCGTCGACGTCCTCCTGGCCGGCGAGCGGCCCGTGCTGGCCGCCCGAGTCGTCGGCGCCGTTCGGGTCGAGGAACGGCTTCACGCAGCGGCCGACGCCGTTCGGCACGCAAACCGTCGGGACGCCGTGCTTCATGGGGATCCCGTCGGCGTGCGGGTAGGCGCCGAAGAAGGCGTCGAAGGAGCGGTTCTCCTCCATGATCACGATCACGTGTCGGATCTCGTGGATGTCGCCGGTCCGCCGCGTCCGCCGCGCGCCCGCGACGCCGCTCCGCGGCGACGAGGCGCCGGAGCCGCAACCCGCCGCCGCGAGGGCGAGCGCGAGCACCGCGAGGGGCGCGAGCCGCCTCAACTGAAGGGCGGGTGGAGCGGCAGGATGAGGGGCGGCCGCGGCTTCTGCTCGAAGTCGAAGTCCTGCACGAGGTTGCCGAGGATCGGCTCGTTCTCGCGCACGTCCGGGCGCGGGTCGGGGCGGCCGTCGGTGTGCGGGTCGATCCGCGCGCCGCGCAGGAAGTCGTCCTCGATGAACTTGAGGTAGGCGTCGAAGCTGAGGGTCTGGTGGTCGACGACGCCCTTCTTCGCGTAAGGGCTGATCACGAGAGCGGGTACCCGCAGGCCGTAGCCCTGGGCGTCGACGAAGGGTGGCTTGACGTGGTCGTAGAAGCCGCCCCAGTCGTCCCAGGCGAGAAAGATCGCCGTCGAGTCCCACTCCGGGCTGTTCATGATCGTGTCGATCAGTCCCGTCACGTAGGCCTGGCCGGCGGTGACCAGCGCGGGCGGATGCTCGCTCACGGCCTGCGCCGGCGTGATCCACGAGACGGACGGGAGGGCGCCGTCCTTCGCCTCCTCGTAGAAGTCGGTCAGCGGACGGATGTCCGAGAGCTGGCCGTCTTCGCGCACCGTGTCGAAGTAGGGCAGCGGGTTCCAGATGCCCGGCGTGCTCGCGTCCTGTGGGACCGGCGCGCAGAACATCGCGTCGTCGTCGCAGTCGGGCTCATAGCCCTTCGCCACGTAGAAGCCCCAGCTCACGTCGTAGCGGTGCAGGAGCCAGGTGAGATCGGTCCACGCGTAGTCCGGCGGCCGGCCGGTCGTGTTGCCGGGCTCGCCCGGCGGCGAGCCGGGGTCCTGCACGGCGGGGTGGCAGCTCATCGGATCGCTCTGGCGCAGGCACTTCGCCGACCAGCCGGAGACGAGGAAGAGGTGCGCGGGCAGGCTCCAGGACGTGTCCGACTCGAACATGTGGTCCTGGAGGACGAAGTGGCGCGCGTACTCCCAGTAGTTCGGGATCTCCTGCCGGTCGTGGTACCCCATGACGTCGGGTGCGCTCGGCAGGTTCGAGCAGCGGGGGTCGTCGACGTGGACCTTGCAGTAACGGGCGCGCCCGAGCTCGGCCTGCGCGATGAAGCCGTCCATCCGGCCGCCGCGCATGTCGGCGATCGCGTTGCCGTGGCCGTGGGGCCCGCCCTCGTTGCGGTCGGCGGTGTCGTGATAGGGCCGCTCGCAGCCGTGCCGCCGCGGGTCGGGGACGCAAGGCACCGTGCCCGGATTGCCGGCGAGCCCGGGGATCCCGTCGGCGCCCGGGTAGGTGCCGAAGTAGGAGTCGAACGAGCGGTTCTCCTGCATGATGATCACGACGTGGCGGATCTTGTGGATCCCGTCCCGGGCCGCTGCCCTGGCCTCCTGCCTGTGGCCCGGCAGCTCCGCCGACGCGAGCACGAGCGCGCCGAGCAGGGCGGCGGCGAGCGAAACGCAGACGACGACCCGCTTCAACGCGGGCGCAGCGTACGGAGGCTTCCTTAGAGCGAGGTGAGAGGCGGCTCTACGGCTCTACAGGAACATGACCCAGGAGCGGGTCGCGCCGCACGCGCAGTCCTTGTGCTTCGCGGAGCAGCTCCGGCAGTCCCAGTGCTCCCACCAGATCCACTTCAGGTGCTGCACTTCGAGCGCGAGGAGCGCGAGGATCCAGAGGAGAATCGTGGTCCGCGACACCCTCGCACGGTCGCACAGGAACGGGCGGCCCGCAATGGGCCGCCCGACTCATCCTGAAAGTGCGTGCGGCCTACCAGCGGCGCGCGCCGGCGCCGAAGCCGCCGGTGAACAGGCTGATCAGCCAGATCACGGCGAGCACCACGGCCACGATGAACAGCCAGTGCACGACGAATCCAACGCCGAATGCGATGAGCGCCAGAATCGCAAGCAAGACGAGCAACAGCATCTCCACACCCCTCCTTCCACCCGAGCGAGGGTCTGTTTTTCGGGTTCGGGTCTGACAACGGCGAAGGCCCGGGCGCGGTTACGCCGCGTACGCTCGGGCGGATGAACGCGCTCCAGGAGTTCTCGCCGGACGAGCGCGCCCGGGCTCGCGCCTACCACGGGCCTCTCTACGCCGCGCTGTTCGGAGACCTCGGGCTCGCCACGGGCCTGCTCGCGGCGCTCGCCTGGAGCTCGCTCGGGCACTGGCTCTTCTCGCCTGCGCGATCGCTGTCGCCCGTCGCCGCGGCCGCCGCCTACGCCGCGCTGGTCACGGCCCTCTCGACGGCCGTTCGCATGCCGCTCGCGCTCTGGCGAGGCTGGTGGCGCGAGCGGCGCTGGGGCTTCTCCACCCAGAGCGCCGGCGGCTGGCTCGTCGATCGGGTCAAGGGGCTCGCGGTCTCGCTCGTGCTGGGCGCTGGGGCCTGGACGGCCGCGGTCGCGCTGGTGCGGGCCCTGCCCGGCTGGTGGGCGCCGCCCGCCGGCGCGGCGCTCGCGCTGGCCGTTCTCCTGCTCTCCTTCGTCGCGCCGGTCGTCCTCGAGCCGCTCTTCAACCGGTTCCGGCCGCTCGAGGACGAGACGCTCGCAGCCGACCTCCGCCTGCTCTCGCAGCGGGCGGGCGTGCCGGTGCGGGACGTGCTCGTCGCCGACGCCAGCCGTCGCACGACGAAGGTCAACGGCTACGTCTCGGGCATCGGCCGCACGCGGCGAGTCGTGCTCTTCGACACGCTGCTCGAGGCGACCGACCCCGCGGGAGTGCAGGTCGTCGTCGCCCACGAGCTCGGACACCGGCGCGACCGGCATGTCGCGAAGATGACGTTGCTCGCGATGGCCGGAGCCGCCGTCGCCGTCGCCGTCCTCTGGGCGGTGCTGGGGACGCGCGTCGGCCGGCCGCGCGCGCTGCCCGAGGCGCTGCTGCTCCTGTTCGCCCTCGAGCTCGCGGCGCTGCCGGTGTCGGCCTGGCTCTCGCGCCGCTGGGAGCGCGCCGCGGACCGCTGCTCGCTCGACCTGACGCGGGACCCGGCGGCGTTCGCCCGGGCTCACACGGGTCTGGCACGGCGCAACCTCTCGGATCTCGAGCCCCCGCGCCTCGTCTACATCTTGCTCTTCAGCCATCCGACCCCGCCCGAGCGGCTCGCGCTCGGCACCGAGTGGGCCGCCGCGCACCGATAGGACGCTGGGCTGTCGCAGCGTGTTCCTTGTTGCCTATCGTGGCGGAACCGTTCTACGCTGTGTCGAGCGCGGTTGGGGGACTGCGCCGTGAACGCGTGACTGGTCGTGGCGAACAGCAAGTGGCTGCCGAGCGGGACGTCCTGCTCGAGCTCAACGCGCGCGTGCACGAGGCCGCCCGGCGCTTCGAGGGCGTAGAGGCGGAACACGACCCCTGGGACTTCACGTGCGAGTGCGGCGTGCCCGACTGCCGCGCGCACGTCTCCCTCACGCTGGCCGAGTACGAGGCGCTGCGCGCGCAAGACCGGCTGGTGGTCGCTCCCGGGCATCAGATGCCCGCATAGAGTCAGGGGCGGTGGCCGCCCTCGACCTGGCAGGCAAGCGCGCGATCGTGACGGGCGCCTCGTCCGGCATCGGCCGCGCGACGGCGGCCGGGCTCGCGGCGGCCGGCGTCCGCGTCGCGGGCGGCGCGCGGCGCGTCGAGCGGCTGGAGACGGAGGTCGCGCTCGAGCTCGACGTCGCCGACGCGGCGAGCTCCCAGCGCTTCGTCGCGGAAGCCGTCGAGCGTCTGGGTGGCCTTGACATCCTCGTCAACAACGCCGGGCTCGCGCTCGGCCGGGCCCCGTTCGACGAGTCGACGGAGGAGGACGAGGCGCCCGTGTTCGCCGTCAACGTCGCCGGGCTCGTGCGCATGACGCGGCTCTGCCTGCCGCACTTCGGCGACTGGGGCCACATCGTCAACATGGGCTCGGTCGCCGGCCGCCAGGCCTACGAGAACGGCGCGATCTACGTCGCGTCGAAGTTCGCCGAGCGAGGCTTCACCTACGCCCTGCGTGAGGATCTCCTCGGCCGCCCGATCCGCATCACGACGGTTGACCCGGGGCTCGTCGAGACGGACTTCTCGCTGGTGCGCTTCAAGGGCGACGAGGAGAAGGCGGAGGCGGTCTACCGCGGCGTCGATGCGATCCAGCCGGACGAGATCGCGGACTGCATCCTCTTCGCGCTGACGCGGCCCTGGCACGTGAACGTCGACGAGATCGTCGTCAAGGCGCGCAACCAGTCCTCCGGCGGGCGCATCCTGCGCGAGTCATGAGCTGGCGCGTCGTCATCGTGACCCGCATCCCGCAGGTGCTGGCCGGCTTCGACGCCGTCGTGCGGGAGCTCGGGCACGAGACGGTCGCGGTGCTGACGATCCGCGACGGCGCCAAGCCGGGAGACCCGACCGCCCAGCTCGTGTTCGGTGCGCCCGAGGGCCTCGACGTGTTGCTCCCGGCGCGGCGGAGCTCGATCGCGCCCCTGCTCGCCTCGCTGCAGCCCGACCTCGTGGTGTGCATGGGCTTCCCGTGGAAGATCCCCGGCGACGCGCTCGCCGTCCCGCGCCTGGGGTGGCTCAACGGCCACCCGTCGCTCCTGCCGCGGCATCGAGGCCCGCTTCCGGTCGCGTGGGCGATCCGCGCGGGCGACGACGAGGTCGGCATCACGTTCCACCTGATGGACGCCGAGCTCGACACCGGCCCGGTCCTCGCGCAGCGCTCCTTCCCGCTCGGAGAGCCCGAGGTGCCCGACGTCTTCTACGGGAGATTCGGCCCGGTGATCGGCGAGACGCTCGGCGAGGCGCTCGAGCGGCTGGCGGCCGGAGAGGCGGGAACGCCGCAGGAGGAGGGCGGCGGCTACGAGTCGTTCTTCAGCGAGGAGGACGCCTGGCTCGACCTCTCCCGCCCGGCGTTCGAGGTGCACCGCCTCGTCTGGGCGTGGCTCCACGCGTTCTCGCCGAGTGGAGCGCGAGGCGCGCTGCTCGAGCTCGACGGCACGCCGGTGCGCGTGCTCGCCACGTCGCTGAGCGAGGTCGAGGGCGCGCGGCGGGTCGAGTGCGGCGACGGGCCGCTCTGGCTCGTCGAGACGGAGGACCTCAGCGAGGAAGAGGCCAGCCGGTCCAGCGCCGCGGCTCCATCCATGCACTGACGCGACGGGCGTCGCGGTCGTGGAAGGGCCCGCCGCCGTAGCGGATCGAGAGCCGGTCGATGCCGGCGAGGTCTGGGTCGTCCTCGATCGAGACGACGCGGCCGAGCAGCGTCACCTGCCGGTACCAGTCGCTCGCGCCGAGGACGGTGAGCGCGACCGACGGGTTGCCGCGCATGTAGCGAAGACGGAGGCGGCTCTCGTCCATGTTGAGGAAGACGCGGCCGTCCTCCCAGTCGTACCAGGTGGCGGCCGCATGAGCGGCGCCGCTCGGGCTCACGGTCGCGACGACGGCCGGGTTCGGCTTCGCGAGGAACGCGTCGACGTCGGGCGGGACGGGCACGGGCGGCATGCCGCCGAGCCTACTGAGCGGGTGCGGGCAAGGCGTCGGTCCGCTCCTCGAGCCCGACCTCGCGGACGGCGGGCAGGCGGATCACGAACAGGGTGCTCACGACGACCCAGCCGGCTGCGATCAGGAGGTCGGCCTTGAGCCCGATCGCCATCGCGATGGGCCCGGCGAGCGCGTAGCCGGCGGGCAGGAAGACCATCGCCCCCATCCAGCCATACGACGCGACCCGCGCGAGCTTGGCCGGCGGGATCACGCGCTGGAGTGTCGTGTCCCACACCACCGAGCCGAGCGAGAAGGCGAACCCCGCGCCGGCTGCGGCCGGTGTGAGCAGCACGGTGGAGGGGTGCAGGGCGAGCAGGACGTTCTGCACCGCCGTGACGATGAAGAGAAGGCCCGTGGTCACCATGGGCAGCCGCGGCTTCCAGCGGAGCCCGGCGAGCGCGCCCAGCAGGGCCCCGATCCCCTCGCCGGCGACGACGAACGCCCAGGACCCGGCCCCGTTCAGCGAGTGCTTGGCGACATACGGCCCCAGCACGAAGAACGGCGCGTACGTGATCAGGAAGTAGAGCGAGATCCAGAGCACGAGCACCCACACCCAGGTCTGCTCGACGAAGGCCGCCCACCCTTCCCTGAGCTCGCGGAAGAACCCCGCGCCCGCCTGGGCGATCGACTCGACGTCGATCTGCGAGAGCAGGAGCGCGCTCGCGCCGTACGTCCCGGCGTCGACGAGCAGCGCCGTCCCGGAGCCGATGAGCGCCACGATCGAGCCGCCGATCGCGGCGCCGAGCGGGAACGCCGCGTAGCGCGCGATCGCGAGGAGCCCGTTCGCCTGCTGGAGCATCTCCTCGGGGACGACCTCCCGCACGAGCCCGTACGAGGCGGGGGAGTAGAAGGCGACCGCGGCGCCGCCGCAGCCCTGCAGCGCGATCAGCTCCCAGACCTCGGCGTGGCCGGAGAGGAGGAGGACGCCCATGGTCGTCCGCACGGCCGTGCTCGCGACGTCCGAGCCGACCATGACCACACGTCGCGGCAGCCGGTCGCCGAGGACGCCGCCGAAGGCGAGCATCGCAACCTGCGCCAGCGTCCACGCGGCGAAGCTGAGCCCGACCGCCGTTGCGCCCCCGCCGTTGTCGAGGATCGCGAACGCCACCGCGATCGGCGCGAGGTACGTCCCCACGTACGAGATCGCGCGCGCCGCGAAGAGAAACCGGAAGTCGCGGAGGCCGAGTGGCCCGTTCATGCACGAGCCTTCTTCTCGGCCCAGCGCTTCAGTCCCGCGTACGACTGCCAGAGCGGCATCGCGAAGTCGTACGTCGGCGCGTCCTCGCGCGAGTCGGCGAGCTCCGCGTGGGCGTACTCGACGAACTCCTCCTCCGTCGCGCCGCCCTCGACCGACTCGGCCCAGTCGAGGAGGTTGAGGCGCAGCTCCGTGAGGTGGCGCACGACGTCGTCGGCGACCCCGAAGTGGATGAGGGCGAGCCGCTCGGGGGCGCGGCGCTCGATCTCGTCGAGCGTGTCCTGCCACGCCTCGACGTCGACCTCCGGCGGCGGCGTCGGCGGCATGACGAAGCGGCCGGGCAGGACGCGCACGCCGCACGCGTCGCCGGCGTAAAGCGTCCCGTCGGGGTCGAGGAAGCAGACGTGGTGGGAGGCGTGGCCCGGCGTGGGGAAGCAGTCGAGCCCGAGCACGCGGTCCCCGACCGGGTGGACGTTCTGCTCCGGCACCGGCGCGAGCTCGCCCCAGAGCGAGTCGAACGTGTCGCCGTAGAGCCGGCGTGCGCTCTTCTCCAGTCGCGAGGGATCGACGAGATGCGGCGCGCCGATCGGCGAGACGTGGACCTGCAGCGCCGGGTGCTCGCGCACCAGGGTCCCCGTTGCGCCCGCGTGGTCGAGGTGGATGTGGCTGAGCAGGAGGTGGCGGACGTCGGTCAGCGCGAGCCCGCGGTCGGCAAGGCCCGCCTTCAGCGCGTCGATCGTGGTCGAGGGGCCGCAGTCGAACAGCGCCGGCCCGTCGTCGGTGTCGAGGAGGTAGCTCGCGATGATCTTCTCCCGGCCCAGGTGGTGGAGGTCGATCGGCTCGGGCGTCATGCATTGATCCTATGCCGCTTCTGCTCTAGCCTCGGCTCGTGACGAGCGGCGCGCACCGGAAGGTCGTGACGGTGCTGTTCTGCGACGTCGTGGGCTCGACGGCGCTGGGGGAGTCGGTCGATCCGGAGGCGTTGCAGGGGCTGCTGGCGCGCTACTTCGAGCGGATGAGCGGGATCGTCGAGTCGCACGGCGGCTCGGTGGAGAAGTTCATCGGCGACGCGGTGATGGCGGTGTTCGGGGTGCCGGTGGCGCACGAGGACGACGCGCTGCGGGCGTGCCGCGCCGCCGTCGAGATGCGCGACACGCTGCCGGAGCTGGGTGTCGAGGGCCGGATCGGAATCAACACGGGCGAGGTGCTGGCCGGCACCGAGGAGAGGCTCGCCACCGGCGACGCGGTGAACGTCGCGGCACGACTCGAGCAGGTGGCGGAACCGGGAGAGGTGCTGATCGGTGCGGAGACGCTCGCACTGGTCGGCGACGCGGTCGATGTCGGGGAGGAGCGGCTGCTGAACTTGAAAGGAAAGAGCGAGCTCGTGTCTACCCACCCGCTCGTCACGGTTCACCACGCGGCCGAGCGCTCTCACGCGTCAGCTTTCGTCGGTCGGCAGCGAGAGCTGCAGCAACTCGTTGAGTCTTGGGATCGGGCGCTCGCCGGACCGCGCTGTGAGCTCGTGACCGTGGTTGGGGACCCTGGCGTGGGCAAGTCGCGGCTGGTCGCGGAGGCGCTCGAGCAGATCGACGCACGCGTCCTGCGCGGCCGCTGCCTCTCCTACGGGCAGGGCATCACGTACTGGCCCGTGATCGAGGTGGTGAAGCAGCTCGCAATGCTGCCGCACGACGAAGCTGCAGCGAAGGCGATCCGGTCGCTGCTGGGCGAGAGCGAGGCGGTCGCCGGCACCGATGAGATCGCATGGGCGTTCCGGAAGCTGCTCGAGGAGCAGGCGCCGCTCGTCGTCTGCTTCGACGACATCCAGTGGGGCGAGGAGACCTTTCTCGAGCTCGTCGAGTCGACCGCGCTGCTCTCGACCGGCGCGCCGCTCCTTCTCCTCTGCATGGCGAGGCCGGAGCTGCTCGACCGTCGCCCGGGCTGGCCGGTGACGCTGCGGCTGGAGCCGCTGCCGCGCGAAGAGGCGGAAGCGCTCGTCGGGAAGGCAGTCTCGGAGGAGGTTCGGGAACGAATCGTGCGTGCTTCCGCTGGCAATCCGCTCTTCGTCACCGAGATGCTCGCGCTCGCCGGTGAAGGGAGAGACGTCGAGGTCCCGGCGACGCTGCGGGCGCTGCTGGCGGCGCGGCTCGACCAGCTCGACGACTCCGAGCGGAGGCTTCTCGAGCGAGGAGCGGTCGAGGGGGAGCTGTTCCACCGCGGCACCGTGCAGGCGCTTGCGCCGGAGGAGACCGAGGTGACGCCGCGGCTCGCAGCGCTCGTCCGTCGCGACCTCGTTCGTCCCGACCGGCCCATGCTCCCCAGCGAGGACGCGTACCGATTCCGGCACCTCCTGATCCGTGACGCCGCCTATGACGCGCTGCCGAAGGCGACTCGCGCCGACCTGCATCGCCGCTTCGCCGACTGGCTCGCGGACCACGGCCAGAGTCTTGTCGAGCTGGACGAGATCCTCGGCTACCACCTCGAGCAAGCCGCTCGCTACCTCGGTGAGCTCGGTCGGCCCGACGATGACCTTGCTGAGGAGGCTTCGAGTCGACTGGCGGCCGCCGGAGAGCTCGCACGCTGGCGCGGCGACGGGATGGCCGCGCACTCCCTTCTCGGCCGCGCGGTGAAGCTGGTCGATCAGCCGGACATTCAGCTCGAGATCGCGTTTGCAATGAGCCACGTCGCCGCACGTGACGCGGACCGCTTGCTCGAAGAGGCGGCACGACGGGCCGACAGCCGCGCGGATGCGGGCGGCGCTGCCCTCGCCCGTGGACTTGCTGCCCAGATGCGGCTATGGACCGGAGAGGGATCCATCGAGGACGCGGAGGAGCTCGGCCTCGCGGCGCTGCCGCTGCTCGAAGAGGGACAGGATCATGTCGGCCTCGCGCAGATGTGGTTCGCGCTCGCCTTCGGTGCCTATAACTACGCCTGTCGCTTCGAGCAGATCGTGCACGCAGCCGAGATGGCGCGGAGCTACGAAACCCTCGCAGGGAGGCCGCACCAGCGCTCGGACGGATTGCGCGCGCTGGGCCTCGCGTATGGCCCGCGTCCGGTTGGTGAAGTGCTGCTAGCTCTCGATGCGCTCGACTCGACGGTGCGTGTCGATCTGGCGCGCGCGACCCTGCTTGCCAAGAGCGACCGAATCGACGATGCGCGTGTTCTCGTCCGTGCGGCTGCGGAGCACGCTCGGGAGCTGGGCCAGGCTGCGCAGCCGGATCTAGCCGAGATCGAGAGTCTCTCAGGACACCACGACGCCGCGGCGGAGCAGCTGGGCCTCTGGCTCGAGTGGGAACGCGAACATGGCATCACGGGAAATCTCGCCTTCACGTTGGCTTGGCAGGGCCGAGAGCTCGCTCTGGCCGGACGTTTCGAGGAGGCGGAGCAACGCGCAGCACAGGCGCGCGAGCACCCGGGCAGCTCTCCGGGCACTCAGGCGTACTGGCGGCAGGCCGCTGCGCTCGTGAACGCAAGCCGGGGCGAGCACACCGACGCAGAAAGGCTCGCGAGAGAGGCGCTGACGCACGTCCATCAAACGGACTCGCCGGAAGGTCAAGCCGACGCCTACTGCGACCTCGCAGAGGTGCTCGAGGCAGCCGGCCGCCGCGACGAGGCGATCGCGGCCTTGCAGGAGGCGCTCGAGCGCTACGAGCGCAAGGGGATCGTCCCGCTCGCTCGCCGCGTGCGCGAGCGGCTCGAGGCTCTTCAACCGGCATGAGCGCGCACCGGAAGGTCGTGACGGTGCTGTTCTGCGACGTCGTGGGCTCGACGGCGCTGGGGGAGTCGGTGGATCCGGAGGCGTTGCAGGGGCTGCTGGCGCGCTACTTCGAGCGGGTGAGCGGGATCGTCGAGTCGCACGGTGGCTCGGTGGAGAAGTTCATCGGCGATGCCGTGATGGCGGTGTTCGGGGTGCCGGTGGCGCACGAGGACGACGCGCTGCGGGCGTGCCGCGCCGCGGTCGAGATGCGCGACGCGCTGCCGGAGCTTGGTGTCGAGGGCCGGATCGGCGTCAACACGGGCGAGGTGTTGGCCGGCACCGAGGAGCGGCTTGCGACCGGGGACGCGGTCAACGTGGCGGCGCGCCTCGAGCAGGTGGCGGAACCGGGAGAGGTGCTGATCGGTGCGGAGACGCTCGGCCTCGTGGGGGCTGCGGTCGAGATTGGCGAGGAGCGGCTGCTGGAGCTGAAGGGGAAGAGCGAGCCGGTCACCGGTCATCTCCTCCTCGCGGTGCTCGACACGCCGGAGCGCTCGCACACGTCCCGCTTCGTCGGTCGCGAGCACGAGTTGCAGCAACTCGCGGACGCGTGGGAGCGGGCGCTCGCCGGTTCTCGCTGCGAGCTCGTCACGGTGGTGGGCGATCCGGGCGTCGGGAAGTCGCGGCTCGTCGCCGAGGCGCTCGAGCAGATCGAGGCGCGCGTCGTTCGCGGCCACTGCCTCTCCTACGGCGAAGGCATCACCTACTGGCCAGTCGTGGAGGTGGTGAAGCAACTCGCCGCGCTGCCGAGTGACGAGGCGGCGGCGACGGCAATCCGGTCTCTGCTCGGTGAGAGCGACGCGGTGGCCGGCACAGACGAGATCGCCTGGGCGTTGCGCAAGCTGCTCGAGGAACAGGCGCCGCTCGTCGTTTGCTTCGACGACATCCAGTGGGCAGAGGAGACGTTCCTCGATCTCGTCGAGTCCACAGCGCTCCTCTCGACCGGGGCGCCGCTACTGCTCTTGTGCATGGCGCGGCCGGAGCTGCTCGACCGTCATCCCGGCTGGCCCGCGCCGCTGCGGCTGGAGCCGCTGCCGGAGCAGGAGGCCGGCGTGCTCGTCGGCGCTGCGGTTTCCGACGAGGTGCGCGAGGCGATCCTCCGCGCTGCCGGCGGCAACCCGCTCTTCCTGACGGAGATGGTCGCACTCAGCGACGAGGGCGGCGGGGTCGAGGTTCCTGCGACGCTGCGCGCGCTGCTGGCGGCGCGGCTCGACCAGCTCGACGAGCCGGAACGGAAGATGCTCGAGCGAGGAGCAGTTGAGGGGGAGCTCTTCCACCGCGGAACCGTCCAGGCTCTCGCCCCGGAGGAGACGGAGATCATGCCGCGGCTGGCGGCGCTCGTGCGGCGCGACCTCGTACGCCCGGACCGGCCCATGCTCCCCGGTGAGGACGCCTACCGGTTCCGCCACCTCCTGATCCGCGACACGGCCTACGATGCGCTTCCCAAAGCGACCCGCGCCGACCTGCACCGCCGCTTCGCTGCCTGGCTCGAGCAGCATGGACAGAGCCTCGTCGAGCTCGACGAGATCCTCGGCTACCACCTCGAGCAGGCGGCGCGCTACCTCGACGAGCTCGGCCGGCCCCAGCCCGAGGTTGCGCTCGCAGCCGGTGAACGCCTCGCCGCGGCCGGCCAGCGAGCTCGCTGGCGTGCAGACTCGCGGGCTGCCGCTTCGCTTGTCGAGCGCGCGCTGATCCTGACTCGGCCACACCGCTTCGACATCCACCTGGAGGTCGATCTGGCCGACCTGCTCTGGGGGTCGAATTTGACGCACGCCGTCGAGGTTGGCGACGCTGCGCTCGCTCGGGCCGAGGCCGACGGGGACGAAGTCGCGGCGGCCCTCGCCCGTACAGCCGCCGCGAACTCGAAAGTCTGGGCTGCTGAGGCTTCCGCCGACGACGCGGAGCGGATCGCCCGGGAGGCGCTACCCGTGCTCGAAGGCGTCGGCGACGACGAGGGCCTCGCCCGTGTCTGGGCGACCCTCGCCGTGGTTGCCAATACGCGGGCGCGTTTCGAGGATTGGGCGCGAGCCGGCGAGGAAGCGCTGATCCACTCCCGCCGGGCGGGACAGCCGGATCTCCATTCGTTCGGGATTACCGTGGCGCTGGCAATCGGGCCGCGACCGGCGAGCCAGGCGCTGGCGAGGATCGACTCGCTGCTGCCCGAACTGCACTATCCGGGAGACGTTCTTGTTCGGGGGCTGCTGCTCGTGATGCTCGGCCGGACAGAGGAGGCTTGGGCGATTGCCCTTCCGGCGGAAGAACAGGCCCGGGAGCTCGGTCACCGTTTCGAGGCGGCCTGGCTTGCCGAGATCGCAATCGTCGCCGGCGATCTCCCCGCGGCAGCGGCCTATCTGAAGACCGCGTGTGACGCGATGGAGGAGATTGGTTCCACCGGATCGCTGTCGACGACGGCCGCGCGACTAGGGCACGTCCTCTGCCGCTTGGGCCGCTATGACGAGGCCGAAGCCTTCGCCGAGAAGGCCCGACGGCTGTCCGACGCCGACGACGTCGATTCGCAGGGCACCTGGCGGCAGGCGCTGGCGCTGCTCCAGTCCGCCCGGGGCGAACACGCCACCGCCGAGAGCCTCGCTCGCGAAGCTCTTTCCTGGGCGATGCGGAGCGACTCGCCCGTCCGCCTAGGCGAGGTGTACGAGGATCTCGCCGAGGTGCTCGAGGCTGCCGGCCGCCGCGATGAAGCGATTGAGGCCTGGCGTGAGGCGCTCGACTGCTATGAGCGGAAGGAGATCGTCCCGTACGCCGCACGCGTCTGTGAGCGGCTCGCGGCGCTGCAGCCGGCCTAGGCTCGCTCGCGCGCGGAGGCGAGGATCTGCTGCGCCGCGTCGCGGTTGCCCCAGCCGCGCGTCTCCGTGCGCTTCGAGGGCTCCAGATCCTTGTAGCGCTGGAAGAAGTGCTCGATCTCGTCGCGCAGCTCCGTCGCGACGTCCTCGACGTCCTGGATCCGCTCGAAGGCCGGGTCGCCGTCGGGAACCGCGAGCAGCTTCTCGTCGGGCCCCTTCTCGTCCTCCATGTGGAAGACGCCGATCGTCCGCACCCGGATCCGGCAGCCGGGGAAGGTCGGGTCGGAGACGAGCACGAGCGCGTCGAGCGGGTCGCCGTCCTCGGCGAGCGTCCCCTCGACGTAGCCGTAGTCGGCGGGGTACGTCATCGCGGTGAAGAGGCGCCGGTCGAGCACGATGCCGCCGAGCTCCTCGTCCCACTCGTACTTGTTGCGCGAGCCGGACGGGATCTCGACGAAGACGACCGCGTCGAGGCTCATGCGCGCGCGGTCGCCGGCACGAGCGCGGTCTCGAGGTCGGCCATGAGGTCCTGAGCCGACTCGATCCCGACCGAGAGACGGACGAGGTTCGGCGGCGCCGCGAACGGCGCGTCGGCCGTCGCCGCGTGCGTCATGCGCGCCGGCACCTCGATCAGGCTCTCGACCCCGCCGAGCGACTCGGCGAGCTGGAAGACCCGCGTCCGGGACGCGATCGCCTCGGCCTCCTCCGGCGAGTCCGCGAGGAACGAGACCATGCCGCCGAAGTCGCGCATCTGGCGCGCCGCGATCGCGTGACCCGGGTGCGTCGGCAGGCCGGGATAGAAGACCTGCGAGACGCGCGGGTGCCGCTGAAGCACCGCGGCGACCTCCGTCGCGTTCCGGCAGTGCTGCCGCATCCGCACCGCGAGCGTCTTGATCCCGCGCAGCACGAGCCAGCAGTCGAACGGCCCCGGCACGGCGCCGAGGGACTTCTGGAGGAAGCGCAGCCGTTCCGCCACGGTCGGGTCGTTCGTGGCGGCGAACCCGCCCACCACGTCGGAGTGGCCGCCGAGGTACTTCGTCGTCGAGTGGACGACGACGTCGGCGCCGAGCTCGAGCGGCCGCTGCAGGTACGGCGTCGCGAACGTGTTGTCGACCACGAGGAGCGCACCCGCGGCGTGCGCGGCCTCGGCCGCGGCCCGGATGTCCACGATGTTGAGCAGCGGGTTGGAGGGCGTCTCGATCCAGACCATTCGCGTCGAGTCGTCGAGGTGCTCCGCGAGGTTGGCGAACTCCTCCGCCGGCAGGTAGTCGAAGCGGTAGCCCTTCGGCTCGTAGACCTGCGACGTCATCCGGTAGACGCCGCCGTAGACGTCGGCGATGAGGACGACCCGGTCGCCCGGATTGAGGAGGTGGAAGAGCGTCGTCGTCGCGCCGAGCCCGGACGAGTACGCGACGCCGTGCTCCGCCGACTCGAGCGAGGCGAGCGCCGTCTCGAGCGCCTGCCTCGTCGGGTTCGCGACGCGCGAGTAGTCGTAGCCCTTGTGCTCGCCGACCGCGTCCTGGACGTAGGTCGACGTCTGGTAGATCGGCGTGATGATGGCGCCGGTGGCCGGGTCCGGCTCCTGGCCGGCATGGATCGCGCGCGTCTCGAAGTCCACGCGGCGATTGTAGGCTCGCGCGGGTGAACGACCGGGAACGCGAGCGGATCGTCGCGCGGTGCGAGCGCTTCGTGACGGGGTGGACGGCTCCGCGTGATCCGGCGGAGACCTTTCGCGCGCTGGCCGACCGAGCCGGCCCGCGTCTGGACGTCTACGGCGGCGGTGACAGCGTCAAGCGCCTCGAGTCCCGAGTGGCCGAGCTGCTCGGCAAGGAAGCCGCCGCGCTCTTCCCGAGCGGCACGATGGCCCAGCAGGTCGCGCTGCGGATCTGGTGCGACCGGAGCGGCTGCTCGACCGTCGGCTTCCATCCGCAGTGCCACCTCGACGTGCACGAGGAGCGCGGCTACGCGCATCTCCACGGCCTGCACGCTCGCCCGATCGGCGACCGCAACCGGCTTCTGACGCGCGCCGATCTCGACGAGGTCGGCGAGCCGCTCGGCGCCCTGCTGCTCGAGCTTCCGCAGCGCGATCTCGGTGGGCAGCTGCCCGGGTGGCGCGACCTGCGCGCACAGACGACCTGGGCGCGCCGGCACGGGGTCGCCCTCCATCTCGACGGTGCAAGGCTCTGGCAGTGCGGCCCGTTCTACCGGCGACCGCTGCGCGAGATCGCGGCGCTGTTCGACACCGTGTACGTCTCGCTCTACAAGGATCTGGACGGGCTCGGCGGTTGTGTGCTCGCCGGGCCGGACGACGTGATCGCCGAGGCGCGCGTCTGGCGGGTCCGGCACGGCGGGAGGCTCTCGACCTACGAGCCGATGGCGCTGTCGGCGGAGCGCGGCCTCGACGAGCTGCTGCCGCGGATGCCCTCCTTCGTGCGCAAGGCGCGGGAGATCGGCATCGCGCTCACCCGCGTGAAGGGGATCGACGTCGTTCCCGATCCTCCGCAGGCCGCGATGCTGCACGTCTACGTGCGTGGCGAGCTCGAGCGCCTGCGCGAGGCCCTCTACGAGCTCGCGAAGGAGCGGCGCACCCTGCTCGCCGGCTACTTCGCGCCGACGCCGGTGACGCGGGTGCAGAAGACGGAGCTCACCATCGGCCCGGCCTCCCTCGAGGTGCCCACCGACGAGATCGCCGAGCTGTACGCGGAGCTCGTCAGACGGGCGGCGAAGCGGCGCCGCAGCACGCGGGGCGCGGCCCGTTCGTAGCGAGTCCCGACTCGCGTCAGCCGGCGCCGAAGCGCCAAACGACCCCGTCGTTCGACATCGAGACGAAGACGCCGTCGGCCGTCGAGAGCGCGCCGAGCGGCGCGTTGCCGGCCGGAATCGTCTGGGCGACCGCGTTGCGGGCCGGGTCGACGACCGAGATCGTGTTCGAGTCGATGTTCGGCACCCAGAGCTCGCCGCCGACCCAGGCGCTCGCGAGGGGGTTCGCCCCCACGCGCACCGTGGCCGTGACCTTGCGTGTCCGCGGATCGAGCCGGTAGACACGGCCGCGCTCGCTCGACACCCAGAGCGCCCCGCCGCCGGGCGTGATCCAGTCCGCCTTCGGGATCCGGATCCGGGCGGTGATCCGGTTCGTGCGCGCATCGACGCGCACGACCTGGCCCCGCGAGAGGTCGCTGACCCAGAGCGCGCTGTTCGCGTAAACGAGCCCGTTCGGGTCGCCGAAGCCGCGGATCCGAGCGATGACCCGGTTACGGCGCGGGTCGACCCGCACCACGGCGCCGTCGGCCTCGAGCGAGACCCACACGCTGCCGGCGCCGAAGGCTGCGGCGAAGGCCTGGTAGCCGACGTGGATTCGCTTCGCGACCTTCAGCGTCTGCGGGTTCACGCGGGCGAGCGTGTCGGTCGCCTGACTCGCCACCCAGATGCTCCCGGCGCCGGCGGCCAGCCCGTACGGCCTCGAGCCGAGGCGGATCCTCCCGCTGACGCGGGCCGCCTGCGGGTCGATCCGGACGAGCCGGTCGAGGGCGAGATCGGTCGTCCAGACCGATCCGTAGGCGGAGACGAGGACGCCGCCGAGCGATCCGATCGGGATCTTCGCGGGCGGCACCGAGGCGGACGTCCAGGCGGCGAGCACGACTGCCGCCGCCATCAGCCCGAGCGTGCGAAGATACCGCAAGGTTGTGCCGTTATACCACAAGGTTGATGTAAATGAGCAGCGCCGGCGGCCCGACGATCCTGCTCGACGTCTTCCTGACGAACCAGCACCGCAAGCGGATGATCGAGGCGGCGCTCGCACAGACGGATCTGCCCGCGGCGGACTATCCGCTCTACGTGCTCGTCGGGGCCGAGGGGCCGTGGACGCCGACCGGCCTCTCGAGGCGGCTCGAGATGCCGCTCTCGACCATGCTCTTCCGGCTGGGCCGGCTCGAGCGGCGGGGCCACGCCGAGCGCGTCCCGAACCCGGATGACCGGCGCTCGTACCTGATCAGGCTCACGCAGGAAGGCGAGCGTCTCCTGGGCGAGGCGCGACCGGCCTTCCGCGACTATGCGGAGGCGGTCGAGGGACGTCTCGGGCCGCAGCGGATCGCGAAGCTGCGCGCCGCGCTCGACGAGCTGCGGCAGGCGGTGCTGGACGAGCTCGAGGCTAGGGCTCGACCCGTTCCGCCCCGACGAAGGCGGCGAGGCTCGCGAGCGGCTTCTTCAGGCTGACCGGCTTCGCGCCCTTCTCCCACCACACGCCCTTCACCCGCAGCACCTTCTCGCGCCGGTCGACGACCGGCTCGATCCGGCCGACGAGCCGGTCGCCGTGCAGGATCGGGAGGACGTAGTAGCCGTACTCCCGCTTCGCCGCCGGGACGTACATCTCCAGGCGGTAGAAGAAGCCCCAGAGCGCCTCGGCGCGGGCGCGGTCGTGCACGAGCCGGTCGAACGGCGAGAGGAAGGTCGTGCGCGCCGGCACGTGCTCGTCCTCCGCGTCCGGGTGCGCGACGAGTCGGCCGCGCTCGAGGCGCACCCCGAGCGCGCGGAAGCGCTTCTCCTCGTACACGCGCCGGGCCTCCGGGAGCGGCATCGTCTCCGTCTCGGGATACCAGCGCTCGGCGAGATCCCAGACGCGCTGCCTGCCGCGCCGGCCCACGACGGCGACCTGCCCCCGCGCGCTGAGGCACTCGAGCATCAGCCCCATCTTCCGCTGGCCCCACCAGCGGTGCTCCTCGCGCTTGTGGCTCGGCGCGTCCTCGATCTCGCGCGAGAGGAGCGGCCCGCGCTCGCGAAGCTCCCTGAGGACGTAGCGGCGGAACGCCTCGTGCTCCTTCAGCCACTCGACGATGCGCCGGTCGAGCGGGCGGTCGCGGCGCCGCATGAACGCCTTGAGCAGCGGCAGGTCCTCGATCGGGAAGAGGAAGGCGTCCCACTCCACGAGCTTCCGCTCCTCCCACAGCAGCCGGTCCAGCTCGGCGGTGTCGAACAGGCCGAGCCGGCTCCAGAGGACGAGATGCTGCGGCGGCGCGACCGTCGAGATGGGGTCGAGCTGGAGGAAGCCGAGTCGCCGGACCGTTTCGAGGACGTCTGTCGTCCGGCCGTCGAGCCACTGGGCGCGGACGGCGATCCGCCGCGCCTCCTCGAGCGAGACGGGGATGCCGCCGGCCTTCCCGCTCAGCCGGTCCCTCACGGGTGGCGGACCTCCTCGAGCCCGAGCACGCGGGCGAGCCTCGCCGCGGCGCGCTCCAGCTTGGCCTCGACGTCTCCGCGGGCCTGCGGCTCGCGGTGGAACCGCCGCACGTGCAGCACGCCTTCGCGACGGTCGGCCTTGAGGTCGGCCCTGCCGACGATCCGGTCGCCGGCGAGCAGCGGCAGCACGTAGTAGCCGTACGAGCGCTCGTGCTCGCGCTTGTAGACCTCGATCACGTGGCGGAAGCCGAAGAGCCGCTCGAGCAGCGGCCGGTCCCACAGCAGGTTGTCGAAGGGGGAGAGCAGGACGGGTGGCGCTGCGGCGCCGTCGAGCTCGGCGTCCGCGTCGACGTAGAACGGCGGGCCGCCGTCGTCGGGGTGCACCTCGCGCAGGAGGCCCTCGTCGACGAGCGCGAGGACGTGGTGGTGGAGGCGTGCGCGCCCGCCCTTGAGCCGCCAGTGCTCCCTGATCGCCGGTTCGGTCAGCGCGCCGCGGGCGCGGACGGCGAGGAGCGCGAGCGTGCGCAGCGTCTCGTCCTCGCCCGGCACGGGCGCGGCGAGGATCGACGGAGGGATCACGCGCTCGGCGAGGTCGTACCGTCGTTGGAAGGACGCCCGGCCGGCGACGACGAGCACACCGCGATCCCACAGCGCTTCGAGCACGGCCTTCGCGGGCGTCCGGCTCCACATCTCGGATCCGGTGCGGGCGCCGCCGAAGTCGCGCGAAGCGAGAGGGCCCTCGGTGCGGATCCGCTCCAGCACCGGCGAGACGAGGTCGGCGTGCTCGCGCAGCGCACGATCGTGGATGCCCCAGTGCCCGCCGCCGTCCATCGTGCGGCGGAAGTGGGGCCAGAGCTCGACCGGGAGGAGGCAGGCCTCGTGCGCCCAGTACTCGAACACGCGACCGGAGGGGAGGAGCCGCTGCAGTTCCGCCTCGTCGTAGGCGCCGATGCGGCTCGTGAGCGTCAGCCGGTGCGCACGGTCCACCGTCGAGATCGAGTCGAGCTGGACGGCGCCGAGCCGCCTGATCGCCGCCTCGACCTCGCCGCCTCGCGGGCGGCGGAAGCGCGGCGCGTAGGCCTGCGTCGACACCACGAGGCGCCGGATCGAGGCGAGGCTGACGGCCATGGTCGTCATCGGCATCTACCTAGCAGGTAGGCGCATCGCCGCGCAGCGCGAGTCGATAGCCTCTCGCGCGTGCCTCCCCCGAGACGCCGGAATCCCTGGAGCTCGACCAGCGAGGTCCTCGTCTGGGTCCTCTTCGCGGTGCTGCTCTTCCCCGCCGGCTTTGCGGGCTGGGCAGTCGGCCACTACACCTCGCTCGGGAAGCCGTCCGCGACGGTGGTCCACACGGTCACGGTCGGGGGCTCGAGCTCCGCCACGACGACGACCTCCGCCGCGACCACGACGTCCTCCGCGACGACAACGTCCTCTGGCGGAGGCGGAGGGAACGCGGCCGCGGGCAAGTCGGTCTTCGCCTCGAACGGCTGCGCCTCGTGCCACACGTTCAAGCCGGCGGGGTCGACGGGCACGATCGGTCCCGATCTCGACTCGGCGCCGGCTTCCGACGCGAAGGCGGACAACAACATGGACCTCGGGGCGTTCATCAAGGAGTCGATCGTCGACCCGGACAAATACATCGCGAAGGGCTTCAGCAAGGGGCTCATGCCCACCAACTTCGGCACCCAGCTGTCGTCTTCGCAGCTGAACGACCTGGTCGCCTTCATCCTCTCCGGCACGAAGAGCTGACGCTCCCGGGGCCGCGCGTCGTGCCGTTCACCCTCCGGAACGTCAAAGCGGACCTGGAGGACATCGGCTCCGTCTTCGACGGGCCGCCGGACCTGGAGTTCCGCGCGGCGAGCAAGGCGCTCGAGCTGCAGCAGTCGGCTCTAAGCCACCAGCGCGTCCCACCCGGCTGTCGCTTTCCGTACGGCCACACGCACGAGACGCAAGAGGAGGTGTACGTGGTCGTGCGGGGGAGCGGGCGGATGAAGCTCGACGACGAGATCGTCGAGCTCAGGGAATGGGACGCGGTGCGCGTCGCGCCCGGCACGTGGCGGGGTTACGAGGCCGGGCCCGAGGGGCTCGAGCTCCTCGTCGTCGGCGCGCCGAACCTCGGCGAGGATCCGCGCGAGGACGTCACCGGCCGGCGCGACTGGTGGGCCTAACAGCCCCGCTGGTGCCGCTTACGCGCGTGTGCCACTGAGGACGTCGACGACGCGCTCCTCGGCGCCGTCGGCGTAGCCCGCGCCGAGCTTGTCCTCGAGAATCGTCCGCAGCTCGCCGGTCTCGGCGAGCTCCTGCGCGATATCGGCCCCGCCCACCAGCTCGCCCTTGACGAAGACCTGCGGGATCGTCGGCCAGCCCGAGAGCTCCGACAGCTCCTGCCGGATCGACGGGTCGGCAAGGACGTCCACCGTCGTCACCGGCGCGCCGACGGCCCGCAGCGCCTCGAGCGCCCGGCCGGAGTTGCCGCACATCACGAACTGCGGCGTGCCCTTCATGAACAGCGCCACCGGCTCGTTCTCGATCACGTCCTTGATCCGTTCGGAAACCTCGCTCACGTCGTTCCTTTCGTCTTGATCCTGAGCTCGTGGATGGTGCCGTCGCGCAGCGGCCCGGCCAGCGCGTCGTTGACGAGCCGGTGCTGCTCGAGCAGCGGCAGCCCGTCGAAGCGCGGGCTGGAGACGGTCACCTGGAAATGGTCGCCGCCGCCGGTGCGGTCCTCGACGCGCAGCTCCGGCGCGTCCGGGAACGCGTCACGGAGCAGCGATTCGAGGCGTTCGACCGGCATGTCGGGAGAGTAGCGGCGCGTCAAACGGCTACCGCGCGGTCGGCCCCCGCTACGTCTCGCGGTTCCACTCCTCGCGTGTGTTCGTATGCGGGAACGGCTCGTCCGGCACCGGGAGCCCGAGCGCGGCGCAGAGCGGCTCCCAGCCGTCGGCGGCGCGCCACTCGAGGAGGCGGTCTGCGGGCGCCTCGCGCCGTACGCGCTCGTTGTGGCGTTCGTAGAACGCCTGCGCGGTGGCCGGGTCGTCCCAGTCCTCGCCGATCTCCCGGATGATCAGCTCCTTGCACATCGGGAGCCACTCGCCGTGCTCCGGAAGCTCATCCTTCCGCAGGACCGGGAGGATCGTCGCGTCGGCGCTCTCCCACCAGACCTTCGCGCTGTCGCGGGCGGAGAGGACGATCACCGCGTCCGGATGTGCCTCTGCCAGCTGGGGCCAGAACGCCGAGGCGGGCCAGTCGACGGTCGCGACGCAGCTCGGCGGGAACGAGCGCCAATCGGTCTCGTCCCCCCGGATCGCCGCGCGCCACGGCGGCACGTCCTCGAGGTTCTCGAATACCTCGTGCATGTGGTAGCACCGCCCGCCCAGCAGGAGCTCCAGCGCTTGCTTCAGCGAGCGGGTCGCGGTGCGCGGCAGGCCCGCGCCGACGACACGCAGCGTCATCCGGCGCGGCTGTGGGCGAGGAACTCGAGCAGGTCCGAGCGCGTGAGCACGCCGACCGGCTTCCCCTCGCGGGCGACGACGACTGCGTTCGTGCCGCCGGTCAGCGTGGCGAACACCTCGTCGAGCGTCGCCGACGCCTCGACCGCGGCGAGCGGCGGCTGCATCGCCGCCGCGACGTCCTCGTGCACCGCGTCGGGGTTGCCGAAGACGCGTTCGAGCAGCGCGCGGTCCTGCAGCGAGCCGATCACGTCGGCGAGCGATTCGCACTGCCCGTCGCGGACGACCGGCAGCTGCGAGATGCCGTAGCGCCGCATCGTGTCGATGCCCTCGCCGACCTTCGCGTGGGCGGCGATCGTGACGAGCTCCGGCATCTCGGCACCGTGCTTCGCGAGCAGCAGCTCGTCCACGGTCGGCAGCGACGCC
>DASXDE010000048.1:0-6559 GCA_036490825.1 Gaiellaceae bacterium
TTCGCGCACATCGCCGACTTCTGCATCCTCGTCACGCTGAGCGATCCGGACGCGCCGCGCTACCAGAACCTCACCTACCTCCTCGTCGACATGCACGCGCCCGGGGTCGAGGTGCGGCCGCTGCGCCAGATCACCGGGGAAGCGGAGTTCAACGAGATCTTCTTCTCCGACGTCGAGGTTCCGCTCGAGAACCGGCTCGGGGAGGAGGGCCAGGGCTGGCAGGTCGCGATGACGACGCTCCTCCACGAGCGCGCGACGCTCGGCTTCGCGCTCACGGCGACGCTCGACGCGCTGTACGGGCGGCTGCTGGAGGACGCGCGCGAGGGGGATCCCGACCCGCACCTGCGCGAGGCGCTCGCACGGGAGTGGATCGAGATCCAGGCGCTCCGCTTCACGAACTACCGCGCGCTCGCGACGTACGCGCGCACCGGTGTGCCCGGCCCCGAGGGGTCGGGCGTGAAGCTGCGCTGGTCGGAGGCGAACCAGCGGCTGACCAAGCTCGCGCGAGAGCTGCGCGGGCCGGAGGGCATCCTCGACGACGGCTGGTGGAACCACCAGCAGCTCCGCAGCCGGGGCAACACGATCGAGGCCGGCACGTCGGAGGTCTTGCGCAACATCATCGCCGAGCGCGTGCTCGGCCTGCCCCGGAGCCGCTGATGGACTTCGCGCTCTCGGACGACCAGCTCGAGCTGAAGCAGGCCGCCCGCGGCTGGCTCGCCGACCACTTCCCGCTGGAGCGCGACTGGGACTCGCCTGACGACCGCTGGACGGAGCTCGCGGAGCTCGGCTGGCTCGACGTGGCGGAGGCCGGGCTCGGCTTCGTCGAGGAGGCGCTCCTGCTCGAGGAGCTCGGCTACGCCTGCTACCCAGGCCCGTACCTCGCGACCATGGGCTTCGCGCTCGTCTGGCTCTCGGCCGAGCAGCGCGCGCGGGTCGCCGCGGGCGAGGAGCGCTGGTCGGTCGACGTCGACGGCTACGTCCCTTGGCTCGGCGCGGTCGACTTTGTCGTCTCGGACGGCGGCACCGCCTATCCCGCACGGGGCGAGGAGGTCGCTTCGGTCGATCCGTCCCGGCCCATGGGGCGGCTCGAGAAGGCGGACGGCGAGCCGCTCGCCGGCGACCGGAACCTGCCGCGGGCCCGCACCGCGAGCGCGGCCGAGGCGCTCGGCGTCGCGCAGCGCGCCCTCGACCTCGGCGTCGAGCACGCAAAGACTCGCCTCCAGTTCGGCAAGCCGATCGGCACGTACCAAGCCGTTTCCCACCCGCTCGCGCAGACGTACACCGACGTCGAGCTCGCACGCTCGCTCGTCTACTGGGCGGCTTGGTGCGTGGCCGAGCAGGACGACCGCGCGCCGGTCGCTGCGGCGGCGGCGAAGGCGTTCGCGACCGAGGCGGCGGTCGCCGCCTGCGAGCGCTCGATCCAGGCGCACGGGGGCATCGGCTTCACCTGGGAGCACCCGCTGCACCGCTTCTACAAGCGCGCCCTCTGGCTCGAGGGCTTCGGCCGCCGGCCCGCCGAGCTCCGGCTCGAGGTCGCCAACGCGCTGCTCGCGTAGGAGAATGAGCCGGATGGAAGGCCTGATGATGGACTTCCCGCTCACGCTCACGCACCTCCTGCGGCGGGCGGAGGCGTTCTTCGGCGACGGCGAGATCGTCACGCGCCTCCCCGACAGGAGCTTCCACCGGACGAGCCACGGCGGGGCGCTGCGGCGCGCGCGGCAGCTCGCGGTGGCGCTGCGGAAGGCCGGGCTCGAGCGCGGCGACCGCGTGGCGACGCTGTGCTGGAACCACCATCAGCATCACGAGGCGTACTTCGGCGTCCCGTGCGGGGGCTTCGTCCTCCACACGCTCAACCTCCGCCTCCACCCGAGCGACCTGAACTACATCGTGAGCCACGCCGGCGACCGCGCGGTGATCGTCGACCGCGCGCTCGTGCCGCTGCTCGAGCAGTTCAGGGACGGGACGCCGCTCGAGCACGTGTGGGTCGTCGAGGACTCGTACGAGGAGCTGCTCGCAACCGCGGAGCCGGACGAGTGGGAGGACCCGGGCCTCGACGAGCGCGAGGCGGCGGCGATGTGTTACACGAGCGGGACGACCGGCCGGCCGCGCGGCGTCGTCTACTCCCACCGCTCGTCTGTGTTGCACGCGCTGGGCGTCGGCGCGAACAACCCGCTCGGGCAGGGCTTCGGGATCGACGACGCCGTGATGCCGGTCGTGCCGATGTTCCACGCGAACGCGTGGGGCTATCCCTACCTCGCGACGCTGCAGGGCGCCAAGATCGTCTATCCCGGGCCGCACCTCGACCCGGACAGCCTGCTCGAGAACATGGAGGCCGAGCGCGTCTCGTGGGCGGCTGGCGTGCCGACGATCTGGATGGGCATCCTCGCGCGGCTCGACGCGGAGCCGGGCCGCTGGGACCTGTCGGCCATGAAGGCGATGCTCGTCGGCGGCTCGGCGGTGCCGCGCGCCATGATCGCGGCCTTCGAGGAGCGGCACGGCCTGCGCATCTGTCAGGGCTGGGGGATGACCGAGACGTCGCCCGTCGCCTCCACCGTCGCGCTCCCGACCGACCTCGCGGAGGCGGATTCCGAGACGCGCTGGGACTTCCAGGCCACGGCCGGCTTCCCGCTCCCCTTCGTCGAGATCCGGGTCCGCGCCGGCGACGAGAACGTGCCGTGGGACGGCGAGGGGATGGGAGAGCTCGAGGTGCGCGGCCCGTGGGTCGCGGCGCAGTACTACGACGCGGCCGAGACCGCGGACCGCTGGACGCTCGACGGCTGGTTCCGAACCGGCGACATCGTCTCCATTCATCCGCGCGGCTTCATCCAGATCAAGGACCGCTCGAAGGACGTGATCAAGTCCGGCGGGGAGTGGATCTCGTCGGTCGAGCTCGAGAACGCGCTCATGGCGCATCCCGCGGTCGCGGAGGCGGCGGTGATCGCCGTGCCAGACGAGAAGTGGGGCGAGCGGCCGCTCGCGGCGGTGGTGCTGCGCGAGGGTGCCGCCGCGACGGCGGACGAGCTGCGGGAGTTCCTCGCGCCGCAGTTCGCGAAGTGGTGGGTGCCCGACCGCTTCGAGTTCGTGGCCGAGATCCCGAAGACGAGCGTCGGAAAGTTCCGCAAGACGGCGCTGCGCGAGCAGTTCGCAGGTGCAGAGGCTGCGCCTCTGCACTAGATGAGGACCGAAGGTCGTGCTCGTCCCGTGAGAGCGCTCGTCACCGGAGGTCGTGGCGGGATCGGCGCAGCGATCGTCGAGGCGCTCAGCGACGCGAGCACGGCTGTGCTCGATCTGCCCGAGTTCGACGTCGGCGAGCCGGACGCCTGGCGGTCGCTCGAGGGCGAGTTCGACGCGGCCTTCCTCAACGCCGGCACGAGCACCGGCCATGCCGACGCAGCCGAGCTGCCGGACGAGGAGTGGCGCCGCATCCTCCGCGCGAACCTCGAGGGCGTGGTCTACGGGACGCGGGAGCTCGCGGCGCGGCTGATGCCAGGTGGCGGCTCGATCGTCGCGACCGCCTCGCTTGCCGGGTTGACGGGGATGCCCGGCGATCCGGCCTACACGGCGACGAAGCACGCGGTGGTGGGCTGGGTGCGTGCCGCGGCGCCGGCGCTCGCGGAGCGCGGCATCCGGCTCAACGCGCTCTGCCCCGGCTTCACCGACACGCCGATCGTGGCTGCCGAGCTGCGCGAGCAGCTGGACGTCCCGCTCATGGAGCCGACGTTCGTCGCGGAGGCCGCGCTGCGCGTGCTCGACGACGCGGAGACCGGGCGCGCGTGGGTCGTGCAGCCGAACCGGGTCGAGCCGTTCCGCTTCCCTGGCGTTCCGGGGCCGCGATGAGCCCCCGCGCGCGCAAGCCGTGGGGCGAGCACGCGCCGCCCGACCCGCACGTCTGGAACACGCTCGCCTACCGCGGCCTCGCGCAGGCCGACGGAGTCGCGGTGATCGAGTGGGATGCCCCGCCGGAGTACTGCTTCCACTCGCCGTCGGGGCCGATCGTCCACGGTGGCATGGTCGCGGCGCTGCTCGACACGGCGATGGGCGGCGCCTGCTGGACGTTGATGGCGGAGGACGAGGACTTTCTCACCGCCGATCTCCGCACGGAGTTCCACCGCTCGGCGCGGCCGGGAATCCTGCGGGCGGAAGGCCGCGTGGTGCAGCGGAACCGCCGCGTCGTCTTCTGCGCCGCCGAGCTCTTCCAGGACGAGCAGCTGATCGCGAGCGCGCGCTGCACCCAGATCGTGCGGCGCGCCGACTGACCTCTCAGAAAGGCCAGCCGGGACATCAGATACCGGGACATTTCGTGACCGGGGAGGTCAGAGCGCGAATTCCCACCCCGGTTGCCAGGTGAACGCGGCGCCGACGAGCTCCTCCAGCTCCCGGCCGTTCGCGACGACCTCGAGGGCGAGCCGCGTAGCGCTGTGGTCGATCACGAGGACGCGCTGGCCGCCGCGCTCGCGCCGCAGCTCGTCGAGGAAGTCCGCCGCGCGCTCGGCCGCCTGCTGCCAGCTCTCGCCGCCCGGATACGGCACGTCGATGTGGGCGGCCCGGTCGTTCAGCGGCTCCGCCGTCCCGTTCAGCTCGCCGTAGTCGCACTCGCGGAGCCGGGCGTCCTGGAGGAGCGGCACCTCAGAGCCGGCGAATGCGATCTCCGCCGTCTCGATCGCCCGCCCAAGGTCCGAGGTGAAGACGACCGCGATCCCGTCGTCGCGCCGCCGCTCCCCGAGCGCGCGCGCCTGCTCCCGACCCGCGGCCGAGAGGCGGCCCGGCAGCTGCCCCGTCGCGATCCCCGCCTCGTTGTCCTCGCTCGTCGCATGCGTCTCGTAGACGACCTCGACGCTCACTCCCACCCCAGCCGCCGCTCGAGGCTCGCCTTCACCTCGGGCCAGTCGTCGTCGATCACCGCGTACCACGCCGAGTCGCGCCGTTCGCCGCCGCGGACGAGCTGGTGCTTGCGGGCCACGCCCTCGAACGTCGCGCCCACCTTTTCGAGCGCGGGACGCGAGCGCTCGTTCGTGGCGTCCGTCTTGAACTCGACGCGGAGGTAGCCCTCGTCCTCGAAGGCGTGCCGCATCAGGAGGTACTTGGCTTCCGTGTTCGCGTCCGTCCCCCACGCCCGCGGATTCAGCCACGTGTTCCCGACCTCGATCACGCGGTCGTCCGGCCGGTCGTTGTGGAAGCTCGTGTGCCCGACGAGCGCGCCGTCGAAGTAGTGGAGAAAACCCATGTCCACCGACGCGAACCAGCGGCGGAACTCGTCGCGCTCGTAGCCGTTGAAGCGCATCCAGCGCCAGGTTCGAGGATCCTGCGCCACGTCCCAGAGCGGCTCCTCGTGGCGGGGCTCGAGCGGCTCGAGCCGAACGCGCCGCCCCTCGAGCATCACGTGAAACGCCACGCGTCCCCCTCGGCGAACGTGCGCAGGATGCGGCGCGCGACGACGGTCTTGTGCACCTCGTCGGGCCCGTCGTAGATCCGACCGCCCCGCGCCATCCGCCACATGAGCGCGAGCGGCGTGTCCTCGGTGAGGCCGAGGCCGCCGTGCACCTGGATCGCGCGGTCGAGCACCTCGCCGAGCACGCGCGCCGCCACGAACTTGATCAGGGAGATCTCGACGCGCGCCTCCTCGCCCTCGTCCAGCCGCCGGGCGGCCTGCAGGGTCAGCAGCCGGCAGGCCTGGATGTCCGCTGCAGACTCGGCGATCCAGTTCTGGACGGTCTGCTTCTCGGCGAGCGGGCCGCCCGCCGCCTCCCGCTCGAGCGCCCGCGCGCACATGAGCTCGAAGGCGCGCTCCATCTGCCCGAGCCAGCTCATGACGTGGTGGATCCGCCCCGGCCCGAGCCGCTTCTGCGCGATCCGGAAGCCGTCGCCCGGCTCGCCGAGCGTGTTCGCGAGCGGAACACGGACGCCGGTGAAGCGCGTCTCGCAGTGCGTCCCCCAGCCGCGGCCCTCGTGCCCCATGACGGGGATGCGGCGCACGAGCTCGTAGCCGGGCGTGTCGGTCGGGACGAGGATCATCGAGGCGCGCCGGTGCGGCTCGGCCTCGGGCTCGGTCACGACCATCACGACCGCGAACGCCGCCCCGTCCGCTCCCGAGGAGAACCACTTGTGCGCGTCGATCACCCACTCGTCGCCGTCCCGCTCGGCCCGGCCGCGGAGGAGCGTGGGGTCCGACCCGGCCACCTCCGGCTCGGTCATGCCGAAGAAGGACCGCACCTCGCCGGCGACGAGCGGGCGGAGGAACCGCTCCTTCTGCTCGCCGGTGCCGTAGAGGTGCAGGATCTCGGCGTTGCCGGCGTCGGGCGCCTGGCAGCCGAAGATCAGCTGCGCCACGAAGCTGCGCCCGATCTCCTCGTTGAGGTGCGCGTACTCGAGGAAGCCGGCGCCTGAGCCGCCCGCCTCCGGCGGCAGGTGCGGCGCCCACAGGCCCGCCTCCTTCGCCTTCTGCTGCAGCTCGCGCACGAGCGCGTCGGCCGCGTCGTCCTCCTGCGTCAACGCGCGTTCGTGCGGATAGACGTGCTCCTCCATGAACGCGCGCACGCGCTCGCGCCGGTCGACCACAGCG
>DASXDE010000049.1:0-27390 GCA_036490825.1 Gaiellaceae bacterium
CCTGCAGTTCGTACGATTACTACCGGGCTGAGGTCTACACACCCTCCCGCGAATGGTTCTACCCGTACAACAACCCCCAGTATTGTCTGAACGGGACTACGTACCAGTCGTCCTATGACCCATACGGAAACGAGTCGGGACAGGCGGTCGCATTGTACGTAAGTGCCGGCGGCACTTCGAACAACGGACACACTGCTTACGTCACCATCACGGTGTACAAGCAGTAGACAGCCTTAACGCAGAATCAGGCGACCCGCAAAGGCGGGCCGCCTGATTCTGCAGACGGTTAGGCCGCGAGCCGCTGCTCCTGCACGGCGGGAGACCGTGTAGCACACATTTGGTGCGCATTTTGGCGCGCGGGCAAGGATTCTCGCCTATCCTGGCAACGGTTGCGACACAGGAAAGCCCCGTTTCCGGGGCTTTCTTTGAGAGGCGCCTACCGGAGTCGAACCGGTGTACTGGGTTTTGCAGACCCATGCCTAACCACTCGGCCAAGGCGCCGCCGAGCCGCCATGGTATCCGGGCCTCAGCCGAGGACTTCGTCGAGGAACGCGACGACGCGCTCGAAGACGTCGACCTTGTTCCGCCGCTTCTCGATGCCGTGTCCCTCGTCCTCGTAGATCACGAGCTCGCTGCGGATGCCCTTCTCCGTCAGCACCCGGTGGATGTACTCCGACTCGCCGACCGGGACGCGCGGGTCGTTGCGGCCATGCTCGAGGAAGAGCGGGGCGCGGATGTCGTCGATCCGGCTCGCGGGCGAGACCCGCTCCAGGACGTCGCGCTCCGTCGCCAGCGAGCCGTACTCGCGCTCTCGCGCCGCCCGCCGGTACTCCGACGTGTTCTCGAGGAACGTGACGAGGCTCGAGATCCCGACGAAGGAGATCCCCGCCGCCCAGAGCTCCGGGTGGAACGCGAGGGACGCCAGCACCATGTAGCCGCCGTAGGAGCCGCCGTAGACCACGGCACGGGACCCGTCGATCTCCGGTCGCGCCGCCAGCCACGCGTGCAGCTCGGCGAGGTCGCGGACGGAGTCGAGCCGCAGCGCCACATCGTCGAGATGCTCGAACCGCTTCCCGTAGCCGGTCGAGCCCCGGACGTTCGGCGCCGCGACCGCGTAGCCGCGCGAGACGAGGAACTGCGTGAAGGCGCCGACGGACGGCGAGAAGAACGGCCGCCACTGCGACTCGGGGCCTCCGTGCACGGTGAGGACGACCGGAAACGGCCCGTCTCCCTCGGGCTCGAACAGGAAGACGGGGATCTCCTCGCCGTCAAAGCTCGTGAAGCGGTGCAGCTCGGGCTGCGCTCCTTCGATCGGACCGTCGCCGGTCAGCCGGCGCAGCTCGCCGGAGTCGAGGTCGTAGCAGTGCACCTGCAGCGGCTCGAGCGGGCTCGAGAAGGCGAAGGCGAGCTGCGAGCCGTCGGAGGAGAAGACCGGCGGCGCCGGCCAGTCGAGCACGATTCCCCGGCCCGGCAGCGGCACCTCGTCCCGCAGCTCGAGCGTCTCGGGATCCCGGAGCTCGAGCCGCGACCAGCCGTCCTCGTTCGCGACGAGGAGGAGCGAGCGACCCGCGTCGTCGACCGCACAGTGCAGGTCCCACGGCGACTCGAGCACGACTTCCCACTCCCCGGTGCCGAGGTTGTAGCGGGCGAGGGAGCGGGCGTCGCCGAAGGCGTTCGTCGCGGCGTAGAGGCGGGCGGAGTCCGGTAGCCAGGACGGGCTCGTGTACTCCGCCGCGCCCTCGTGCGGCGTCGCGTGCGCCACCTCGCCCGTCTCGACGTCGACGAGGAACAGGTCGGAGTCGCCGGCCAGGTCGCCGAGCCGCTCGACGACGAGCCGGCGGCCGTCGGGCGAGAAGCCGTGCACGTCGAGGTAGCCGCGCAGGTCGTAGGTGCGCTCCTCCCCGCTCGCAAGCCGCCGGACGACGACCTCGAAGTCCCGCTCGTTGCCGCGGTTGGTGACGTACGCGAGCAGGGTGCCGTCGCGCGAGGCGGCCGGCGCCCAGTGGTTGTAGCGCGGGTCGACGACGAGCGACTCGGGCTTGCCGCCCTCGCCGAGGACGTACAGCTGCGTCCGCTCGTTGCCCCCCTCGTCGACGAGGAGAAGGACGCGGCCGTCGGGCAGCACGGTCCCGTCCACCGGCTCCGGAAGATCCGTCAGCTGCTCGAGCGCGCCGCCGTCGAGCGGGCTGAGGAAGAGCTGCCGGACGCCGGGACGATTCGAGGCGAGCAGCAGCGACCGGCCGTCGGGCGCGAACGCGAGCGGCCACGCCTGTGGCAGCTCGAGGAGCTGGTGCAGCGAGTCAGGCAGCGATGCTCGCGAGGTCGGGGATGATCTCGTCGCCGAACGCCTGCAACGTCTCCTCCTGCCCGTGGGTCATGAGGTAGATGTTGAACTGGTCGACGCCGATCCCCTGGAGCTCCTGCAGCTTCGCCTTCGCCTGCCCGGTGGTCCCCAGCACGCAGAAGCGGTCGCAGATCTCGTCGGTCACGAACTCGCCGTGCTTCGCGCCGACGCGCGAGTGCTCGTCGTAGTCGTAGAACTTCCGCGCCTGGACGTAGTCGGTCAGCGCCTTCGGGACGGCGCTGCCGTCGGCGCCGTACCGCTCGATCAGGTCCATGACGTGGTTCGAGACCATGGCCGGGAACCAGCGCACCTGCTCGCGCGCGTCGGCAAGGTCGTCGGTGATGTGGGCCGGCGCGCCGACGATGCACTTGAGCTGCGCAGGATCGCGGCCGGCCTCCTCGGCGGCGCGGCGGGCGGTGTCCATGATCCACTGGATGATCTCCGGGTCGGCGAGCTGGATGATCACGCCGTCGGCGACGCGGCCGGCGACCGCGAGCGCCTTCGGGCCGTAGCCGGCAATCCACATCGGGATCGGCGGCAGCTCGCGCCGCACCCACTTGAGCTGGAGCTGCTTGTCGTTCCACTCCACCTCGCCGCCGTTCATGAAGTCGCGCACCATCGCGCACGAGCGCTCGAACTCCGCCACCCTCATCGGCTGCCGCCCGATGTAGCGGACGGCCGAGTCGCCGCGGCCGATGCCCATCGCCATCCGCCCGTCCGACAGGTCGTGGAGCGTCGCGTACGCGCTGGCGAGCACCGTCGGGTCGCGCGTCGCCGGGTTCGTGACGAAGTGGCCGAGCCTGATCCTGGAGGTCTCGCGCGCCGCGACCGCGAGCATCGGCACGGACTCCTGCCAGAGGACGTGCGAGTCGTACGTCCACGCGTAGCCGAAGCCGTGGCGCTCGGCGAGCTGGATCAGCTCGAGCCAGCGCGAGAACGGCGGGTCGGGCAGAACCGTGACGCCGAAGTCCACGACCCGAGCCTACCGCCGCTCGGGGCCCGCGACCAGGTCGTAGCTGCCGGCGACCAGCTCGCGCACGAGCTCGTCCGGCGCGTCGCCGCCGCACGTCACGGTCAGCCAGTGGCGCTTGTTGAGGTGGTAGCCGGGCTCGATCTCGGCGTAGCTCGCGCGCAGCTGCTCGCCGAGCTCGGGCTCGCACTTCACGCTCACCCGCAGCGGCTTCCGCTGAAGCTGGGCGAGCGCGAACATCTTCGCGCCCACCTTGAAGACCGACGTCTCCGGCCCGAACGGGAACTCCTCCTGCGCGCCCGTCTGCGCGAGGCAGAAGCGCCGGAGCTCGGCCGCGGTCAGATCCGCCCGGACGGCCGGGCCTCGGTGCTGCTCATACGAACGCCTCCACTGCCTTCGTCGTCAGCCGATCGAGGGCCTGCACCGACAGCTCGAGGTGCTCCTCCTTCGTGTCCTCGAGCTTCGTGTGCGAGAGCCCGCGTAGGGACTGAACGAACAGCATCACTGTCGGGATTCCCGCTCGCGCGACCTCGGCGGCGTCGTGCAGCGGGCCTGACGGAAGCCGGTGGGAAGAGCCGGAGACCTCGCGCACGGACGCGTCCGCGAGCTCGATCAGGCGCTCGTCGAACGGGATCGGCTCGATGCTCCAGATCCGTTCCCACTCCACCTGGACGTCCTCCTCGCACGCGAACCGCTCGCTCGCCTCCCGCGCGAGCTCGAGCAGCCGGGCGAGCTTCGCGGCTTCGAGATGGCGCTGGTCGAGCAGCTGCTCGGCGGTCTCGACGACCGAGGTGACGATCCCGGGACGACAGACCACGCCGCCCGAGGTGCAAACGGCGCCCTCCCCCACCTCCGCCGCGATCGGCCGGATCTCGAGCGCAAGCTTCGCCGCGCCGGCGAGCGCGTCGTGCCGCTCGCCCATCGGCGTCGAGCCGGCGTGCGCAGCCTGGCCGCGCCACGTGACGAGATGGCGCTCGACGCCGAACGTGCCCAGGACGACGCCGAGAGGCAGGGCCAACGACTCGAGCACCGGGCCCTGCTCGATGTGGAGCTCGAGGTAGGCGGCCGCGCCCTCGAGCTGCGTTCGCGCCTCGAGCGCGCGGTCGAGGTCGACCCCGTGCTGGGCGAGCGCGTCCGGGAGCGCGACCCCGTCGGCGTCGCGACGCTCGCGCAACTCGTCCTGGTCGCTCATCGAGCCGGCGGCGGCAGAGGAGCCGAAGAGCGAGCGGCCGAAGCGCGCGCCCTCCTCGTCCGCCCAGTTGACGAGCCGGAGCGTAAGGGGCGGTGTCCCCTCCTCCGCGACGCGTCGCAGCACCTCGACGCCGGCGAGGACGTTGAGGCAGCCGTCGAGCCAGCCGCCGTTCGGCACCGAGTCGATGTGGCCCCCGATGAGGAGCGCGCGCTCCGAGGCGCCGGGCAGCGTGAACCACTGGTTGCCGGCCTCGTCGATCTCCTCCTCGGCGCCGGTCGGGACAACCTTCTCGCGCAGCCACTGGCGCGCGCGCTCCCAGGTCTCGGTCCAGGCGACTCGCTGCGCCCCGTTCTCGTCGCCGGTCAGCTCCTGCAGCTCGCGCAGCTCGGCGACGGTCCGGTCCGGTGACAGGCCCACCCCGCGAGCTTAAACTCGGAGGCGATGTCGATCCTGATCCGCGGAGGGCGCATCGTCACCGCCGCCGACGACTTCGTCGCGGACGTCCTCGTCGAGGGCGAGCGCATCGCGCTGCTAGGCGCCGACCTCGACGTCTCGGCCGAGCGCACGATCGACGCGAGCGGCAAGTACGTCCTGCCGGGCTGCATCGACCCCCACACCCACCTCGACATGCCGTTCGGCGGCACCGTCACGGTCGACGACTTCGAGTCGGGACAGGGATCGGCCGCGTGCGGGGGCACCACCTGCCACGTCGACTTCTGCATCCAGGGGCCGGGGCAGACGTTCGCGCAGGCGCTCGAGGGCTGGCATGCGAAGGCGAACGGTAAGACGCTGATCGACTACGGCTTCCACATCGCGATCACCGACCTCGCCGACGAGGAGCGGCTCGAGGAGCTCGCCACGCTGCCGGAGCAGGGCATCACCTCCTACAAGCTCTTCATGGCGTACAAGAACGTCCTGCAGGTCGACGACGAGACGCTCTTCCGCGCGATGGAGGTCGCGGCGGCGAGCGGCGCGCTCGTGATGGTGCATGCCGAGAACGGGGACGCGATCGACGTCCTCGTCCGCGAGGCCCTCGCCCGCGGCGACACCGCACCGATCCACCACGCCCTCACGCGCCCGCCGGAGCTCGAGGGCGAGGCCACGAACCGAGCCATCCAGCTCGCCCGGATCGCCGGCAGCCCGCTCTACGTCGTCCACGTCACCTGCCGCGAGGCCGTCGAGCCGATCCGCCGCGCGCGCGAGCTGGGCTGGAGCGTGTGGGGGGAATCGTGCACGCAGTACTTCTTCCGCTCCATCGACGACCTCGCCCAGCCGGGCTTCGAGGGCGCGAAGTACGTCTACTCCCCGCCGGCCCGCGACGCGGCGAATCACGACGTGCTCTGGGACGCGGTTCGCACCGACGCGCTGTCGGCGATCTCGACCGACCACTGTGCGTTCCTCTGGGACGGGCAGAAGACGCTGGGCAAGGACGACTTCACGAAGATCCCGAACGGCGGCCCCGGCCTCGAGGACCGGCTGAAGATGATCCACCACTTCGGCGTGCGCGGCGGGAGGATCAGCCTCAACCGGATGGTCGACCTGCTCGCGACGCAGCCCGCGAAGCTGTTCGGCCTCTATCCGCGGAAGGGGACGATTGCGGTCGGCGCCGACGCCGACCTCGTCGTTTTCGACCCCGAGCGGCGGGAAACGCTCTCGGCGTCGACCCACCACTCGAGATGCGACTACAACCTCTATGAAGGCACGGAGGTCGTCGGCGCGCCCGAGCACGTCCTCCTGCGCGGCTCGGTGCTCGTGGAGGACGGCGAGCTGGTGGGCACACCGGGCACGGGGCGGTTCGTCCGGCGGGCGCGGTTCGGCGAGCAGCTCGAGATCGGCGCAGCTGTCCCCTCGTAGCAGGGCTTCTTTTACTTCGGACGAACAAAGCTGCGCTAGCTTCATGCAAGTCGTGGGGGCGTTCATCGGTGCGCGGCGCGGACAGCTGGGGCTGATCGTGGGGCTCGTCCTGGCCTTCTCGACGCTCGTCCCGGCGAGCTCTTCGGCCGCGGCGACGGGGCGCGCTCGGGGGATCGACGTCTCGAACTGGAACGGAAAGATCACCTGGTCGAAGGTCGCTTCCGCCGGCTACAGCTTCGCGTTCGGCAAAGCCACGGAGGGCACGTCCTACTCCGACCCGACCTACACGACGAACCGAAACGGGAGCGAGACCGCCGGCCTCGTCTTCGGGGCCTACCACTTCGCCCGCCCGGCCGGCCCGACCGTGGCGAGCGCGACCGCGGGCGCGATCGCCCAGGCGAACCACTTCCTCGCCGTGGCGGGGCCGCAACCGGGAGAGCTGCCCCCGGTGCTCGACCTCGAGGCCACGGGGAAGCTGCCCTCCACCCGGTTGCTCGCCTGGACGCTCGCGTGGCTCGGGCAGATCTACGCGGCGACGGGTGTGCAGCCGTTCCTCTACACCTCGCCGAACTTCTGGAAGCTGTACCTCGGCAACTCGACCGCCGTCGCCGCCGCGGGCACCGAGCTCTGGATCGCGCACTGGACGTCCAACAGCCTGCCCCTCGTGCCGGCCCTGAACTGGAACGGAGCGGGCTGGCTGTTCTGGCAGTGGTCGAACTGCGTCACCGTCCCCGGGATCAACCACTGCACGGACGCCGACCGGATGAACGGCACGCAGCCGTCCTCGGTCGCAATCGAGCCGTATCCGACCGGCCCTCCGGTCCTCTCCACTCCGCCGTCGCTCGTCGGTGCTCCGGAGGCCGGCCAGCTGCTCGCCGCGGTGCCCGGGAACTGGGTGGGCGGAAAGCCGCTCGAGTTCGCGTACCAGTGGCTGCGTTGCGACGCGGCCGGCGCCAACTGCGCGACTCTCACCGGAGCGACCGCCGAGTCGTACCGGCCGGTGAGCGCCGACGTCGGCCACTCGCTCAAGGTCGTCGTGACCGCCGCCTCCGACGGCGGGAGCGCGACGGCTGCGTCGGCGCCGACGGTCGCAGTCTCACCCGCCGGAACCCCGCCCGCCGCCCGGCCGGCCAACCTCGCGGCGCCGCAGGCCGTGGGGACGGCCCAGGCCGGCCAGATGCTCACCGCGTCCGTCGGGACCTGGAGCGGCGCGCCGACGAAGTTCACGTATCACTGGCGCCGTTGCAACTCGGGCGGCGTCTTGTGCGTCGCGATCAAGTTCGCGACCCAGTCGCACTACACGCTCACGCCCGACGACATCGGCTCGACCCTCTCGCTCGTCGTGACGGCGACGGGCGCGGGCGGCGCCGCGTCCGCCACCGCGGCCCCGACCGGGATCGTGGTCGCGGCCCCTCTCCCGCCGCTCTCGACCGGGACGCAGACCGTTCGCCGCGGAGTCGCGGGCAACCTCCAGACCGCCGACGGGCGCGCGGTCGTCACCTGGCAGCCCGGCGCGGTCGGGGTGGGAAGGACCGTCTCGCTCGCCGCCTTCACCGGCGCGCTCTCGGTGCCGGGGACCGAGGTGTCCCTCACCGTGCCGGGGCTGTCGTCGAAGGGCTTCAAGTGGCCGCTCGACCTGATGTACGCACAACCCCAGGCGAGCCGGACGGTGGTCGGCTACTCCACCGACGGAAAGGTCTTCCACCGCGTGCCGCCGCTGCAGGCGGGAACCCTCGTTGCGGGAACCGCGATCGGCTCGTACGTCGACCCGGGAAACCGCACCCACGTCCTGACGCGGACTCCGCTCCAGCTCGCGCTGTTCAAGCAGGGCGCCTGGGGCGATCCCACGTACACGTCCCCCAACGGGCCGGCCCTCAGGGCCCAGATCCCGCTCGAAGTCCTCGCCCATCGCGCCGACCGCACGATCCTCCTCTCCACGCGGCTGTCCCTGAGCTCGCAGGCGCAGCTCTCGGCGTCGGTCGTCGGTCCCGGCAGGAGAGTCGTCTCGATCCTCGCCAAGGGCAGCCGGCTCGGCGTGCGCCTCCGCGCCGGGCGTGCCTACCGCCTGGCGCAGGTCTACCGCTCCCGCCCGGGCGCGGTCACCGTGCGCCTTCGGCTCAACGCGCGCGCCTGGCGGCCGGGCGCGTACCGGCTTCGTCTCGTGGCCGTCGATCCGTGGAGGCGCCGCAGCGTCCTGACGCTGCGCTTCCGCTATCCCTGAGAAGTAACGGCTCGCAGGCTGAGCAGCTCGTAGGCGACGTTCGCAGCGGCGAGCGCCGTCTGCTGGCCCGGGCCGTCGTACGGCGGTGAGACCTCGACGACGTCCGCGCCCGCGAGGTCGATCCCGCGCAGGGCGCGAAGAAAGGCGAGCGCCTCCGCGGTCGAGAGGCCGCCGACCTCGGGAGTCCCCGTTCCCGGCGCAAACGCCGGGTCGAGGACGTCGATGTCGAAGGAGATGAAGACGGGGCGGTGGCCGATGCGCTCTCGCACGACGCTGGAGAAGCCACCCGGCCCGAAGGTCCGCAGCCCGTCGCACGAGATGACGGCGAAGCCGAGCTCGCGCGCAGAGTCGAGATCGTCGGCGCCGTAGAGCGAGCCGCGCAGGCCCGCCTGCACCGACGCCTCCGGGGCTATCAGCCCCTCCTCGACGGCCCGCTTGAAGGTCGTGCCGTGGAAGAAGCGCTGGCCGAAGTACTCGTCCCAGGTGTCGCCGTGGGCGTCGAGCTGGACGAGAGCGAGCACCCCGTGCCGACGCTTGAGCGCGCGCAGCTCGGCGAGCGTGACGGAGTGGTCGCCGCCGAGGGCGAGCGCGAAGACGCCGGCCTCGACGAGCGGCGCGAGCCCCTCCTCCACCTGGCCGTAGGTGCGCTCGGTGTCGCCGGGCGAGACCGGCAGGTCGCCGTAGTCGACGATGGAGAGCGCCTCCACGACGTCGACGCCGAGCGCCGGGTTGTACGGGCGCAGGAGCGCCGATGCGGAGCGGATCGCCTCGGGGCCGAAGCGCGGCCCGGTGCGGAAGCTCGTGGCGGTGTCGTAAGGGATGCCGTAGACGGCCGCGTCAACGCCGGCCAGGTCGGTCGTGTGCGGCGCCCGCATGAACGTGCGGATCCCCGCGAAGCGCGGCATCGCCCGCGCGTCGAGTGGGCGGTGGTGCGGGTCCGGCACTACCGCGTCTGCGGGAAGCCGAGGTCGATCCGCGAGGTGGCGGGATCGGGCCAGCGCTGGGTGACGACCTTGCCGCGCGTGTAGAAGTGGATCGCCTCGGGGCCGTACACGTGCAGGTCGCCGAACAGCGACGACTTCCAGCCGCCGAATGAGTAGTACGCGACCGGCACCGGGATCGGGACGTTGATCCCGACCATCCCTGCCTGGACGTCGAACTGGAACTGGCGGGCCGCGCCGCCGTCGCGCGTGAAGATCGCGACGCCGTTGCCGTACGGGCTCTCGTTCACGAGCCGGACCGCCTCCTCGTAGGTGGCGACGCGCGTCACGCCGAGCACCGGCCCGAAGATCTCGTCGACGTACGCCTTCATCGCCGGCGTCACGTCGTCGAGCAGGCTCGGATTCAGGAAGAAACCCTCGTCGGGCACGCCGTCGCGGCCGTCGACGACGACCGTGGCGCCCTCGCCCGTCGCGTTCTCGACGTAGGACGCGACCTTGTCGCGATGCTCGCGCGTCACGAGCGGGCCCATCTCCGAGGACGGATCCATGCCGTCGCCGACCTTCACCTTCGGGATCCGCTCCCGAATCGCGTCGACGAGCGGCTGGGCGACATCGCCGACGGCGACGACGACGGAGACGGCCATGCAGCGCTCGCCCGCCGAGCCGTAGCCGGCCGAGATCGCGGCGTCGGCGGCGGCGTCCACGTCCGCGTCGGGCAGGACGATCATGTGGTTCTTCGCGCCGCCGAGCGCCTGGCAGCGCTTGCCGGCCGCGGTCGCGTGCTCGTACACGTAGCGCGCGATCGGGGTCGAGCCGACGAACGAAACGGCGGCGATGTCCTCGTGCTCGAGGATCGCGTCGACCGCGACCTTGTCCCCCATGACGACGTTGAACACGCCGTCGGGCAGGCCGGCCTCTGCGAGCAGCTCGGCTGTCCAGAGCGAGGCGGACGGATCCTTCTCGGAGGGCTTGAGCAGGAAGCAGTTGCCGCACGCGATCGCCGGCGCCCACATCCACATGGGCACCATCGCGGGGAAGTTGAAGGGCGTAATGCCCGCCACGACCCCGAGCGGCTGCCGGATCGAGTAGACGTCGATGCCGGTCGAGGCCTGCTCGGAGTGCTCGCCCTTGACCAGGGTCGGGATGCCGCAGCAGTGCTCGACGACCTCGAGCCCGCGCGTCACCTCGCCGAGCGCGTCGGAGAAGACCTTGCCGTGCTCGTGCACCAGGATCTCGGCCAGCTCCTCGCGCCTCGCATGGAGGAGCTCGCGGATGCGGAAGAAGAGCTCCGCGCGCTTCGCCAGCGAGGTCGTCCGCCAGCCCGGGAAGGCGGACTGCGCCGCCCGGACGGCGGCGTCCACCTCCTCGGCCGACGCGAAGTCGACGGCACCGGTCTGACGGCCGGTCGCCGGGTTGTAGACGGGACCGTTGCGGCCGGAGCCGCCGTCCACGCGCCGCCCGCCGATCCAGTGCGGGATCCGGGTCACGGCCGGGGCGTCGACGGTCTCGGTCACGGGCAGTAGCGTAACGCCGTGTCCGATCTCACCGAGTTCGTCGAGTCGCCGGGCCGCTTCATGGAGCCGTCGCCCGGCGCCCTCGTCGTCAAGACGCCGCGCTTCGTCGTCGTGGCGGGCGCCGACGGGGTCTGGGCGTCGGTGCAGGGCGTCCGGCTCTCGGACGGCGAGGCGGCGGACGCGATCGCGGCGGTGCGCGAGCTGCTCGCGCCGGCCGGGACGCGCGTGGTGAGCTGGTGGCTGAGCGACCGCGCGACGCCGGTCGACGTGGAAGAGCAGCTGCTCGACGCAGGGCTCGAGCTCGTCGCCGACGACTACCTCCTCGACGGGCTCCTCGCGACGACGCCTCCGCCCGAGGGCCCGCCCGGCGTCGAGGTGCGCATGGCCAGGACCGCCGAGCAATGGGCGACGATCCGCGAGCTCCAGGACGGCGTCTTCGACAACCCGCCCGAGCGCCGGTCCACGCGGGAGCAGCTCCTCGCCGAGTTCGGCAAGACGAGGACCGCCCTCTTCGGCGCCTGGCTCGACGGCGAGCTCGTCGGCGCCGGCGCCGCGACGCCGAGCAGCCGCGGCATGCTCCTCTGGGGCGGCTCGGTGCGGGAGGACGCGCGCGGCCGCGGCTGCTACCGCGCCCTCACGCGCGCCCGCTGGGACGAGGCCGTCCGCCGCGGCACGCCGGCGCTGACCGTGAGCGCGAACGATCAGTCCAGCCCGGCGCTCCGGAAGCTCGGCTTCGAGAAGGTGCTCGAGTTCCGTCGGATCGAGGACGTACTCTCCGTGCCGTGAAGGAGACCTGCCCGCGCTGCAACGCCGAGATGGAATGGCGTCATGGCACCTTTCAGTGCCCGAAGTGCCGGTTGAAGCTCGGCTGCTGCGAAGGCGAGACGGGTGACTGCCGGGACCCGGGCTAGGCTCGAGGAGCTCGAGCGGTCGGGCTTCGACCAGGGCTCGAGCGAGCTGCTCGTGGTTCTCTGCTGGCTCGTGCAAGACCAGGTCGCGATCGACGAGGCGGAGCTGAACGGGGCCCGCCGCCGCGCGATGTTCGTCCTCGCTGCGGGCGGCGACCCGCACCGCGACGTGGCCCTCGACTCGGTCGCGGCCGAGCGCCTGGCCGACGAGCTCGACACGCCGGAGCGGCGGGCGCGGCTCGCGGCCGCCCTCGACGAGCTTCCTGCGCACGACCTCCCCGCAGTGAGCGCTGCGGCGGAGTCGCTCCGCGCCGATCCCGAGCTCGCCTGGCGCTCGTTTGCGCTCTCGCTCCTTGCGGACGAGCTCGCAGACGAGTAGCCGCTGCGGGCGACGGCGTCTACTCTGGACGGCACTCCGTGGCGATCTCGAGACCGGATCCTCGCCGTCGCTTGAAGCTCCCCCGCAACCTGCCTGGCAAGCGGGGGCTCCAGCCGTACTCGCGCGCCGACGCGCCGTATTTCCGCAGCCCCGGCTTCTACGTCCGGGTGGGCGGGCTCGCGGTCGTCGTGGCCGCGGGGCTGTCGCTGCTGCTCCTGCGCGCGTGGTCGATCCAGGTGCTGCACGGGAAGCAGTACGCGCACGCCGCGCACCAGCAGGCATACCGTACGGCCGACCTGCTCGGCGCGCGCGGCTCGATCGTCGACGACAAGCGCCGGCTGATCGCCGGCACGACGGGACACCCCGTCGTCGAGGCCGACGCGGCCTCCCTCGGCAGCCGCGACGCGCACGGCCACTGGCATCCGAGCGGCGCGGGCCTCCGGACGCTGCACCGGCTCGCCCGCCTGACGGGCACACGCCGCAGCGTTCTCGTCGCCCGGATCCAGACCGCGATCTTCCACGCGCCCTACGCGCCCGCCGTCGTCATCCCGCATCCGCACGCCGCCCTCACCGCCTACCTGCAGGAACGGAGCGGCAAGTACCGCGGCTTCAGCGTCGGGTTCGCAGCCTCGCGGAGCTACCCCCAGGGCGCCTTCGGCAGCGAGTTCCTCGGCCTACTCGGCCAGGTGAGCACGCAGCAGCTCGAGTCGCACGTCTACAAGGACGCGCAGCCGGGCGAGGTCGTGGGCCAGAGCGGGGTCGAAGCGGCGTACGACTCGCTCCTCAACAAGGGCTTCGTCCACGCGAAGATCCCCGTCGACTCCCTCGGCCGGATCGCCGGCGCCCTGCGCGAGCCGAGCCCGAAGCCGCTGCCGACCCTCCAGCTCTCGATCGACATGCGCCTCCAGCGGGCTGCGCAGAACGCTCTGCTGTACGGAATGGAGCAGGCGCGGCTCAACGGTCATTCGCCGACCGGGGCGTCCGCCCTCGCCATCGACCCCTGGACCGGCGCGATCAAGGCGATCGTGAGCTACCCGACCTTCAACGAGAAGCTCGCGGCCGACAGCCCGAACTACTACGCGCGGCTGCTCAAGCAGACGCACACGACGCCGACCCTGAACCGGGCGATCACCGGGGTCTATCCGACCGGCTCGACCTTCAAGCCGATCATCTCCGAGGCGGCCCTCAGCGCAGGGATCATCAACCCGTACACGCCGCAGGCGTGCACCGGCTCGTTCACCCTCGGCGACCACACGTTCTTCAACGTCGAGCGCGGGGCGAACGAGACCATGACGCTCACCACGGCGCTCGAGCAGTCGTGCGACACGTGGTTCTACCGGCTCGGCGCCCGCATCTGGGCCGCCGACCCGGCCGCGAAGGCGACGCTCATCCAGCGCTGGGCGCGCAAGCTCGGCCTCGGCGCTCGGCCGCCGATCGACCTGACCGGCGCCGCTGCCGGTTACCTGCCGATGCCCGGCTCGTACTTCGAGAGGCTCTCCGGCACGCCCTACACGGAAGGGCAGGCGGTCAACCTCGCGATCGGCCAGGGAGCGCTGCAGGTCAGCCCGCTCCAGCTCGCCGTTGCGTACTCGGCGATCGTCAACGGCGGCACCGTCGTCCGCCCCCACCTGGGCGAGGCGCTGATCCAGAACGGCGTCCGCCACGCCCTCGGCTTCAAGCCGGTGCGCAAGGTGAGGCTCTCCCCCTACACCTGGGCGATCAAGCAGGGCCTCTACGACGCGGCGAACAACCCCTCGGGAACCTCGTTCCCGGTCTTCGCGGGGTTCCCGATCAAGGTGGCCGGCAAGACGGGGACGGCGGAGGCGCCGCCGGGCAGCGACCACTCCTGGTACGCCTCGTGGGCGCCGTACGACCACCCGAAGCTCGTCGTCGTCGCGATGGTCGAGCACGGCGGCTTCGGCGCGCAGGCGGCCGCGCCGATCGTGAAGCGGATTTACCAGGCCTACTTCCACCCGAAGGGCTAGAACGCGGGATTGAGCGGCGCGTTCGCGGCGACGACAACGGAGCCATGACGGCGACACCCTCGCTCGCGCGTCCCGAGATCCAGGCCGAGCTCATCGCCGAGGCGCTCGCCTCGGCGAGCGTCGGCTTCCTCGTCTGGGACGAGGACCGGCGCTACATCGCGGCCAACGCCGCCGCCTGCGAGATCCTCGGCACGACGCTCGAGCAGCTGGTCGGCCGGCAGGTCGGAGGGCAAACCGTCGAGGGCCTAGACGCCGTCGAGGCGGCGCTCGTGTCCGGCTTCTCCTCCGGCACGGCGGCGGTGGAACGGCTCGGCGGCCAGGGCACGGCCGAGGTCTTCTACGCGACGTTCACGACGAAGACCGCGGGCATGCCGTTCATGGCGACGGTCATCGCCCCCCTGCCGTCCGCGTAGGGGCGCCGCACCTCCGAAATGCGGTCCCGAGCCCATCTCCGCCTGGCGGCCTCGCACCGGTGAGCGCGCCTGGCTGATCACGCGAACCGGATCACGCTGCGGATCCCGTCCTGCGCCTCCATCAGCTCGAAGCCCTCGTTCACCTCGTCGAGGCTCAACGTGTGGGAGACGAACGGCGCGACGTCGATCTCTCCGGCGAGCGCGCGCTCGACGAGCTCCGGCACCTGGTCGCGTCCCTTCACGCCTCCGAAGGACGAGCCGCAGACCCGGCGGCCGGTGATGAGGAACCGCGGGACGATGTCGAGGGTCTCGCCCTTGCCCGCCACGCCCGCGACGGTGCACAGGCCCCAGCCCATCCGGGCCGACTCGACCGCCTGGCGCATCACGGCGACGTTCCCGGTCGCCTCGAACGTGTAGTCGGCGCCGAAGCCGCCGGTCAGCTCGACGATGCGCTCGACCGTGTCCGGGCCGCCGACCATCGTGTCGGTCGCCCCCTGGCCGCGCGCCAGCGCGAGGCGCTCCTCGGAGAGGTCGACGACGACGATCCGCTCGGCTCCCTGCAGGCGGCAGCCCGCGACGGCGCCGAGGCCGACCATGCCGGCGCCGAAGACGGCGCAGGTCGATCCCGCTTCGACCTTCGCGGTGAACATCGCCGCGCCGAGGCCCGTGGAGAGGCCGCAGGCGAAGAGGCAGGCGTGCTCGAAGGGCGCGTCGGAGCTGACCTTCGCGAGCGCGATCTCCGGCATCACCGTGTACTCCGCGAACGTCGAGGTGCCCATGAAGTGGCGGATCGGCTCGCCGCCTCGGCCGAGTCGCGTCGTGCCGTCGGGCAGGAATCCCTGGTTCTGCTGCTCGCGGATCGCGAGGCAGAGGTTCGTCCTCGCGCTCTTGCAGTGGATGCATTCGCGGCACTGCGGGGAGAACAGCGTGACCACGTGATCGCCCGGAGCGACCGACGACACGCCCTCCCCCACCTTCTCGACCACGCCCGCTCCCTCGTGCCCGAGCACCGTCGGCGCGTAGCCCGACGGGTCGGCGCCCGACGCCGTGTACAGGTCCGTGTGGCAGACCCCGCACGCAGCCAGCCGCACCAGGACCTCCCCGGTACGCGGCTCCGCCAGCTCGACCTCCTGCACGACGAGCGGCTTCCCGAACTCCTCGAGCACGGCGGCCCGCATCCTCATGCCGACACCGTAAACGAGCGTCCGTAGAGAATCGCGGGATGGTGTTCGCAGACCTGAGGGCCTTCATTCGCGCGAACCTGCCCGAGCCGCCGGCGCGCGTGCTCGAGGTCGGGGCCGGCGCCGGCGCTCTCGCCCGCGCCCTACGCGCCGCCGGCTACGAGGTGGTCGCGATCGACCCGGGTAGCGAGAGCGAGGACGTCCGCGCCGTCGCCCTGGCCGATCTGGACGAACCTGCGGGATCGTTCGCGGCTGCGGTGGCGGTGGTCTCGCTCCACCACGTCGACCCGCTCGAGGAGTCGTGCCGCCGGCTCGCCGACCTGGTCGAGGACGGCGCGACGCTCGTCGTCGACGAGTTCGACGTCGCCAGGTTCGACCTCCGGGCAGCGGCGTGGTGGCTCGAGCAGCGCGCCGCGCTCGGGGAGCCGCAACCGAAGACGGCCCCGGAACTCGTCGACGAGCACCGCAAGCACCTGCACCCGCTGGATCGGATCGTCGCGGCGCTCGAGCCGCAGTTCGAGCTCGGCCTGCCGGTGCGCGGCGCCTGGCTCCACCGCTGGAGCCTCGGCGAGTCGCTGCGCGCGGTCGAGGAGGAGGCGATCGCCCGCGGCGACCTGCCCGCGACCGGCGCGCGCCTCGTCGGCCGGCGCCGCGGCTGAAGGCTCGCGAGGCCTTCGGCTTTCTCTCGCCGAAGTCAGGGTTTCCGCCGATGCCGGCTGCCGCGCCGCGCGCCTACTGTCGCTGGCAAGCGATTGGAAACGGAGGAGATCATGGCCGTTCGCGTTGCCATCAACGGCTTCGGCCGCACGGGGCGCGCCGCGTTCCGCGCCGCCCACGAGCGCGAAGCCGACATCGAGTGGGTGGCGATCAACGACGTCGCCGAGCCGGCGATGCTCGCTCACCTCCTGCGGCACGACACGGTCTATGGCCCGTTCTCCGGCCATGTCGAGGCGGCGGACGGAGCAATCGTCGTCGACGGAAGGCGGATCGCCGTCCCCGGAGAGAAGGATCCGGCGCGGCTCCCCTGGCGCGAGCTCGGGGTCGAGGTCGCGATCGAGTCCACCGGCCGCTTCCGCGCGCGCGCCGACGCCGCAAGGCATCTAGACGCGGGCGCCCGAAAGGTGATCGTCTCGGCGCCGGCGAAGGACCCCGACGTCACGGTCGCGCTCGGCGTCAACTTCGACGAGGCGTACGAGCCAGCCGAGCACCGGATCGTCTCGAACGCCTCCTGCACGACGAACTGCCTCGCACCGGTGGCGAAGCTGCTGCACGAGCACTTCGGCGTCCGCCACGGGTTGATGACCACCGTGCATGCGTACACCGGCGATCAGCAGCTCCTCGACGCGCCGCACAAGGATTACCGCCGTGCCCGCGCGGCAGCTTGCAACCTCGTTCCCACGACCACCGGCGCCGCGAAAGCGCTCGGCCTGGTCGTCCCGGAGCTGGAGGGAAAGCTGCACGGGTACGCGGTCCGCGTTCCCGTCCCGACCGGCTCGCTCGTCGACCTCACCGTCGAGGTCGAGCAGCAGACGGACGTGGCGGAGGTCAACGAGTTGTTCGCGAGCAGCGCCGACGTCGGCCCGCTCGAGGGCATCCTCGCCTACAGCGAGGAGCCTCTCGTGTCGTCGGACGTGGTCAAGTCGCCGTATTCCGCAATCTTCGACTCCGGTCTCACAGCGGTGATCGACGGGACGCAGGTGAAGGTGGTCGCGTGGTACGACAACGAGTGGGGCTACTCGAACCGGCTCGTCGACCTCGCGCAGCGGGTGCTCGTCCCTGAGGCGGTGCCCGCATGATCGCCACCGGTACGGCCGTCCCCTTCGACGTCGCGACCGTCGGCGACGCGATGAGCCACGGTGTCATCAGCTGCCCCGTCGAGACGCCGCTCCGGGTCGTGGCCCGCATGATGGCGACGTACGGCGTGCACGCAATCTTCGTCTTCGAGCGGCTGGACGAGGACGACGAGGCGCGGCGGCTGTGGGCGGTGGTCTCCGACCTCGACCTCGTCGCGGCCACGCAGCTCGACCTCGACACGCTCACCGCCGGCGAGACGGCAGTGACGCCGCTCGTCAGCGTGGCGGCCGACAGCTCCATCGCAGAGGCAGGGAGCCTGATGGCGCAGTACGGGATCGCGCACCTCGCGGTCACCGAGGCCGGCTCTTGCCGGCCGATCGGCGTCATCTCGACCCTCGACATCGCGCGTGCCGTGGCTGCCGGCCACGGCCCCCGCGAGGTCTTCGCATCCGCGTGACCCGTCCCTCCAGTTACGGGTTTCCCGCAACACGACTGACGGAAGTCCTCCGCCGGCTTCAGCGGCAGCCCGGATGGCGCGGGCGGCGCACGGCCCGACACTCCCTCGAGATGCAAGACCACGGCACGGAAAGGAGTCGGGACATGCGCAAGTTTTTCGAGATCGGAGGGCTCGTTGCAGCCGCCGTCCTCATCGCGTTCGGCGCAGTCGCCGTCGCGATGGGCGTCAACGGCCGGCACACGGTCGACAGGAGCCTCCAGAACGAGTACATCGTCGGGTCTTCCGACATGACGCCGTCGGCGATCAGGGCCGAGGCGCAGAAGGCAGGCATCGCCTCCGCGGTCAACGAGTGGCCGACGAGGAGCGTCGCCAACCAGAAGATCGACACCGGCGCCAAGGCGCGCGCGATGGCGCAGTACATGCACATCCACGCACTCGAGGCGACGCGCGGGTTCACCTACGCCCAGATGGGCATCTACACGGCCAAGCCGGGGACGCCCAAGGCGCAGCTGATGCCGGGCGGCGGCACCGAGAACACCGACTACGCCGCGCTCGACCCGAACACGAAGCAGCCGCTGCAGAACGGCGCCCGGCAGGTCTGGGTCACCGAGACGGCGCTCACGACCGCCCTGAACACGAGCTATATGGCAGACCAGCTCGGGCTGTTCGGGATCGTGGTCGGGATCGCCCTCCTGCTCACGGGAATCGGCTTCGGGATCCTCGCGCTCGGCGGAGCGCTGCGGAATCCGCAGACCGCCCTGACGTTCCTGCGCCCGTCGCAGGCCAAGGCTCCAGCGGTGCCCGTGGCCTAGTGCCCGACTCTCACCGCAGGACGCTGAGGGCCGCTGCGAAGCGGCCCTCAGCCGTTCCGGAGCGATACGGGAAAGGCCGCAGCCAGGATCCGTGCGCGGCACGACGACTTCCGCCGAGCGGGCGGCGAAGATCGCCGCGTGGCAGTCCAACAGACGAAACGGCTCTGCTCGCTCGCGGCGACCACCGGCACGAGCGAAGCCTGCCCGGAAGAGGCTTGCCCGTTCTGGGAGCCGGGCGGCGCAGCGCTCGGCGGACGGTGCGCAGTCGAGGCACTCGGGGGCGTGGCCGACCCCGCGGCGGCAGCATGGCTCCTCGAGATCCGCGAAACGCTCCTGGCCGCGAGCTCGGAAGAAGACGCGAGCGAGCTGCGCAGCGTCTTCCACCAGCTGCTGAACGACTCGTCCGAGTAGAGCGCGATCAGTCGGCCTCGAGAAGTCCCCGCTCGAGCGCGTAGGCGACGAGATCGGCGCGGGTCTGCAGCCCGAGCTTCCGCATGATGTGCGCCCGGTGCGTCTCGGCCGTTCGCACCGAGATGTAGAGCTGCTTCGCAATCTCCTGGTTCGTGTGCCCGAGCGCGAGCAGGCGCAGCACCTCCCGCTCGCGGTCGGACAGCGGATCCTCCTCCGCGAGCTTCGCCGCCTCCGCGTCGGCGGAGACGAGCCGCGCACCGAGCTCCGGGTTGACGTAGCGGCCCCCGTTCGCGACCTCTCGTACCGCCGCCACGACCTCGGTGTCGGCGGCCTCCTTGAGCACATAGCCGCTGGCGCCCGCCGCAAAGGCCTCGCGCACGTAGCGCGGCTCGTCCTGCATGGAGAGGACGAGCACCTTCACGTCCGGGCTCTCGTGCTTGAGCTGCGGGAGGGCCTCCAGTCCCGTCTGCTCCGGCATCACGATGTCGAGCAGGATCACGTCCGGCTTGAGCGCCCGGGCCTGGAACACGGCATCGCGAGCGTTGCCGGCCTCGCCGACCGGCTCGAGATCCTCCTCCGCGGCGAGGAGGAGTCGCAGGCCGCTGCGCACGACGGCGTGGTCGTCGACGATCAGCACCCGGATGCTCACGTGAGGGGCACCTCGGCTACCACGGTCGTGCCGGCGCCGGGACGCGATTCGATCTCGAGGCGGCCGTTGAGGAGCGCGAGCCGCTCGCGCATGCCGAGCAGCCCGACGCCGTCCTCTTGGGTCGCTCTCGGGTCGAATCCGGCGCCGTCGTCCTCGATCACCGCCGCCACGCCGGACTCGCGCCGGGCGACCGAGACGCTGACGTTCTGCGCCTGCGCATGCTTGACGATGTTCGTGAGCGACTCCTGCACGACCCGGTAGAGGGCAGTCTCGACCTCGCTCTCCAGTCGTGTCGTTCCGAGCGCGGAGTGGAAGTCGACACGGACGCCCGTCTGGTCGGCGAGCGACTCGGTCAGCCGCTCGAGCGCGGGCACGAGACCGAAGTCGTCGAGCACGGCGGGGCGGAGCTCGACGGCGAGGCGGCGCACGTTCTGGAGCGCGGCGACGACGTGGTCCCGCAGCTCGGCCAGGGCCGCTCGGGCAGGTTGGTTTGCGAGCGCCTCCTCGAGCGGCTTCAGCCCGAGCAGGATCGAGGTAAGGGCCTGTCCCGTCTCGTCGTGGAGCTCGCGCGCAAGCCGCCGGCGCTCCAGCTCCTGCGCCGTCACAACTCGGCGCAGGGCATCGGACGTCACCCGCTGCGAGAGCTCGACGGCGACGGCCGCACGCGCCGCGAACGTCTCGGCCAGGCGCAGGTCGTCGTCGGAGAAGCGCGCGTCGGGACCTTCCTTGTCGTGGATCTCGATCACGCCGATCACCTGGTCGCGGGCGATCAGCGGCACCCACATGCCCGTGCGGACAGCCAGCCGCCTCGTCATCTCCTGGTGGACCTCGGGATCGTCGATCACGGAGTCGATGCGCTCGCTGCGACGGCGCGCGAACACGCGGCCGCTCTTCGACGCCGAGCGGGAGATCGTCTCGCCCAGGAGCTCCTGCGCCGCCTCTCCTGCCGCCGCGGCGAACCGCAGGTCGTCGGCGCCGCTCGGTAGGGCGAGCGCCACGACCCGCGCTCCGACCAGCTCGCGCAGGCGGCAGACGACGAGGTCGAGCAGACGCTCGAGATCGGTCTCGGTGGCCAGCGCGTTCCCGACCTCTTCCAGCGACTGCAGCTGCCGCGACCAGCGGGCCGACGCCTCGTAGAGGCGGGCGTTCTCGATCGCTATCGCTGCCTGGCCCGCGAGCAGAGTGACGAGCTCCTCGTCCTCCCGCGTGAAGTCCTCTCCGTCCGGCTTCTCGGTCAGGTAGAGGTTGCCGTAGGCGACGCCTCGCAGCAGGATCGGAACGCCGAGAAAGCGTTGCATCGGCGGATGCCCGGGCGGGAAGCCGACCGAACGCGGATCCTCGGACAGGTTGTGCAAGCGGAGGGGTTTCGCGTCGCGGATCAGCACCCCGAGGATGCCGCGGCCGCGCGGCAGCTCGCCGATCTCCGCGCGGGTGTCGACGTCGATGCCGTGCGTCACGAACTGCTCCAGCTCGGAGCCGCTCGGGTCGATCACGCCGAGCGCCGCGTAGCGAGCACCGGTCAGCTCGGCCGCCGTCTCGACCAGCCGGCGCAGCAGAACGTCCAGCGACAGCTCCGAGCTGACGGCCAGGCCGGCCTCGAACAGTGCGCGCAGCCGTTCCTCGCTGACGGACAAGGCGTCCACGCCGCCAAGCCTATGCCCGTTACGCCCGCCTGCGGAAAAGCCGCAACCGCGTTCCGAGCCGCCGCCGATGCCGCCGGCGCAGCAGGCGAGAAGACTCGGGAAGAAAGGAGGCGCTATGAAAGCGCTCGTGTATCACGGGCCCGGGCAGCGAAGCTGGCAGGACGTGCCCGACCCGACAATCCAGGCGCCGACAGACGCCATCGTGAGGATCGACTCGTCCACGATCTGCGGCACCGATCTCCACATCCTCAAGGGAGACGTGCCGGAGGTGACGCCGGGCACGATCCTCGGTCACGAGGCCGTCGGGACCGTGGTCGAGACCGGGAGCGCGGTCACGACGCTCGAGCCGGGAGACCGCGTGCTCGTCTCCTGCATCACGTCGTGCGGCCGGTGCCGGTTCTGCAAGGAAGGCCGCTACGGGCTCTGCACCGGCGGCGGAGGCTGGATCTTCGGTCATCTGATCGACGGCCTCCAGGCGGAGTACGCCCGCGTGCCCTTCGCGGACACGTCGGTGTACAAGGTGCCGGACGAGCTCACGGACGAGCAGGTGCTGTTCCTCGCCGACATCCTCCCTACCGCCTACGAGGTCGGCGTCCTCAACGGAGGCGTCGAGCCGGGCGACACCGTCGCGATCGTCGGCGTCGGCCCGATCGGGCTCGCCGCGATCATGACCGCGCAGCTCCACACGCCGGGACGGATCGTCGCCATCGACCTCGACGCCTCGCGGCTCGACAAGGCGCTCGAGTTCGGGGCCGACGTCATCATCGACAGCGGCCGTGAGGACGCGGTCGCGAGGGTGATGGAGCTCACCGGCGGCCTCGGTGCCGACGTCGCCATCGAGGCGGTCGGCGTGCCGGAGACGTTCGAGCTCTGCACCGACCTGATCCGGCCGGGCGGTCGTGTCGCCAACGTCGGCGTGCACGGGCATCCCGCCACGCTCCACCTCGAGAAACTGTGGATCCGCGACGTCCTGATCACGACGGGCCTCGTCGACACGACCACGACGCCGAAGCTCCTCAAGCTGATCGAGACCGGGCGGCTCGACCCGACGCCGTTCGCAACTCACCGCTTCGCACTCGCGGACGCGGAGGAGGCGTACGACGTCTTCGGCGCCGCGGCGGAGAGCCACGCCCTCAAGGTCGTGCTCGAAGCCGAGCCGGTCGGGCACGAGCTGCTCGAGCGGCACGAGGTGCCGGTCACCGCGTAGGCCCGCACGAGAGGGGCGGCGTCGAGCTTGCGCGACGCCGCCCCTTCTCTCTGTGTCCCACGACACGGTCGCCAGCGGCGGCTGCGTGGTTTCCCGCAACGCCCGGCGGCCTCGCCCGGATGCAGCGGCGGCCTCGCGCTCGGACACTGTGGTCGATGAGTCCAGAAGAAGGAGGACACGAGATGAGCGATCGGAGACCAATCCTGCTCGCGACCGACGGCTCGCCGTCGGCCGGAGAGGCGCAGCGCAAGGCGATCGAGCTCGCGCAGCTGCTCGGGGCGCCGCTCGTCGCCGTCGCAGTGGCGCACACTGCGTTGCCGCCGGTCGGCTACGGCGGCTACGGCTACTCGGACGTCGTCGCCGAGCTCACGAAGGAGGAGCACAAGCGGCTCGCGAAGCTCCTGGCTTCCGTGGCCGAGACGGCGGAGACGGCAGGCGTCTCGTGCTCGACCGTCACGGGGGACGGGCTCGCCGTCGAAGAGATCTGCCGGAGGGCCGGCGAGTACGACGCGCAGCTGATCGTCGTCGGCTCGCACGGCTGGGGCACCGCCCGCCGGCTCTTCTCCGGCAGCGTCTCGACCGGGCTCGTGCACTCCGCCCCCTGCCCGGTGCTCGTCGTGCGGCCCCGTGCGCAGGCAGACGAGCATGCGGCGGCTGCGTGAGCGCCACGGCCGCGATCGGGGTAGAGGCGACCGACGTCATCCTCCGCGACGGGTCGACGCTCCGGCTGAGGCCGCCCGCCGCGGAGGACGCCGAGGCGCTGCTCGGGTTCTTCTCGGGGCTCTCGGAGCACAGCCTCTATCTCCGCTTCCACGGCTTTCCCGCGCTCGGGCCGAAGCTCGTCGAGCCGGTGCTCGAGCCCGACTGGCACGAGCGCGGCGCGCTGCTCGGCTCCCTCGACGGCCGCATCGTCGCCCTCGCGAACTGGGCCAGGCTGCGCGACCCACGCGCCGCGGAGGTCGCCTTCGCCGTCGACGACGGTCATCAGGGCCGTGGGATCGGAACGCGCCTGCTGGAGCAGCTCGCGGCCCGCGCCGCGGACGTGGGGATCGAGGAGTTCGTCGCGGAGGTGCTGCACGAGAACGCCGCGATGCTCGGTGTCTTCCGCGACGCCGGCTTCGAGGTGACACGCGCGGGCGAGGCCGGCGAGCTCGAGGTCCGGTTCCCGATCGCCGCCACGAGCGGCTATCGCGAGCAGGTCGCCACGCGCGACCACGTCGCGGTGCGGGCGTCGCTCGAGCCGTTCTTTCGTCCCCGCTCGGTCGCCGTCGTCGGTGCGTCGAAGCGCCGCGGCTCGATCGGCGGCGAGCTGTTCCGCAACGTCCTCGACGGCGACTTCACCGGCTCTGTCCATCCCGTCAACCGGAACGGCGACCCCGTGGCCGGAGTGCACGGCCATCGCTCGGTCGCCGAGATCGGGGAGGCGGTCGACCTCGCCGTCATTTGCGTGCCCGGTGAGCAAGTGCTGTCCGCTGCGAGCGAGGCTCTCGAGGCCGGGGTGCGCGCGCTCGTCGTCATCTCGGCGGGCTTTGCGGAGACCGGGAGCGAGGGATCCGAGCGGCAAGAGCGTCTGCTCGCCCTCGTCCGCGACCACGGCGCCCGCCTCCTCGGCCCGAACTGCCTTGGCATCGCGTCCTCACCGGTCAACCTGAACGCGACCTTCGCGCCACGCAGCTTCCCGGCCGGGAAGATCGGCTTCTCCTCTCAGAGCGGCGCACTCGGCCTCGCGCTGCTCGAGCGCGCCGAGGCGACCGGTCTCGGCGTCACGTCCTTCGTCTCGATCGGCAACAAGGCGGACGTGTCCTCCAACGACCTGCTCGAGTGGTGGGAGGACGACGACGAGACCGAGCTCGTCGTCCTCTACCTCGAGTCGTTCGGCAATCCACGCGCCTTCTCGCGCATCGCACGCCGGCTCGCGCGGCGGAAGCCGATCCTCGCGCTGAAGGGCGGCGGCACGCGCGCCGGTGGCCGGGCCGCCGGCTCCCACACCGCGGCGCTCGCCGGGTCCGACGTCGCGGTCGACGCGCTCTTTCGCGAGGCCGGCGTGATCCGCGCGCGGACGCTGGAGGAGCTCATCGACACGGCGTCGCTTCTGTCCTCGCAGCCGGTGCCACGGGGGCGGCGGGTTGCGCTCGTCACGAACGCCGGAGGCCTCGGAATCCTCGCCGCCGACGCCTGCGAGGCCGCGGGGCTCGAGGTCCCGCCGCCATGCGACGCCACGCGAACGACGCTCGTCGAGGTCATGCCGGCCGAGGGGAGCGGCGCAAACCCGATCGACCTGCTCGGCGGGGCGACGGCGGAGAGCTTCGCGGCCGCGTTGCCGCCCGTGCTCGCCGATCCCGCGTTCGACGCGGCGATCGTCCTCTACGTCCCCACCGTGGGGGCGGACGAGGAGGCGGTCGGCGCAGCCGTCAGCCGAGCGGCGGCAACGGCACCGGACAAGCCCGTCCTGTGTGTGTTCGTGAGCGCGAATGGCGGGCCCCCCAGCCTGCGCAGCGTCGCAAACGTCCCGTGCTTCGCCTACCCGGAGGCAGCGGCGGGAGCGCTGGGCCGCGCCGCGGAGCGCGGAGAATGGCTGCGGCAGCCGGCGGGCTCCCTCGGCGAGCTCGAGAGAGACCGCCACGGCGCCGAGACCGTCGTGAACGAGGCGGTCGCAGCCGGTGGCGGCTGGCTCGATGCCGGACAGACGCGACGGCTCCTCGAGGCGTACGGGCTGCCGCTCGTGCCGGAGCGGCTCGCCGGCACGCCGGAGGCTGCGGTCGAGGCTGCTCGCGAGCTGGGCTATCCGGTAGTCCTCAAGACGGCCACGCCTGGAGCGCACAAGACCGAGGAGGGCGGCGTGATCCTCGACCTCGAAGACGACGACGCCGTTCGCGCCGCCGCGGCAATGCTGGGCGGGTCTGTGCTCGTGCAGCCGCACGTGCAGGGCGGCACGGAGCTGCTCGCCGGCGCGCTGCAGGACCCCGTGTTCGGGCCGCTCGTCGCCTTCGGGCCCGGCGGGGTGCTCGCGGAGCTGATCGGCGAGGCGCAGTTCCGGCTCGCGCCGCTCACCGACCTCGACGCGGAGGAGCTCGTCCGCTCCGACAAGGCCGGCCGGCTCGTCGCCGGCTTCCGGGGCGCGCCCCCGGCCGACGAGACCGCGCTCGTCGACCTCCTCCTGCGCCTCTCGCTCCTCGCCGACGAGCTGCCCGAGGTCGTCGAGCTCGATTTGAACCCGGTGCTCGCGCTGCCCGCGGGCTGCCTGGCCGTCGACGCGCGCGTTCGCGTCGCGGACCGGTCCCGACCGCGGCGCACGAAGAGCTGGTGATCCCGTCTCTACGGGCGTTTTGGCGGCGCCCGGAGCGTCACCCGCTCGGACGGATGGACGGGCCCGTTCCCTTCGGAGGCTGCTCTCGCGCCAGCAGGACGGCGCCGGCGACCACCGCCGCGAACGCGACCGCGCGAAGAGCCCCCTGCGCGCCGCTCGGAAGCGGCTCCGCAAGAACCACCGTCCCGGCCGCGATCGGCAGGGCGTTGGTGACGAGCGTGGCGAGACCGGCCACGGTGAGCGCGCCGCCGGCCTGATAGCCGATCTGGAGCAGCGCAGTCCCGGCGAAGTAGCCCAGGACGAGGAGCGCCGCGAACGCCACGCGGAGGCCGCCCTCGGTGGCCAGCTTCGTCGAGATGTCACCGATCGAGAAGAAGAGGCCGCCGGCGACGCCGCTCGCGACGGCCGCCCCGTAGCGCCTGCGCCCGGCGAGCACCAGGGCGACCGCGACGGCCGCCGTCGCGCCGAGCCAGAGCACTATCGGCACGATCTGTCCGTTTCCCTGCTTCGCCTTCCCGCCCACCAGCGAGACGGCCAGCGCGACGAGGCCGAGCACCGAGAGCAGCACGCCGGCGATCTCGACGGGAGCGAGCCGCCGTCTCGCCATGCGGGCCGAGGCGAACGCGAGCACGCCGATCCCGCCGGCGAGGATCGCCTGCACGAGCGAGAGCGGCGCGACCGCCAGCGCGGCCGCGTAAAGGAGGAACCCGCCCGACTCCATGGCGAACCCGACCAGCCAGCTCCGGTCGCCGAGCAGCAGCCGGACCGACTCGAGCGGCCGCCGCATCGAGAGGACGGGGAGCCTGGCGGCAGCGTCGTGCTCGCGCAGGTACGCGAGGTTGGTCAGCACGGCAGACGCGAACGCCAGCAGGAGACCGGCCAGCACTGCGCCGCTCAAGAGCCGGACTCCTCAGAAAGAGAGCGGATGATGGCTTATAGATGACCTTTGCAGGTCTTGCCGCGATCGCTGTTCGTCCCGTCCGGGCAGATCGTGTTGTTCCAGGTCACCTTGTTCAGCTTCGCGCCGCCGAGCTTCGCGCCGCGCAGAGTCGCATTGGTGAGATCCACTCCGGTCAGGTCGGCGCCGGTCAGGTCGGCGCCGGTCAGCTTCGAGCCGGCGAGCGATGAGCCTGCCAGGTCGGCGCCGGCGAGCGAGACGCGGCTCAGATCGACGCCGGTGAGCGTCGCGCCGCGGAGCTCGGGGGCCT
>DASXDE010000050.1:0-3496 GCA_036490825.1 Gaiellaceae bacterium
CGGCGTGCGAGTCGTATTCGGCCATCGGGGGTAGTATCGGCCCAGATGCTTCGCGTGCGCGCATTCGCCTTTACGCAGCCCCGGCCCGCAGCCGGGGCGTCGGCGCGCTAGCAGGGCGTCGTCTCCTCAGCTCGAGCCGGGGCGTGTGACCGCCCCCGTTCCCGTGCCCGCGAGAGGAGGAGAACACCTTGGATATTGTCGCCGTCTTGGATCCCGACGATCTCGAGCAGGAGGCTCTCGCCGCCGCGGCCGACGCGCCATCGCTCGCCGCGCTCGACGAGGTGCGCGTCCACTACCTCGGCCGCAAGAGCGCCCTGAAGCTCGCGCTCCGCAACGTCCGCGACCGCGAGACCGGGATCACGCTCAACTCGGTGCGCGAGACCGTCGAGTCCGCGCTTGCCGCCCGCGAGCAGGAGCTCGCCCGCGTCGAGCTCGAGGAGCGGCTCGCGACGGAGCGCGTCGACGTCACGCTGCCGGCCGGGCTGCTCGGCCCTCCGAAGCTGCGCCCGCGCGGCACGCTCCACCCCTCGACCCTCGTCCGCCGCGACGTCGAGGACATCTTCCTCGGCCTCGGCTACGAGATCGTCGACGGCCGCGAGGTCGAGACGACCCGCTACAACTTCGACGCCCTCGGCTTCCCCGACTGGCATCCGGCCCGCTCGCCACGCGCGTCGCTGTTCCTCGACGAGGACACCGTCCTCCGTACCGAGACTTCACCGGCGCAGATCCACAAGATGGAGGAGCGGCGGCCGCCGATCTACATGGTCTCCATCGGGAGGGTCTATCGCCGCGACGCGATCGACGCGACGCACTTCCCGATTTTCCACCAGTTCGAAGGGCTCGCGATCGATAAGGGCATCACGCTCGCGGACCTCAAGGGGACGCTCCTGCACGTGATGCGGGAGCTGTACGGCCCCGACCGGGAGATGCGTTTCCGCACCCACTACTTCCCGTTCACGGAGCCGTCGATGGAGCCGGACGTGTCGTGCTTCAACTGCGGCGGCGCGGGCTGCCCGATCTGCAAGCACTCCGGCTGGATCGAGATGGGCGGGTCGGGGATGGTCGACCCGTACCTGTATGAGTTCGTCGGCTGGGGGCCCGAGGAGTACACCGGCTTCGCCTTCGGCATGGGGATCGAGCGGACGGCTCAGCTGCGCTACGGCATCGCCGGCATCCGTCCCTTCTGGGAGAACGACCTCCGTTTCCTGAGGCAGTTCCGATGAAGATCTCGCTCGGCTGGCTGCGGGAGTACGTGCACGTCGACGCCGGGGCGCAGGAGATCGCGGACGCGCTCTCGATCGCGACGGCCGAGGCGCACGGAATTCAGCGGGTCGGCGTGCCGGGCGACCCGGCGCTCTTCCGGGTCGGCCATGTGCTCGAGGCCGAGAAGCACCCGGACGCCGATCGGCTGCAGCTCACGTCGGTGGACGTGGGTGAGGACCGGCCGTACTCGATCGTCTGCGGTGCCTGGAACTTCGGCGCCGGTGCGAAGGTCGCGGTCGCTCTGCCGGGCGCGACGCTCCCGGACGGGCTCGTGCTGGAGCGGCGCAAGCTGCGCGGGCAGATCTCGGAGGGAATGATCCTCGCCGAGGACGAGCTCGATCTCGGCACGGACCACACCGGGATCATCGTCCTCGACGACGGGCTCGAGGCCGGGACGCCGCTCGCCGACGTGCTCCCGCTCGCCGACGAGGTGCTCGACGTCGACGCGACCGGGAACCGGCCGGACCTCTTCGCCGTCTACGGCATCGCGCGCGAGGTCGCGGCTTTGCTCGGCGGGGAGCTGCTGCCGATGCCGGGCGAGGAGCCGCAGCGCGACGGCGAGGAGCCGCTCGGGATCGGGATCGAGGATCCGGACGGCTGCCTCCGCTTCATCGGCCGCGCCTTCTGCGACGTCGCGGTCGGCGAGTCGCCGCTCTGGCTCAAGGCACGGCTCCGGCGCGCGGGCGTCCGCTCGATCTCGAACGTCGTCGACGTCACGAACTACGTGATGCTCGCGCTCGGCAGCCCGCTCCACGCGTACGACCTCGACCTGCTCCACGGTGGGCTCGTCGCGCGCCGCGCGCGCGAGGGCGAGAGGGTGCGGACGCTCGACGGCGTGGAGCGCACGCTGACTCCGGAGGATCTGGTGATCGCCGACGGCGAGCGGGCCGTCGGGCTCGCGGGGATCATGGGCGGCGAGGAGACGGAGGTCTCCTCCGGGACGACGAACGTCCTGCTCGAGGCGGCGAACTTCGAGCCGGTCGGGATCCTGCGCAGCTCCGAGCGCCACTCGCTGCGCACCGAGGGCTCCAACCGCTGGGAGAAGGGCGTCGACCCGTACGTCGCGGGGCAGTCGGCGACGTACGCCTCGCAGCTGATCGTCGAGCTCTCGGGCGCGCGCTGGACGGGGGCGGAGGACGTGCAGGCGGGCCTGCCGGAGCCGGCGGTGATCCGGCTCCGCCCGGAGCGGACCAGCGCGCTGATCGGCCTCGAGGTGGGCGAGGAGGAACAGGCCGGGCTCCTGGCCCCCATCGGGTTCGAGCAGCTGAAGAAGGGTTTTCGCGTCCCGACCTGGCGGGCCCGCGACGTGACGCGCGAGGTCGACCTCGTCGAGGAGGTCGCCCGCTTCAAGCTGCCCGAGATCCCGTTCACGCTGCCGCGCCGCGAGGCGATGTTCGGGCGGCTGAGCCGGGAGCAGCGCCTGCGGCGCGCGGTCGAGGACGTGCTCGTGGGGGCCGGCTACGCCGAGGTGTACACCTCCACCTTCGTCGCGGACGGCGACCTGCGCCTGCCCGAGCCACTCTCCGCCGAGGCGGCGGCGGTCCGCACGGTCCTCTACGCCTCGCTCCTCGAGCCGGCCCGCCGCAACGCGGACGCGGGCGAGGTCGACGTCGCGCTCTTCGAGATCGCGCGCGTCTACCGCGACGTCGGCGAGCAGCTCCCCGAGGAGCACTGGCACGTGGCCGGCATCGCGGACGGCGGCTTCGCCGAGGCGAAGTGGGCCGTCGAGCAGATCTACTCCGCGCTCGGCGTCGAGCCGGCCTACGAGCGGACGAGTGAGCCGTACCTCCACCCGGGCAAGGCGGCGCACACCGCCGAGGGCTGGCTCGGCGAGCTGCATCCGGCGCTGCTCGACGGCGTGTGGGGCGCGTTCGAGCTCGACCTCGACGCGCTCGCGGAAGCGGCGCCGCAGGTCGTCGCCTTCGACCCGGTGAGCCCGTATCCGGAGGTGCGCCGCGACCTCGCCTTCGTCGTCGACGATGACGTGCCCGCCGCGGAGCTCCTGGCGGCCATCCGCGAGGCGGCGGGCGAGCTGCTGCGCGAGCTCGACGTCTTCGACGAGTACCGCGACGCCGACACGATCGGGGAGGGCAAGCGCTCGCTCGCCTTTCGGCTCGCCTTCGGCTCCCCCGAGCGGACGCTGACGGACGAGGACGTCGCGCCGTTGAGCGCGTCGATCGTCGACGCCGTCGCGACCCGGTTCGGCGCGACCCTTCGCGCCTAGACGTAGCCA
>DASXDE010000051.1:0-11692 GCA_036490825.1 Gaiellaceae bacterium
CCCGGCGTTCGCGCCCAGGAGCAATCGGGCCACTTCGACATCCGGGGCCGACGCCACGGCGAGCAGCATCAGTGCGGTCTGCGTCTCAGGTGCCGCCGCTGCGAGCAGCTCGCTCGCGAGGTAGTCGTAGAGCGTGTGGGAAAGGAGACGGCTCGACGTGAAGTCGACGTCTCCGCTCATCGCGGCGAGGCCAAGCACGGCAGGCCACCCGTCGGCCGTGCGCATCAGTCGTGCGCGCCCCGCGACGGCTCCCACGGCCGCGAGGACACGGGTTGCCTCCTCGTCGGTCATCGCGAGCTGATCCACGCCGATCTCGAACCCTTCGCCGTACACCTCGAGCCGGGGCGTGAACCACTCGGGTCGCGTCCTCGTCGTGATCATGAACCGGATATCGAGACCCTCGACGAGCATCGAGAGAAGCTCCTCCGCCTCGTCCGTGCCGGCCGCCTCCCACTCGTCCACGACGAGAAGCACGTCCTGCCGAAGCGGCTTGAAGGTCTGCACGATCGCGCGGCCGAGCGGCTTCGGGCTCGGATTGACGGAGGCGATCGATGCCACCTTTCCGGGCTCGCGCGGCAGATCGGGTGCGAGCGAGGCGAGCAGCTCGTCGAGCTGCACCGCCAGGAGCGCCACGTCCCCCGACGCCCGTGTCGTCCGGTACCACGCGACCGGCCCGGACTGCCGCTTCGACCACTGACGGGCGAGCGTCGTCTTCCCGTAGCCGGCCGGCGCCGCGAGGACCGTGACCCGAGCTCCGCCGCCCTCCTCGAGTCGCGCGATCAGCCGTGGACGCTCGATGATGTGGTCGAGCGCCGGCGTCGCCGCTGTGATCGTTTGCACCATTCCCCTGCTCGGCCCGGACGCAGTCCGGGATCCGAGGAGCCTACTCCCGCATCACCCCGATTGTCACGACTGCTGCAAGCGGGGGGCCCGCGCTCGGGGTAGGGCCCGAGCGCGGGCTGCCGTCAGCCCCCGGCGCCGACGAATGTCGGCGCGAGCTCACGCGCGAGGGGGTCCTCACCGGTGAGCGCCTTGAACGCGGCAGGGATCTGCCGCCGCCTCGGCACGCCGAGCTTCTGGCGCAGGATGTCGCAATGCGCCTTCGCCGTTCTCGGCGAGATGCCGAGACGCTCTCCGACCTCGTCGTTCGAGCACCCGCGCGCGATCAACGCAACGATCTGGAGCTGGCGCTCGGTCAGGTCGGGCTTTGTCTCGTCGTTGCCTCTCATGGCCCGGCACGCTATGGCCGGTCCGGCGCGGCGGCTATTGGCCGACGGGGGTATTCGGCCGTGCGGCGTGCGCTCCGCCGACGAAGCTCGCCTCGTGCCCGCGCACGTTCGCCTCGCTCAGCTCGTCCTGCGTCAGCGCGCCGATCCGCAGGAGCAGATCGAACTCGTCCCGGAGGTGCGTCCGCATCATCTCCGGGCCGTCCGTCGCGATCGTGAACAGGACGCCGTTGTCGACGAAGGTGCGGAAGACGTCCCGCACCGCCTCCTCGTCGGGCAGCGACTTCGTGAGCAGGTTCGAGGTCGGACAGATCTCGAGGACGACCTCGCGCTCGCGCAGCTCCCGCATCAGCTCGGTGTCGCCGGCCGCGAGGATCCCGTGTCCGATCCGATCGGGCCGCAGGAGCTCGAGCACCTCGCCGATCTCGGCGCGGCCCATCGCCCCGCCCTCCTCGCCGACGTGGATCGTCACGCCGAGGCCGGCCGCGCGGGCCTCCTCCACCATCGGCTGCACCTGCGAGTAGTCGTAGCGCTCGTGGCCGGGGCGCGGCCCTGCGATGTCGATCCCCACGACGCCCCGCGGCGCCCAGCGAATCGCCTTCTCGACGATGATCTCATTCTGGCGCGGCGAGAACGTCCGATCCATCATCAGGATCAGGCCTGCGCGCACCTGGCGGTATTCGAGGCTCGCGACGTCGAGCCCTCGGATCGCGGCGAGGATGATGTGGTCGAGGTCGCGCTCGCCACCCCGGTTCCGCTTCATCGGGTTGAAGCGCAGCTCCAGCGTCGTGATGCCCTGCGACCGGTAGGCGCCGCCGATCGCGCCGTGCACCGAGACCTCGACCGCGGCGGGGCTCGACTGGATGAGCTCCGTCCAGTGGTAGATGGCGTCGAGCGCGTCCAGATCGGGCACGCCGCGCGGGTCGGACACCGTGACGAGCCGCTCGAAGTCCCAGAAGTCCTTGACCGGCAACGCGATCCCTTGCCGGTGCGCGAGTGACCAGAGGATGTCGGAGGAAACCGAGCCGCCGAGATGAGTGTGCAGCTCGGCGAGGCCCTCCATCGGTCGATCTTAGCCCCGGGGCACGCGACCCCGACGTAGCCAGAGCCGGCCCGCGAGCCAGAGGCCGGCGCACCCGAGCAGCATCGGAAGCGCGAGCAGAGCAGGCATGACGCTCTCGTAGATGAAGGCGCTGACCCTGTTCGGCCGGACGAGGTAGAGAGCGACCGTGAGCAGCGTCCCGAGCGTGATCCCGAACAGGACGTAGCCGTGCGGCGCGAGCAGCCAGCCGCCCAGGACGGCGGCGGCCGCCGCGAGCGCGAGGAGCGGGAGAAACAGCCCGAGCATCTGTTGGCCTCCATGCGCGAGCACCCAGCGCAGCTGTGACGACGGCTCGAGGAGATCCACGCCGTCCCACGGCCACGTGATCTCCTCTTCGATCGGCTCCGCCAGCGCCCGGATCGCCGCATCGCCCTCCACACGCGCGACACGGCTTGCGATCGCGTGCCCGTCCTTCGCGAGCGCCCAGGCCTCGAGCTCGGAGAACGCATTCAGGTTCGTGCGGACGCGAGCAAGTCCGCGCTGCACGTCCTCGGCCACGCCGAAGTCGAGCGTCGTCAGCGCGCTGGGGGTCTCGACGACTTGTTCCTGCGGGGCTCGCGTCGCGTTGGGCAAGCCGCTCTGCAGGTGGAAGAACTCCCACTGCACTTCCGCGAACGCTCGGAGCAGCCGCTGCTCGCGCTCTGCGTCGCCGTAGACCGATACGACGCGCTCGAGCACCGCCGGGATCCACGTCCCCGGCTTGGGCACGTCCTGCATCTGCCCGGAGCCGTCGCTGAGGATTACATGTGTGCACCCCCGGTCGACAAGCCCTTCGACGCCCTGATTGTCGTGTACGCCGCCGTCGGTGAGCTCGACGACGTAGCCCGGGTACAGGTTGCGGATCTGCACCGGCGTGAAGCCGCCCGGGAACGCGGCGGACGACGCGACGGCCAGGCCGAGCGGGAAGTCGCGCAGCGCCTCCGGTAGCGCCGGCCAGGGCGTTCGCTCGAGCAGGACGTTCTTGTCGACGTCGGTGACGACCGCAGAATCCGTCTGGCGCGGCGGCTCGCCCATGTACTTGGCCTCGAAGCGCCAGTTGTGTCCGGTGTTCAGGGACGTCGCCTCGAGCAAGAGGATCGGCACCGGCCCGTTGCGCTTCGCGTTCTCGTCGGAGTCCGGGTCGATCGAGCCGCCACCGGGGCAGATGCACAGATCCTGCATCCGGATCCGGCCGTCCACGAGCTCGCCGTTCCACGCTTGCCGGTAGAAGTGGCGCTCGAGAAGCTCGCCGGCGCGGTCGGTCCGCGAGTACCACGGAAGCGCCATCTTCAGGTTCTTGAGCGGGTTGAGATACGCATGCGCAAGGAGGTTCTTCGCGGCCGCGTCGCGGTACTCGCACGCGACCTTCTCGACGATCTCGACGTAGCTCGAGTCGGATATCTCTCCGTCGTCGGTTTCCTCGAGTAGCCGCTTGACGTGCAGGTAGTAGAGGGTGCCCACGCACGAGCCGCCGGAGACGGTGGAGAGGACGCGCACCTTCCGCAACAGTCCGAGCTCAGCGAGGGCGCCAAGCACGCCGATGTGGAAGAAGGCAGCCCTGTGCCCGCCGCCGGAGAGTGCGAGGCCGAGCTTCGGCGCAGGTTCGGACCCCATCCGCGACGACGATTCCACCGCCGCTGCCTAATGTCAACGCTTTAGCCCCAGCCGACGACCGCCCAGCGCCGGCGGGCGAAGCGCGGCCCCAGCAGCGCGAGGCGGGCGGCGATGAGGACGTCGAGTGCCGCCCAGACGCCGACGACTCCCCACCCGAACGACAACGCGAGCGCGGCGAGGGTGACGAAGACAGCGCTCGCCGCCAGCATCGACCACATGAGGTAGCCCGTGTCGCCGGCGCCGATGAGGATCCCGTCGAGCGCGAAGACTGCCCCGCCGAGCGGCTGCATCGCCGCGAGGAACGGCCACAGGAGCGCGGCCTGGTGGAGGACCCGCGGATCGCCCGTGAACGCTCGGGGCACGGCGTGTGAGAGCGGAGCGAGAACGACGGCGAAGCCGACGCCGATCACCACCGACCACTCGATCATGCGCACGGCTGCCGCGTGGGCGCCGTCGGCGTCGCCCGCGCCCAGCATCCGGCCCACGATCACCTGCCCGGCGATCGCGATGGCGTCGAGGACGAGCGCGATGAAGAGAAAGAGCTCGTACGCGATCTGATGGGCGCCGATCTCCGCGTCTCCCATCCGCGCGAGCACGGAGGCGGCGACGAGGAACGACGCGTACAGCGCCGTGGTGCGCACGAAGATCTGGCTGCCGATGCGGAAGAGCGGCTTCATCTCTCGGAGGCTCGGTCGCCGCGACGGCGCGTGCGGGCGGAGGAGCTCGACCACGAAGGCGGCCCCCATCCCGGCCTGGGCGACGGCGGTTCCCGCGGCGGAGCCCGCGATGCCCCAGTGGAAGACGTAGACGAACACGATCTCGAGCACGAGGTTGACGACGTTCGCCGCCACGACGATCTCGAGCGGCCGTCTCAGGTTCGAGATCCCGCGCAGATAGCCCTGGCCCGCGAGCGTGACGAGCGCGGCCGGCAGTCCGGCCGCCGCGATCCGGAAGTAGACGAGGGCGAAGTGGCCCGAGCGCCCGTGGCCTCCCAGGCCCGCGAGCAGAGGTGCAGCGACGATCTCGCAGCCGACGAGGAGCGCGATCCCGATCCCCAGCGACGCCCAGAGCGACTGGGCGGCAAGACGGCCAGCTCGCTCCTCCTGTCCGGCGCCCGAGGCGCGTGCCACGACAGCGGTGGTCCCGTAGGTGAGGAAGTTGAAGATCGTGAACGAGCCCGCCAGCACCGTCCCGGCGAGGCCGAGCGCCGCGATCTGCGGCCGGCCGAGGTGGCCGACGATCGCGGTGTCCGCGAGCACGTAAAGCGGCTCGGCGGCGAGCGCGCCGAGCGCGGGCAGGGCGAGCCGGCCGATCTCGCGGTCGTGCGGGGAGCGAAGGCGCACGGGCCGCCGACGATAATGGCCCGGTGCAACGATCGAGCGCATCGAAGCGACTCCTCGAGCTGCGGCACAACCGCGCCGCGCGGACGCTGGCCGGCCTCCTCGTTCTCGGGGCGCTCGCCGCCCTCGTATGGTGGAGGCACGGCAGCATCGCCGCGATCGGCGACGCTTTCAGCGCGGTGCGCTGGGAGTGGGTCGTCGTCGCGATCGCCCTGAACCTTCTCTCGGTCGTCGCTCGCGCGCTCGCCTGGACGACCGTCATCCGCTCTGCGATGGAGCCGCCGCAACCCAGTGTCCCGCTCGTCTTCTCCGCGTTCTCCGTGGGCCTGTTTGCCAATGCCGTCCTGCCGGGCCGGATCGGCGAGCTCGCGCGCGTCGCAGTCCTGACGCGGAAGCTGCCGCGGCGAGAGGGGGCGTGGGCGACGCTCGTCGGCACGGTGTTCGCGCACCGCGTCTTCGACATCGTGCCGGTGCTGCTGCTCATCCTCTACGTCGTCCTCACGGCGAGCATCCCGACCTCGGCGCGCGCGAGCCTGCTCGCGGTCATCGCCCTCGGTGTGGGACTCTTCGCCTTCGCCTTCGTCACCGCGAGGCGTCACACGCGGATCTCGCTCGAGGGGCTCGGCACGCTGCGCCGGTTGCTGGCGATGGGGCGCTCCGGGCTCGGCGTGATGCGCGCGCCGGCCGCGGCGGCCGGTGCGATCTTCTTCCAGATCTGCGGCTGGACGTGCCAGATCTTCGCCGTCTACACCGCGATGCGCGCCTTCGACATCCACTCGCCGCTGCCCGCGGCGGGGGTCGTCCTGCTGCTGATGAACGTCGTGACCATCTTCCCGTTCTGGCCCGGCAACATCGGGATCGTGCAGGTCGCGATCGCGTCGGCTCTGGTGGGCTACGGCGTCTCGTACAGCGTCGGCGTCGCGTACGGGTTCGGGCTCCAGGCGATCGAGGCGTCGGTCGGCATCGGCGTCGGGCTCCTCTTCCTCGCGCGCGAGGGGCTCTCGTTCGCGATGTTGCGCGTGATGCCCTCGGCGAATCAGGCGGAGCTTCCGCGCGACCGTGCGTCGGAGGGCGGGAGCCAGTCGACGGAGCGCGCGGTCGCGCGACGCTAGCGGTCGGGCTCGGCCGGTCGCGATTGCTCGGCGCGGCGCGCGAGCTCTTCGACCCGTCCCTCCGCGGCGTCGAGTTTCGCCCGGCAGAAGGCGTAGAGCTCTTCGCCGCGCTCCCAGAGCTTGAGCGCTTCGTCGAGCGGCGCCTGTCCGCGCTCGAGCCGCTCGACGATCTGCTCGAGCTCGGCCTGCGCCTGCTCGAAGCTGGGCTCCGCCGGCTCCGTCACGTCGTGACCTCCTCGACGCGCGCCCCGAAGCCGCCCTCGGCCAGGGTGACGTCGACGTGTGCACCGGTGGTGACGTCGCCGGCTGACGCGACGACGCCGCCGGAGTCCGTCCGGACGATCGCGTACCCTCGCCTGAGTGTTTGCACAGGTGACAACGCAGCGAGCTTGGCGGCCCGGTTCTCGAGCGCCGCCCGCTTCCGCTCGACTGCGAGCGCGGGCGCCGACCGCAGCCGCTCGCGAGCACGCTCGAGGCGCAGGCCTTCTCGCTGCACGGCGGCGCGCGGTCCGGCTCGGAGCCGCTCCGCCGCTCGCGCGAGCTGCTGGCGGTCGTGCTCGAGCGAGCGCCGGACGCTGCGGGCAAGCGTCCCGCGGGTGCGGTCGAGCCTGTCGCACAACTCAGCCAGCTCCGGCACGACGAGCTTCCCGGCCGCCGTCGGCGTCGAGGCGCGGACGTCCGCCGCCAGGTCGCAGAGCGGCGTGTCCTGCTCGTGCCCCACGGCGGACACGACGGGGACCGGACAGCTCGCGACCGCACGGACGACTCGCTCGTCGCTGAAGGGGAGGAGATCCTCGAAGCTGCCGCCGCCGCGGGTCAGGACGACCACGTCGACTTCGGGCTGCTCGCAGAGAGCGCCGATCGCCGCGACGATCTCCGCAGCCGCGCGCGGGCCCTGGACGTAGGTCTCCGCCACGAGTACGGACGCCGGTGGAAAGCGGGTGCGGATCGTCGTGACGACGTCGCGCTTGGCCGCTGCGTCGTTCCCGGTCACGACCCCGATGCGGCGCGGCAGGAACGGCAACGGCCGCTTGCGCTCCTCAGCGAAGAGGCCCTCCGCGGCGAGCTTTGTCTTCAGCCGCTCGAGCCTTGCGAGATGGGCCCCGACGCCGAAGCGCTCGATCGTGAGCGCGCGGAGCTTGAACTCGGCGCGCTGCTCGTAGAGCTCCGGCCTTCCGAACACGTGCACCCGCTCACCGTCGGCGAGGTCGAGCCGGAGCGCGTCGAAGCGGCCGCGCGCCATCGTCACGCCCACGCAGGAGCCGTCGGCCGGATCCTTGAGCGTGAAGAAGACCGTCGCCCAGCGCTCGTTTCGCCGGAGCTCGGTCACCTCGCCTTCGACCCAGACAGTGGGGAGGCGCGAGAGCCACTGGCCGACTCCGCGGTTGAACGCCGCGACCGAGTAGACGGTGCGGTCGTCGTACGGCAGCGCCTCGACCTTGGCCACCGGCGCAGCGTAGTCGCGCGAGTGTTACAGGAGGATCTCGGCGGCCGTCTCGGGCCTGCAGCCGCGAGAGAGCATCTCGCAGGCGATGTGCAGGTCCGCTTCGCTCACGGCGAGCCGCTCGGCGAGCGGGAGCGGGTAGCCCGACTCGATCAGGATGTGGAGACGCCAGCTCTCGACTTTCGACCGTTCGTCGAAGAGTGGCTCGAGGATGGGGGTCTTGGTCTCGCTCATGGCCACACCACGTTCGCGCTGGTACCGACGAACCCTCCCGGGCTTTGTTAGGCCAATTTTTTGTTAGGAACCGCGGACCGCGGCGGCCGAGCCGACCCTGCGCAGCAGCTCCTGCAGGCGTGCCTCGAGCACCCCGCGTTCCGCGTCGAGATCGGCGCGTAGCTCGTCCATCCGCCGCCGCACCTCGGCCTCGAGCTCCCCGAGCCGGAGGTCCTGCGCAGCGACGAGCTCGTCCTGCCGGCGCTCGAGCTCGCCAGCAACGTTCGAGACTCGATGCTCGAGCCGCTGCGCGCCGGCATCCCCCACATGAGCCAGCCGTTCGGCGAGCACCGTCTCGGCCTCGCGCGAGAAGGTGCTCACAGCGCGGTCCAGCTCGCGGGCGAGGCGCTTGGCCGCGTCCTCCCGCGAGGTCTTCACGAGCTGGGCGAACCGCTGGGCGGCCTCGTCCGCGTGGGACGCCACCGCACGGTCGACTGCGCGCTCGAGCTGCTCGATCTGCCGGCGCGAGACATCCTCGAATCCGGCACGGACCCGCTGCACGGCGTCGGCCTCCTCCCGCTGCGCCTGCTCGGCCAGGTCGCGCTCGCGGCGCGCCATCCGCTCCTCGAGCTCGTGCAGCGCACGGCGGCGCTCGGCAGCGTGCACCTCCAGCTCGCTCCGCACCTGCCCGAGAGCGTCCTCGAGCGTGCGAGTGAGGTCGGTGCGCAGCCGCGCCACGCCCGCCCGTTGCTCCTCGCTCTCGGCGGACAGCCGCTCCGCGTCCGCGGTGAGCCGCAACTCGATCTCATGCAGCAGCTGCTGCTGGCGCTGCTCGAGCTCGGAGACCCGCGTCTTCGTCGCCTCGGCCGCGCGGTCGAGGTCCTGGGACCAGCCTGCGAGCCGTTGCTCGACCTGCGCCTGCACCTGGTTCAGCCTGTCGCCGAGCGCGGCGGTCGCCTCATGCTCCCGCTCCGCGACGAGCTTCCGTCGCTCTTCGGCGATCTGCCGCTCCTGCTCCTCGAGGAGGGACTGCGAGTCGGCGCGCGCACGGGCGAGTGTGAGCTGGAGCTCCTTGGCGAGCCCGATCTTCTCCCGCTCGACGACGGCTAGGAGGCCCGCCTGCGCCTCCACCAGCCGGGCGTCGAGCGCTCCGACGCGTCGCAGCGCGCGCCGCAGGAGCACGGCGGCGCCGGCGGCGAGCGTGCAGCCCGTCAGGCCGCCGGCGGCCACCGCAAGCGGCCGGTCGTGCCGCAGGGCGAACGCGACCCAGATCCCGACCGCCGCCGCCCCCTCGAGGACGACGACGGATCCGAGCAATGCTGTCGACGCGCGGTGGAGCGCGGCGCCGGCGAGCGCGAGCGCCGCGAGCACGACGCCGCCGGCGAGGACGAGATCGGCGATGGTCGTCAGCGCCATCGCCGGAGTGTAGGCGCTAGCCGGCCCGCAGAAGCAGCAGCGCGACGGCGATGAGAACCGTCGCCGCGGCCAGCGCCTTCAGCGCCATTTCGGGCGCCGAGGCGAGCGCGTCGGGGTCGAGCGGCACGGTCGTCCCGTCGTCGAGCCGCATCTCCCCCTCGACCGCGACCACGCGGCGGCGGACGAGCCGGACGGGAGTCGACAGCCGCCGCTGTGCCCAGCTCGAGGCGAACGCATAGGCAGCGCCCGCGAACGCCGCCGCGTGCAGGGTGCGCGCGGAGGCGAAGTAGGCCGTGAGCACCGGAAACGCTCCCCAGGCGGCCGGGAACCAGAGCCCGCCGTGGAAGCGGCCGTCGAAGAGCTCGAGGTTGTAGGCGACGACGAGGAAGGCGCCGAGGCCGACGAAGACGAGCAGCCACAGGGAGCGCGAGACCGCGACCGCGATCCCGAGCGCGGACGCGCTGGAGATCGAGACGACGGCGAGGGCTGCGAGCATCCCCGGCGAGATGCGTGTCTGCAGCGGCCTTCCGCGCAGCTCGTCGAGGGCATGCGCGCCGACACCCATCGCGAGTGCGAACGCGAGCGTCGTCCAGCCGAGCAGCGCCCAGTCCATGTGCGGCGCGAGCGCCGCGCCGACGGCGACGTAGGAGAGGTGCCAGAGCGTGTACGGCGGGTGGAGGAGCGTGACGTAGTCGCGCCAGCCGCCGGGGCGCAGCGCGTAGAAGGCGGGCCGCGGCCGCGCGTCGGTCACGCGCGCCGCCCCCACATGACGACGCTGCCGCCGAGGCTGAGCCGCCGCGCCCGAACGTCTTCGACGCCCGCTTCGCGCCACGCGTCGACGAGCCGCGGCTCGGGCCACTGACGCCAGAAGTCCCGGATGCTCGAGCCGAGAAAGCGGCCGACGCCGCCCCAGCCGGGAGAGACCACGCTTCCGGCTGCAGGCAGGCCGACTCGGACGTAAAGCTCCCAGAGCGGCCGCCACGCGCCTCGCGGCAGCCCGAACTCGAGCATCGCGATCGTTCCGCCGGGGCGGACGACGCGGACGAGCTCGCGCAGAGTCGCGGGCACGTCGTCGACGTAGCGGAGGAGGTACGTGAAGGTGACGGCGTCGAACTCGCCGTCTGCGAGCGGCAAGCCCTCGGCGCGCCCCTTGCGGAGCTCGATCCGCTCGCTAAGGCCCGCGCGCTCGACGCGCTCTCGCCCCGCCGCGAGCATCTCGGGACTCTGGTCGACTCCGACGACCACCCGGGCCGGATCCGCCTGCACGAGCTCGATCGCCACTGCGGCCGTCCCCGTGGCCACGTCGAGCGCGCGCCGCGCGTCGAAGGGGATCCGTGAGACGAGGAACGAGCGCCAACGCGGGTCCTGGCCGAAGGAGAGCAGGCGCGCGTAGCGGTCGTACGTCGGGCCGAGCGGCGCGAACAGCTCTCGCGCGTGGCGCGTGCGGGCGGAAGCCTCCACGGGCCTATTGTCCCTGCATGGCGGTGGCCGAGGACGTCGAGCGGATCGCGGGCGCCGCCGCAGCCTTCGCCGGGCCGGGGGAGAAGCTCACGGGGGTGCTCGTCGCGGAGACCCTCGGACGGCGGGTCTATCTCTGCGCTTTCGAGGCCGCGGAGGGGCGGGTGTGGCTCGCCCTGGACGGCGACGCGCAGCCCCTGACCGAGCGGCGGCTCGTGCGGGAGGCGGCTTCGCTCGCGGCGCTCTGCGAGGTGGCGGAGGAGTCCGCGGGCGGCGGTCATCTGCCGGAGCTGCGCGCCCGGCTGGCGGAGCTTCGCGAAACGGACGCCCCGGAGGGGATCGAGGAGGCCGAGGCCGCGGCGGCGAGCCTCGCCGAGACGCTGCAGCCCGAGCCACGCGTCGCGAGCGGCGCGTACCTCGACGCGATCGGCTCCGCCTCTCGACGGCTCGAGCAGGCGCTCGGCGAGAGCGGCGCCTCGCCGTTCGCCTCGGCGATGCAGGCCGCACTCGGCTCGGTCGAGGAATTGGCGGACGACGTGGAGCGCAACCACAAGCTTCCGCTGACGTAAGCCGGCGGGCCGCGGCTACCCTTGCGCGATGGAAGGCGGCGGCTTCGGATTCCCCTTCGGCGGCGATCCCGAGGAGATCATGCGCGGCCTGCGCGAGTTCGCAGAGGCGCAGGCGGAGAGCGTCCAGGAGGCGCAGCGCGAGCAGTTCGCGACGCTCACGCTCAACACCGCGGTCGAGCTGACCGCGGCCGCCCTGCAGCAGCTGCAGCCGCAGGGCGG
>DASXDE010000052.1:0-27146 GCA_036490825.1 Gaiellaceae bacterium
GATGCTCGAGCAGGCGAAGACCCGTGCCCTTCCACTGGTCGGACGCATGAACGAAGCCGCTCCTGTTGCAACTGGATGCTGCAACGCCTGCCGGACCTGCCTTACTACCAACATCGTCGGCATTGTCGGGATTGCTCTGACTGGAGCGGTCTCGCCCATCGCCCGCCTAGCTAGGCGTCTTGCGAGAATGTCCTAGACCCGCCCGCTACTCCTCGTCGACTAAGCGTCCGAGCCGGCGGATCGCGTGTAGACCTCCAGCTCGGCGCGTGCGCCGATCACGGTGACCTCGACTGACTTGGGACGCTTCTCATTCGGGAGGACGCGATAGACGATGCGATAACGCGCCTTGTCGAAGTAGATCTTTCGGCAGTCAGAGAGGTCGCCGGTCTCCGGGTGCTCGCCTAGCTTTTCCTCGAACAACGGTCCCGTTTTCGAAAACGAGCGGATGCGCGGCAACGAAGTTGTGTGTCTTGTGGTATCCGGCCGGGCAACCATGCGACGCGTGATCAACGGACTCGCGCCCATGTAGATGGTCGTCAGAGAGCGGTCCCCACTCGCCGCAGCCGGGACACTCGAACCACCATCGCAGCTTGCCGTCATCGGAGATGATCTGTTGCAGGCGACCGAACTCAGTCTCAACGATGTCACTCATTCGGGGCCATCTCCCGGCTCGGTCTCTCGATCGGCCCGGCCCGTGCGTGCAGCCTGTAGAGCCGCCACAAGAAGCTGCCACTCATTACCCAGCCTCCACGGGTTCGACTTCTAGCACGCCCACGAACGGCGACTCGTCCTCCTCCTCGAACGTGACCACATCGAGGACGCGCTCGTGCGGTGCCGATCGACACGAGCGCTGCGATGGCGAGTGCGCTGGCCCCCGCAGCCGCCCGCGCATGCCAGTGGGCTGAGGGGCGCGGACACTCCTACCTTAGAAAACGCCGATTAGCAGGCAGGTTCGATGCGTGCCTGGCGCATCGCGACGAAGGCCCACTCGGCGCGCAGCGCGCGTACGAGGTCGGCGGCTCCCGCCCAGCCCTGCCGTATCGCCCAATCCTCGAGCGCCGCCGGGACTTCCTGCCCCAGACGCTCCGTGAAGTACAACGACACGAGCTCGTCGTCCGCCGGCCGCGGCGTGGCCGACGGCAGCTCCGCGAGCGCAAGCCGCTTCTCCGCCGCGCGCTCGGCCAGCTCGGGGTAGTCGTCCTCCAGCCGCAGCGCGCGGAGAAGCTCCTCCGCGGCCTCGTCCCGATACGCCCGCCGCACCCACCGCAGCGCAGCGAGCCTGCTCGCGAGCTCGGGGATCTCCTCCTCCCCCAGCCCCCGCTCGTCGAGCCACGCCCGCATCCGCTCGGGATCGCCGAGCCCCCGCGCGCGGCGCTCCTCGTCGAGCGCCGTCTGCGGAAGCGAGTGCGAAGCGTCGGCACCCGCCCTCGATGCGACCTCCGCCGCGAGCGCCGTCAGCAGCGACCGTTCCGCGAGCCGCGCGAACCGCTCCGGGTCGAGACGGAGCTCGTCGAGGAGCGAGTCGACGGCGCCGTCCGCCTCGACGAAGTGCGCGTCCTCGCCCCCCGCCGCAAGGCGTACCGACCGCAGCGCGTTCTCCCAGAACCGCGTGCGCTGGAGCCGCCACGACGGCCGGAGCGGCTCGAGCCCGGTCGCGAGGTCGTCCCGCACCGCGCGGAGCAGCGCGAGCGCGTCGAGGCGCTTGCGCTCGACGCGGCCCTCGGGGAGCCAGGCGCGCAGGCGCTCGTGCTCCTCGTCGCCGGCGGCGAGGGCGCCCAGGAGGAACCGGCGGGGATAGAACGTCGCCTTCACGCGCGCGGCGATCTCCGACGCCGTCTCCTCCGTGACGATGCCGTCCGCGACGGCGGCCCTGAGCGTGGCCCTGACGTCGACCATGGCGTCGGACAGCGGCACGAACCCGTTTTCCGCATCTGCGTGCGCGACCGCAACCTCGTCGTCGTCCTCGAGCACGCCCTCGGCGTAGAGGCGATAGACCTCGCCGACGCCGCGCATCCCGTAGCGGTCGAGCTCCGCCGCCCGCAGCGCGCCCATGCTCGCCGCGCCGTACACGTGGACGCCCTGCTCGAGCGCGTAGAGGATCTCCTTGTGCCAGACGGCCGGGACGCGCTCGAACACGCCGTCGACGAGGGCGATCGCGCGCGGCCGCCGCAGGGCCGCCCGCAAGACGTCTCCCTGCGCGGCGGGCGGGAGGTAGTCGGCATCGAGAATCGCGCGCGCTTCGTCCACCGCGAGCGTCGGGCCGAGGAAGACGACGACCTCCATCTCAGCGGCTCTCCATCAGCGCCCGGAGGCGCGGACCGGGAGCGCAAGCCTCCGCCTTCTCGTGCCAGCCCTCGAGGCCCGGCACCACGACACGGACGACGGGCACGCCGACGTCCTTGCGGCCGAGCTCGACCACGACCGCTTCCTGGATCCCGACCGCCCGCAGCCGGTCGAGCCCGTGCGTCACGTCCTGCTCGATGGTCTCGGTGGTCAGGTCCGGCACGTCCGCGAAGGACCGCGGTGACACCTCCTCGAGCCGCCGGGCCTGCCGGTGGAGGACGCTCCGGTCGCGCAGGCGCCGGTAGCTGCCGGGCGGCAGATCGTCCCGGCTGCCTGCGATCGCGGTGAGCCTGCCCTGCGCCGCCTCGGCCAGCGCCCGCGACAGCGCGACGGCGCGTGCGGGATGACAGCCGTACCCGGTGGCGGCCGGGACGCCGCGCACGGAGCCCGGACGCGTGTCGATCACGGTCGCACGGAACACCGGGAGCCCGACATCGGTCGTCAGATCCGCCATGCGCACGCCCACCCCGGCGGCGTCGTACGCGTCGAGCAGCTCCCGACAACCGGGATCGTCGACCGTCGCCGGATCGACTTCCCGGCCCGCGCGCGCCTGCGCCGGAGTGTGGTTCCAGAGGGTCATCGCGTCTCGCTCGACGACCTCGCACACCGCGTGGCTCACCGCTTCGAGCACGTCGTTTCCCGCCGCCAGCCCTGTGCTGCTCGCGAGAAAGCAGCCGCCGCCCTGCGGGGCTGCCACGCGGAAGTCGAGGTGAACGGACTCGTAGGGCACCCAGGTGCGCTCTCCGCTGAAGACATCGGTCCCTTCGACCCAGAGGATCGTCAGATCTGGATGGAACCGCGAGTTGAGACGGCGCGGCAGCGCATCGACGTCCACGATCCGGGCGACCGCGGCGAGCTCACGGTGGGTCGCGAGCCGAAGCGGCAGGAGGATGTGCTCCGCATGCCAGCTCTCGACCGACTCCATGATCCCGGAGACCTTCGCGGCGGCGAGGCTCGTGCCCTTGCCCTGGGAGACCGAGAGCGAGCGCGAGTTCGGCCGGCAGACCATCACGACCGGGATGCCGATGACGTCGAGGCCGGTTACGACCGCGACGCGGGTGATCCCGAGCCGAGGCAGGAGCGGCTGCAGGCGCTCGAGCGTCACCTCGGGGTCGACGGTCCGATGAGTGCCGGCGAAGTACCGCTTCGCGGCGCCGGCCCGCGTTGTCAGCCCGCTCGCGATCGTGGGCTAGTCGTCTGCCGCGGCGAGGATCCGAGCGCTCTCGCTCTCCTGGGCCAGGACGACGAATCCCCCAGCCCCCACGTCGTCGGTCTCGACGGACGTTCGCTGGACGGAAAAGGCCTGGACCTTCGGCGCCTGCGCCGACACCTTGCCCTCCGGGTCCGCATCCCCCGAGACCGCAAACTTTCCGAGCTCCGCGTGCGGGATGAAGTAGTGCCCTTCGGCGCCCTTGAGGAGCACGCCCGGTGTGTTCTCGTCAGCCATGGGGAACCTCCAGTTCGATCGGGGGCCGCTGCAGTGGTCCTACCACGTTCGCCGCGCTTTCCCAAAACAGACCGCTTGACCATCGCAGCGCTTTCGCCGTACGCTCGCGCGCATGCGGACGGGGCGGCTCACGGATCTGTTCCTGCGCCTCGGCGAGGACGAGGCGTTGCTCGCGGACTACGAACGCGACCCCGCAGCCGTGCTCGCAGCCCACGGGATCGGCGCCGCGGCCGCCCGGGCAGCGACCGAGGGCGACCTCGAGGCGCTCCGAGCCGAGATCGCCGACGAGAACCGCGCCGAGCCGCGCTACCGCTTCGAGCCGGCTCCACGTTGACCGGCGGTGGATCGCTGACCGTCGTCGGGACGGGGATCGAGTCCACGACGCAGCTTTCCGTGGGCGCGAGGGCGGCGATCCGCGCCGCGGACGTCTCGTTCTTCCAGGTCGCGGATCCCGTGAGCGCGCTGCGCGTCCGCTCGCTCTGCTCGAACGCGCGGTCGCTCGCTCCGTACTTCAGCGACGAGAAGCCGCGCGGTGAGACCTATCGGGAGATTTGCGCGGTCGTCACCGGCGAGGTGGCGGCCGGCAAGCGGGTCTGCCTCGTCATGTACGGCCACCCGGGCTTCTACGGCACCGCCGCGCACGAGGTCGTCCGTCGAGTGCGCGCCCTCGGACTGCCGGCGCGGATGCTGCCCGCCGTGTCGGCGCTCGACTGCCTCTTCGCAGACCTCGGCCTCGACCCGGCGAAAGGCGGGCTCCAGGTGTACGAGGCGAGCGTGTTCCTGGAAAACCGGCCGCGGGTCGACGTCGCTGCGACGCTCGTCCTCCTCCAGGCGGGAATCCTGGGCGAGCACGGAAACACGCCCACCCCGGCCGTGCTCGAGCGGTATCGCGCGCTGCTCGGCGTGCTGGCCGAGACGTTCGGACCGGACCGGGAGGCCGTTCTCTACGAGGCCGCCGAGTATCCGGGAGCCCATCCGCTCGTCGTGCGCTTCCCGCTCGGGACGGACGACCCGCCGGCGCCCGAGCTTCGCTCCACGCTCTGCGTCCCGGCCTCAATCTTGCGACGAGCCCGACAGCGCGCCGATTTCACATCAAGCCTCTAGGAAGGTGGAGATGCGCCGCAGTCCCACCTCGTTGCCCTTCGCGCGATAGAGCTCCTGCGCCGCGCGAGCTGCCTCCTCGGCCCGGTCGCCGGCTCCGCTCACCGCGTGGACGCGCGCGAGGTCGAAGTACACGTCGGCGCGGATGTCCGGTACGTCGGCGGCCTCGACGGAGGAGACGGCGAGAAGGCCCTCGCGAAGCGCTTCCTCCGGCCGCCCACCCGCTGCGAGCGCTCGCCCGAGTGCTGCGTGTGCGTACGCCTGCGAGACGGCGTCCTCCTGCTCGGCGAGCTCCAGCGCGTGCTGCGCCATCCCCTTCGCCTCCTCGAGCCCGCCGAGCTCGACGTGCGCCCGCGCCCGCAGCGCGGCGTTGGTCGATGCATACGCGTGCTCGCCGGCCTCGCCGAGCTGCTCGACCACACCTTCGAGCTCGCGCACGGCGAGGGCCGGGTCGTCGGCCAGCAGCGCGACCATCGCGATGTACGGCATGAACGTGATCCAGGCGTTGGTCGGGAACTCCTGCATCGCCGCTCTGGCCTCCGCCCCATGCGCACGGGCGGCGGCGAGATCGCCGAGCTGCGCCTCGGGCACGGTTCGCATCATCGCGATGCTCGCCGCCGTCATCGGCCCGATCGCGCGCGCACGCTCGAGCAGGCCCTCGCAGCGCTCGAGCGCGCTTCGCGCTGGGCGAGGGCCGAACACGGCCGCCCGCGCGAGCCCGCGGAGGAGCAGGCCGACGAGTCGCTCGTCGCCGGCGCTCTCGGCCGGAGCGAGGGCCTGCTCGAAGAGCTTCTCGGCCTCGCCGCACCTCAGAAGGCGCCAGCGCTCCCACGCCAGCAGGGCCAGCGCGGCTGCGCGGCCGGGCTCGTCCCGCAGGGCGTCGAACGTGGCCAGCGCACGCTCGCCGGCCGATCGCAGCTCGTCGGACGATCCCGTGGATGCGGTGACGCTCAGCAGCCCGAGCTCGACTTCGGCCGCCGCTTCGAGTGCCGGCCAGCCGCCGGCGCGTGCGCCGTCGAGGACGCCGGCGAGTATCTCGCGGGAGGTCGTGACCGAGATCGCCTCGCGCGCCGCCACTCCCTGCCGCAGCGCGATCGCGGCTCGGCGCTCCGGTCGTGTGGCGAGCGCGTGCGCGCGGGTGAACAACCCCGCCGACGCGGCGGAGTCGCCGCGACCCTGGGCGCGCCTGCCGCCGGTGTCGAGCCAGTCGGCGCCGCGGTCGGCGACCGCACGGGCATCCTCGTCCGGCGGCCCCAGGGACACCCGGTTCACGTAGCTCTGCTCGAGGTGGTAGCCGAGTACCTCCTCGAAGCCTCGCGTGTGCCCCTTGAGCAGCCGCTCGAGCCAGCCCGCGAACAGCCGGTGCAGCTCGGCGCGCCGCATCTTCGAGATGCCCGCGTAGGTGGCGTCGCGCACGAGGATGTGCTTGAAGGAGAACGCGCCCGCGCCGGCCGGCGCGACAGGTCGCACGAAGTCGGCCGCAACGAGCGCCGTCAACGCGGCCGGGACCGACTCGCGCAGCTCGGGGGACGAGAGCTCGGCGACGGCGGCCCGGTGGAAGACCTCCCCCTCGACCGCGCCGCGCTCGAGCACGGCCCGCACGGGCGGGGCGAGCGTGTCGAGACGGGCGGCTAGTAGCGCGTGCAGCGTCGGAGGCAGCTCGACGTTCTCGAGGTCGCCCTCGACGACCGAACCGTTCTCGCCGCGGCGCAGGACGCCGCCGCTCACGAGCACGCCGACGAGCTCCTCGAGGAAAAGCGGATTGCCGCCCGACGCCGCAGCCAGCCGTTCGCGTACGGCGACCGGCGCGTCTCCGATCAGGCCCTCGATCAGCGTGTGGACGGCCTCCGGCTCGAGCGGGTCGAGGCGGAGCTCGGCCGGCCACTCCGGCCTGCCCTCGATCAGCTCCGGCCGAGAGAGACAGACCACGAACAGGGGCGCCGGAACGGTGGCCGGGAGCTCGGCGAGGATCCCGAGGAGGACGTCCTCGGCCCAGTGGACGTCGTCGACGAAGAGCGCGAGCGGCCGGCGCTCCGCTTCCGCCGTGAGGTAGCGCCGGATCGCCCACGCGGTCTCGGCGGCGGTGGCGGTGCCCTCGGCCGCGCCGAGCAAGAGGGCGATCTTCGCGGCCACGAGGGCCCCGTCCGGGACGTGGGCGAGGCGCGTCTCGAGCGCGGCGAGCACCTGGGCCTCCGAGCCTCCCCCCGCTTCGCCCAGGAGGGCGCGGATCGCCGCGGCGACCGGCCAGTACGTGATGCCCACGCCGTACGAGAGGCAGCCGCCGTGGACGACCGTCGCGCGCTCTCCGATCCGGCCGGCGAGCTCGGCGGCCAGCCGCGACTTCCCCACTCCCGGCTCTCCCAGCACCGTCACCAGCCGGCAGCTGTTCCGCTCGAGCACGCCTGCGAACTCGCGCTCGAGAGCCTCGAGCTGGCACTCCCGCCCGGTGAACGGCGTCTCTCGCCGCCCGGCAGACATCTCCGCGACGGGGACGGAGATGAGCCGATAGGCCGCCAGCGGCTCGGCCTTGCCCTTCGCCGCGAGCGGCTCGATCGCTTCGACCTCGACTGCGCCCCTCACGAGCTGCAGGGTCGACTCGCCGAGCAGGATCCCGTTCGGGCCGGCCGCCTGCTCGAGCCGCGCGGCGACGTTGACGGGATCCCCGGTCACGAACGTCTCCCGCGACGCCGGGTCGCCGGCGACCACCTCGCCGCTGTTGATCCCGATGCGAAGCGCGACCCGCGTGCCGTAGCTCTCCTCGAACCGGTCGTTGAGGCCCGCCAGCCGCTCGCGCATCTCGAGCGCGGCCCGGCACGCCCTGAGCGCGTCGTCCTCGTGGGTCTCCGGCACGCCGAAGACGGCGAGCACCGCGTCACCGACGAACTTCTCGACCGTCCCGCCGTGGTGCTCGAGGATGGCCCGCATCTCGGCGAAGTACGAGAGCATGAGGCCTCTCGCCGCCTCGGGGTCGATCTGCTCGCCGAGCGCCGTCGAGCCGCTCAGGTCGCAGAAGAGCAGCGTGGCCAGCCTGCGCCGGTGCTCGGCGTCCGAGACGAGCAGCGCCCCGCAGTGGCCGCAGTGGCGAAACCCGTCGGGGTTTTCTCCCCCGCAGCTCGAGCAGCGCACCACCGCACAAGCCTACGCCCGCAAACGCGGTGGATCTTGCCGCGTGCGTGGTGTAGGTTCGCACGTGCGTAATGGCTCTTGAGTGGGAGCTCCGCGAGGCAGGTCCGGCCGACGCGACACAGACGGTGTTGCTGCTTCCCGGCGGGCTGTGCAGCGCGGGCTCGTACGCCGAGGTGATCGCCGAGCCGGCTCTCGCGCACCTGCGCCTCGTGGCGGCGACGATGCCCGGCCAGGCCGGCGCGCCGCCGCCGGACGACTACAGCGTCGAGAGCTACGCCCGGCTCACGTCGGAACTGGTGGAACGTGTCGGAGCGGATGTGGTGGTCGGGTTCAGCATGGGCGCGGTCGTCGCGGTCGAGATGGTCGTCTCGGGCGCGTTCACCGGTCCCGTCGTCCTCCTCGGCGTCAGCCTGTCGACGAAGGACGAGCCCGCGTTCTTCCGGGGGCTCGTCCACCTCGGCAGCGTGCTGGGCGGCCTGCCCGCGGCCGTGCTGGCCAAGGGTGCGGCCTCGATGGTCAAGCGCATCCCCGTGTCGCCCGAACGGCACGACGAGCTGCGCGCGGACTTTCGCCGCAACGTCCCCGGCGATGCCATGCGATCGCTGCGCGAGTACCTGGGCTGGCTCAAGCGCGGGGACGGACGCGCCAGGCGCCTGTGTGAAGCAGGCGTCCCGACCTGGGTCGTCCACGCAGAGAAGGGGGACGGCGACCTGACGGACGACGAGCGGCGGACGCTGGAGGCGTGCCCGCACGCCCATCTGGTGACGATCCCCGGCCACGTCTTCTTCCTGCCGAACGAGGTGCCAGAGCAGATCGCGGCGGTCATACTCGAGGCCACGGGTCGCGCCTCGTCCGTGCCGGCGTAGCGAGCCGTCGAGCGGCGTTCCGCGACTAGCCTCGGCATCCGTGCGTCGTTACCTTCGGAGTCTCGACCCGCGGCTGCCGCGCGCCGTCTACGTCCTCGAGCTCGGGGCGCTCGTCAACGCGTTCGGCAGCGGCGTCGTCCTCCCGTTCCTCCTCATCTATCTCCACAACGTGCGCGGGATCCCGTTCGGGCTCGCGGGCAGCGCCGCCGCGGTGCAGTCCGCGGCAGCGCTCGCCAGCGGCTTCCTCGGCGGGACGCTCTCCGACCGGGCGGGCCCGAAGCGCGTGCTGCTGGGGGCGCTCGCCGTGATGACGGTCGCCTTCGGGCTCATGCCGCTGATCCGCACTGCGCCCGAGGCGTTCGCGATCTACACGCTGTGGGGGATCGGCAGCGGCTCGTTCTGGCCGTCGCAGTCCGCGCTCCTCGCCGGCCTGACCCCGGCCGCCCGGCGCGCGCCCGCGTACGCGCTGCAGCGGCTCGCCATGAACGTCGGCGTTGCGCTCGGCGGCGTGGCCGCCGGTCTGATCGCCTCGGTCGGACGCCCGGGGACGTTCACCGTCCTGTTCGCGATCGACTGCGTGACCTTCCTCGGCTACATGGCCGTCCTCGCGCGGGTCCGCCCGCCCGCGCTGCACGAGGAGCGGCTCGGCGGCAGCTGGCGCGCCGTGCTGCGCGACCGCGTCTTCACGTCGTTCACGCTCCTCAACGCCGCGTTCATGACGGCCGGGATCTCGCTCGCAGTCGAGATCCTCCCGGCCTTCGGGAAGAACGTCGCGCACATCGACGAGCGCCAGGTCGGGGTCGTGTTCGCCCTCGACGCGGTCGGGATCGTCCTCTTCCAGCTCCCGGTGGTGAAGCTCGCGGAGGGAAGGAGCCGGATGCGCGGCTTCGCGCTGATGGGGATCCTCTGGGCTGCCTCCCTGCTCGCGATCGGCGCCGCGGGGGCCTGGACGAGCGCGACCGCGGCGTTCGGGATCCTCGCGGGGGCCATGCTCGTGTTCGCGGTGGGCGAGTGCCTGCACGGCGCGATCCAGGCGCCGCTCAGCGTCGACCTCGCCCCGCCGGCCCTCGTCGGCCGGTATCTCGCCGCGTCGAGCATCTCCTGGCAGATCGGCTGGATCGTCGGGCCCGCGGCGGGCGGCTTCTTCCTCCAGCACCGGCCGCTCCTGCTCTGGCCGATCGCGGCGGGCGTGAACCTCGCCTGCGCCGGGGCCGCGCTCGCGCTCGAGCCGCGGCTGCCCGAGCGGGTGCGCCGGACACCGCATGGCGAGGCCGCTCAGGTAGTCCCCGCGCCGGCCAGCGGCTAGGATTCCCGGGCCATGCCAGCGACCGTCGACCCCCTCAGTACCGATGCCCAGCCTGCCGCGCATCCGCTCGCGCCGCGCTGCGCCGGGCGCTCCGGTCGTCGAGACGCGGCCCGGTCCGGCTGAGCTCCGCGCCGGCGGGGTCACCTGGGTCCACCTTCTCGCGCCGACCGCCGGCGAGGCGCAGCTTCTGGCCAGCAGGTTCGGCTGGCATCCGCTCGACGTCGAGGACGTCCTCTCGCGCCGCCAGCGCCCGAAGGTCGACGTCTACGCCGGTGACGACGAAGGCGGCGACGGCTATCTCTTCACCGTCCTCCATTTCCCGGTCTACGACGCCACCGTCGGCCGCCTGAACGCGGGCGAGCTCGACGCCTTCATCGGGCCCGACTACATCGTCACCCTCCCGGCGGTCGAGCTGCGACCGGTCAGCCTCCTGTTCCGCCGCTGCGAGGAGAGCGAGGAGTTCCGTTCCCGGCTGCTCTCGCGCGGCCCCGGCCGTCTCTTCTACGAGGTGCTCGACGACCTCTACGACTACTGCTTCCCGATCCTCGACAAGATCGGCTTCAAGCTCGAGCAGATCGACGAGTCGATCGGCGAGGACCAGGGCGCGCGGGAGCTCGTCACCGACATCCACCGGGTCAAGCAGGAGATCATCTCCTACCGCAAGATCATCAAGCCGCAGCGGCCGACGCTGAGGCAGCTCGAGCGGCAGATCGAGCGCCAGTTCCTGCCGGAGGAGCTCGAGCTCTACTTCGACGACATCGTCGACGCCTCGGAGCGGATCTGGGACCTCCTCGACAACTACAAGGAGGTCGTGGAGGCGCTCGAGGACACGAACGAGTCGCTGATCTCACACCAGCAGAACGACATCCTCTACGTGCTCACCATCTTCAGCGTCGTGATGCTGCCCCTCACGGTCCTGACCGGGTTCTTCGGGATGAACGTCCACTTCCCCGGCTTCGGGACCTGGAGCGCCTTCTGGGCGAGCCTCGGCCTGATGGCCGTCGCGATCGTCGGGATGCTCGCCTTTTTCCGCTGGAAGCGCTGGCTCTGACGCGCTGGCCCGTGGCGAGCCGCAACCGCCAGCCGCCGGCGCGACGAGGCGGCCGAGCTTGCTCGAGGCCGATGATCAGGTTGTCCGGGGAGACTCGCTCAGGCGGGTTCGTCGCCGGCAGGCTCGGTCTCGCCCGCATCCGCCTCGGGTGCGGGCTCGGCGGGCATCGACGGAGGCTCCGGCGCCGTCGTCGGCTCGGGAGCTTCGCTCGCGGACGATCCGGATCCACCGAACAGGCGCTTCAGCCAGTTGGTCATGGGGCGATGCTACAAGGCCGCCGTCCGAGGCGCTAGTAGCCTCCCGGCAATGGAGCAGCTGTGGGCGCCGTGGCGGCTCGAGTACGTCCAGCACGCGGGCGACGGCGACGAGTGCGTCTTCTGCCGCGCCGCCGCGCTGCCGGAGGACGAGCCGGAGCTCGTGATCCGCCGGGGCGAGCTCGCCTTCGTCCTCCTCAACAAGTTCCCGTACGCGTCGGGGCACTTGATGGTCGCGCCGTACCGGCACGGCTCCGTGTTCGACGACCTCGCGGAGGCGGAGGCGCTCGAGATCCACCGGCTCGCCGTCGATGCGCTCCGGTCGCTGCGGGCGGTCTTCTCGCCGGAGGGGTTCAACGTCGGCTGGAACCTCGGGCGGGTGGCCGGCGCGGGCATCGTCGACCACGGCCACGTCCACGTCGTGCCGCGCTGGAACGGCGACACGAACTTCATGCCGGTGCTGGCCGACGTCAAGGTGATCCCCGAGCATCTACTCGAGACGCGCCGCAAGCTCGCGGCGGCCTGGCCCGAGCGATAGGCGTTGCCAGACGAATGGATGGCGCCGATCCGGGAAAGGACGCCTAAGCAGTGACCATGACGGTGGACATCGTGGCCGGGCTCGTGCTGCTCCTGATGCTCGGAGACGTCGTCCGCATGCTCTTCATCGACAGGTGAGGCCTCCGCCTGGGCTGGGGCGGTGATCGTCGACGGCCACAACGACCTCGTCGTGCGGAAGTGGCGCGGCGACGACATCCGCCACGTCCACCTCGACGAGGCTGCCGAGGCGGACTTCGCCGGCGGCTTCTTCGCGCTCTTCGTCCCTTCGTCGAAGCCGCCGAAGCCGACCTCGATGCGGTACGCGCTGCCGCTGCCCGACCCGATCCCGAGAGACGAGGCGGCCCGGATGGCAGAGGAGCTCTACGAGGTCTTCCGCTCGCTCCCGGTGCAGCTCGCCACGAGCCCGGACGACTTCCGCCCGGGCCGGGTTGCGGCCATCCTCCACCTCGAGGGCGCCGAGCCGCTCGCGGCCGACCTCTCGGATCTCGAGACCTGGTACGAGCGGGGGCTCCGCTCGCTCGGGCCGGTCTGGTCGAGGGCGAACGCCTTCGCGGAGGGCGTGCCGTTCCGCTTCCCCTCCACGGGCGACACGGGCCCCGGCCTGACGGATGCCGGCCGGGAGCTCGTCCGCGCCTGCAACGGCCTCGGCGTCCTCGTCGACCTGTCCCACCTCAACGAGGCGGGCTTCTGGGACGTGGCGGGAATCTCGTCCGCGCCGCTCGTCGCCACGCACTCGAACGCGCACGCGCTCTGCGCGTCCTCACGCAACCTGACCGACACCCAGCTCGACGCGATCGGCGCCTCGGGCGGAGTCGTCGGCGTCAACTTCGCGGTCTCCTTCCTGCGAGAGGACGGCGGCCAGGTCGCCGAGACGCCGCTCGCGGAGATCGTCCGCCACGTCGAGTACATCGCGGAACGCATCGGCATCGATCACGTCGCCTTCGGCTCGGACTTCGACGGAGCGCTCGTCTCCGAGGAGCTCGGCGGGATCGCCGGCTTCCCCAGGCTCGTCGCCGCACTCCGCGCCGGTGGCTTCGACGACGAAGGCGTCGCCAAGGTCACGCACCGCAACTGGTTGCGCGTCCTCGGCGACACCTGGCGTTGACGGACTAGGCGCGCCTGCAGGCCCGCACGGCGAGGTATGCCGTGAGCAGGATCACTGCCACCGCCTCGGCCGCGAGCGCGACGACGATCTCCGTCCGGTAGCCGTAGTCCTGGAAGCCGAACAGCGGCTGGTGCTCGCTGACGAACAGGAAGACGAACGACGTCGCCGCCAGCCCGATCCCGCCGAGAGCGAGCAGGAGATGCACGAGTCGCAGCCGCGCCGCCGGGACGAGCAGTCCCAGCCCGATCACCGTCGCCCCCGCGAAGTTGAGCGCGAAGAGCGGTCCGATGACCGGCACGACGTCGAAGTGCTCGGCGGAGTACTGCTCGAGGTGGACGGCGCCCACCGCGAGCACCGCGACGGCGCCGAGCGTCCGCAGCACGGCGGGCGCGCGGCCCGGCGAGCGCGGGAGAACCGCCTCGTCGGGCACCGGCCTGGCCGAGTACGTGGTGCGTTCCCGGACCTCGTTCATCAGTAGCCACCTCCCCCGCCGTTCGAGCCGGAGTTCGAGCCGCCGGAGTCGCCCTGAAGCTCGACCGGCTGGCCACGCGCTCCGACGAGATACCACTCGTCGCCGAACTGCTCGATGGCTTCACCCTTCGTTTTGTCGGGCGTGCTCGCGTCGGCGGCGTAGTAGTAGAGCGGGTGGCCGCGATAGGTCACCTGCATGTCGCCGTCCTCGCGCTTGATCGTGCCGAGCGCGGCGCTCTGGACGCCGGCGCCGGCAGTCGGAGCCGCCGAGGTCTCGAGCGGCGGCCAGACCGCGGCGCAGGCGCCGCTGCAGTAGCTCTCACGATCCTCGTCCTTCTCGAACAGGTAGACGCTGTGTCCCTGCGCGTCGACGAGGTACTGCCCGTCCATCTTCAGCGTGGCCGGACCCCCGTTGGAGCTCGGGATCGCGCCACCACAGCCCGCGGCGACCACCGCCACCAAGCCGATAACCCCCACCACGACCGCGTGTAGAGGTCGCATGGCGACCCTCCTCTCGCGTAGTGGTTTCAGGGCTCTACGCAGGAAGAGCGGGACCGGTTCGGTCGTCGAGCGTGACCGATCCGGCGTCTGCGACGTATTACCGAGGGATGGACGCGCCTGCTCCTCCCGGCCGGCGCGCTCGTCCTTTTCCTCAGCGGCTGCGGCGCCGGCACACCGGCGCCGCAGCCCATCCGCCGCGCGTCCTTCCTCCGCCTGAGCAGAGGCGCGGCGATCATCCGGTACTGGGGTGACAGCCACGCGGTCTCGGTTCCTCCCGAGACCCTGTCGCTTCCGCCCACGCGGAGCGCCGTCAGGTCGAGGTGGCCGCTGGCAGCGCGTGACGAGCCGATCACGCGCGACCCCGCTTAGCGGGAGCAGCGCCGAAGCGGGAGACGGGACTCGAACCCGCGACCCTTGGCTTGGGAAGCCAATGCTCTACCAACTGAGCTACTCCCGCCGGATACGGCGATTGTAGCCCGGCCATAATGGAACCCCAGACAGCTGAGACCAGCGAGACAGGAGCTGCCATGCCGAACACCGAGTTGCACGAGACCGCCGCGGCGCTCGTGGCCGAGGGGAAGGGGATTCTCGCCGCCGACGAGAGCGAGGGCACGATCAAGAAGCGCTTCGACACGATCGGCGTCGAGTCGACCGAGGAGAACCGGCGCGCCTATCGCAACATGCTGTTCACGACGCCAGGCGCCGAGGAGTACATCAGCGGCGTCATCCTCTTCGACGAGACGATCCGCCAGAAGGCCGACGACGGGACGCCGTTCCCGGAGCTGCTCGCCTCGAAGGGCATCATCCCGGGCATCAAGGTGGACCAGGGCGCGAAGCCGCTCGCGCACGCCGAGGGCGAGACGGTGACCGAGGGGCTCGACGGACTGCGGCAGCGGCTCGAGGAGTACCGCGAGCTCGGCGCGCGCTTCGCGAAGTGGCGCGCGACCTACTCGATCACGGACACGCTGCCGAGCGAGTACTGCATCTGGACGAACGCGCACGCGCTCGCCCGCTACGCGGCCCTGTGCCAGGAGGCGGGGATCGTCCCGATCGTCGAGCCCGAAGTGCTGCAGGACGGGACGCACACGATCGAGCGCAGCGGCTTCGTCACGTCACGCGTCCTCGCGGCCGTCTACACCGAGCTCTTCGACCAGCGCGTCGACGTCGAGGGGACGCTGCTCAAGCCGAACATGGTCCTCTCCGGGTACGAGGCGAGCAGCCGCGCCGGCGTCGACGAGGTCGCCGCGGCGACGACCCACGCGCTGTCCAAGCACGTGCCGGCCGCGGTGCCGGGGATCGTCTTCCTCTCCGGCGGGCAGTCGGACGAGGACGCGACCGCGCATCTGAACGCGATGAACGCGCACGGGCCGCACCCGTGGCAGCTCTCCTTCTCCTACGGCCGGGCGCTGCAGGCGCCGGCGCTGAAGGCGTGGGCCGGCAAGGAGGAGAACCTCGAGGCGGGCCAGCGCGCGTACTACCACCGCGCGAAGATGAACGCCGCCGCGCGCACCGGTACGTACGCGCCCGAGATGGAGCGCGAAGCGGTCGGCGTGGGCTGACGGCCGGCGGCTCGGCGCCGCGGCCGCGCGTTTGAGGGCTACGTGTACTCGAATCCGGTCAGCGCGGAGAGCTTCGCGAGCGACTGCTGCGCGACGACGCGGCGCACGGTGCCGGAGCGCGAGCGCATCACGATCGAGTCGGTGACCGCGCCACCCGGCGTGTACTGGACGCCCTGCAGGAGCGAGCCCGTCGTCACCCCGGTCGCGGCGACGAAGACGTCCTCGCCGGAGACGAGATCGTCGGTGCGGAGAACGCGCGCCGGGTCGAGACCGGCGTCGAGGAGCTTCCCGCGCTCGTCGTCGTTGCGCGGCCAGAGGCGTCCCTGGATGCCGCCGCCGACGCACTTGAGCGCGGCCGCGGAGATGACGCCCTCGGGCGTCCCGCCGATCCCGTACAGCAAGTCGACGCCGGTTCCGGACTGCGCCGCGGCGATCGCCGGCGCGACGTCGCCGTCGCGGATCAGGCGTACGCGGGCGCCCGCCTCGCGCAACTCGGCGATCAGGTCGGCGTGGCGATCGCGCTCCAGCACGACGACGTCCACCTCGCGAGGCGTCTTGCCGAGCGCCTCGGCGACGGCGCCGACGTTCTCGGTCGGGCTGCGCTCGATGTCGATCGCGTCGATCGCGTCGGGGCCGACCGCGATCTTCTCCATGTAGAGAGCGGCGCCGGGGAAGAGCATCGTGCCGCGCTCGGCCACGGCGATCACCGCGATCGCGTTCGGCTGACCGAGCGCGGTCAGGCGCGTTCCCTCGAGCGGGTCGACGGCGACGTCGACCTCGGGCCCCTGACCGCTCCCGACCTCCTCCCCGTTGTAGAGCATCGGCGCCTCGTCCTTCTCCCCCTCGCCGATCACGACGACGCCGCGCATCGCGACGCTGTCGAGCACGAAGCGCATCGCGTCGACCGCCGCCTGGTCTGCGTCCTCCTTGTCGCCGCGGCCGATCCAGCGCGCGGCCGCCATCGCCGCCGCCTCCGTGACGCGGACGAGCTCGAGCGCGATGTTGCGATCGGGGGCCTGCCTCGCGGTGCTCACGAGGCCCGATCCTAAAGTGCTAGCTCCCCGGCAGGATCGGGTGGGAGACCATCCAGGCCGTGAAGAGCAGGAACACGATCAGCGCGCCGAGGAGGAAGAGTCCGAGGACGGCGGCTCCGATCCTGGTCCGCAGCATGGAGCCGACGGAAAGGGCCGTCAGGCCCGCGATCGCGAGCACGAACACCGCGTCCGCCCACTGACCGAGCGCAAGCGCGACCAGCGCGAGAACCGCGGACGGACCGACCGTGAGGATCGTCTTCTCGCCGTAGCTGCGGAGGCGCTGGCGACGGGTGAGCAGCAGCCCGTCCACGACCCGAAGTCTTACATCCGCTCCGGCGCCTCGACTCCGACGAGATCGAGGCAGCGCGCGATCACCGTGCCGGTCGCGCGGCAGAGGCCGAGCCGGAACGCCTGTTGCTCGCTCTCGAGCACGCGGTGCTCGTGGTAGAAGCGGTGGAAGTCGTCGGCGACGCGGATCGCGTAGTTCGGAACACCCTGCGGGCCGCGCTTCATGAGCGCCTCGGCGACGATCGCCGGCAGCTCGGCGAGCCGCTTCACGAGCTCCCGCTCCTCGGGCGCGAGCGGGCCTCCGGGCTCGGCCGAGACGGCCGCGTCGCCCGCGTTGCGCAGGATCCCGGCGATCCGCGCGTGCGCGTACTGGACGTAGTAGACGGGGTTCTTCTGCGTCCGCTCCGCTGCGAGCTCGACGTCGAGCTCGATCGTCTGGTCGGGCCCGCGGTTGACGAGGTACCAGCGCCCGGCGTCGACGCCGATCTCGTCCATGAAGTCGTCGAGGAAGACGACGTCGCCGCGGCGCTTCGACAGCTTCGTCTGCTGCCCGCCCTTCGTCAGGTTGACCATCTGGTAGAGGAGCACCTCGACCCGCTCGGGGTCGTAGCCGAGCATCCGGGCGACCGCCGCGTACCAGTTTCGCGTCCCGTGGTGGTCGGCGCCGAGGACGTAGATCGCGCGGTCGAAGCCGCGCTCGAGCTTGTCCACGAGGTAGGCGACGTCCGCGGCGCGGTACGTCGGCGAGCGGTCTCCCGAACGGAGCAGCACGCGGTCCTCGTCGTCGCCGTGGGCCGACGAGCGTGCCCAGAGCGCGCCGTCCTTCTCGTACGTGTCGAGCCGAGGCAGCAGCTCGGGCAGGCGCTGCTCGAGCTCGCTCTGGCGGCGCCACGTGTCGAAGTGGATGCGGAACCGCTCGAGCGACGTCTCCATCTCCTTCAGCATCAGCGGCACGGGGTCGCCCTTCAGGGCGGCGAGGTCGTCGATGTACGCGCCTCGGTATCCGTCCTCTGGCGGCTCCTCCCCCCGCCGCACGGCCTCGACCGACGCGCGGAACCGGTCCATCTGGCCGCCGGAGTCGTTGTAGTAGTACTCGCGCTCGACCGCATGGCCCGCGAGCTCGAAGAGGCGCGCGAGCGAGTCGCCGTAGGCGCCGTTCCTCGCGTGGGAGACGAGGATCGGGCCGGTCGGGTTCGCCGAGACCATCTCCACCTGCACGCGTTCCTGGTGCTCAGGCGCGCCGCCGCCGTACGCGTCGCCGTCCTCGAGGATCTCGGCGAGCGCCGACGCGAACCACTCGTCCCGGAGGAATAGGTTGACGAAGCCGGGTCCTGCGATCTCGGCCCGTTCGACCGCGTCGAGGGCCGCAGCCGCGTCCGCGATCTCGGCCGCGATCTCGCGCGGCGGCCGCCGCTGCGTCCCCGCGAGCTGCAGCGCGACATTCGTCGCATAGTCGCCGTGCTCCGCCTCGCCGGGCCGCTCGAGCTCGAGCTCGGCGCCGGCCGTGGAGGCGAGCGCGGCCGCGAAGCTCGTGACGGGATCAGCGGGCAACGGTCTCGCGCGGCCCGAAGAGGTCTTCCAGCGCCCGGATCTCGTCCGGCGAGCCGACGCCGATCAGGACGTCGCCCACGGCGATCGGCGTGTCCGGCTCAGGCGTCGTGTCGAAGCTCCCGTCGGCCCGTCGCAGCGCGACGACGAGCGCCCCCGTCTCGTGCCGGATGCGCAGCTCGCGGATCGTCTGCCCGGCCGCGGCCGACGTCTCGCGCACCTCGATCTCCGCGAGCTGGAGGTCGGGCCCGGTCGCCGTCGTCACGACGTCGAGGAAAGCCGTCACCTGCGGCTTGAGCACGAGGTTCGCCATCACCCGTCCTGCGGTCGTGTACGGGAGGACGACCCGGTCGGCGCCCGCGAGCGCGAGCTTCCGCTCGGCGTCGGCGCCCGAGGCGCGGGCGACGATCGTCAGCTCGGGACGCGCCGAGCGGGCCGAGAGGACGACGGAGAGGTTGTCCGAGTCGGAGTCGGAGGCCGCGACGAGCCCCTGGGCGCGGTCGAGACCGGCCCGCCGCAGGTTCTCGTCCTTCGTCGCGTCGCCCTTGACCATGAGCACGTCGTCCTCCTGCGCCGCCGCGACCGCGTCCTCGTGGAAGTCGAGCACGAGGTACGGCACGCCGGCCGCGCGGAACTCGTCGCCCACCCGCCGGCCGACCCGGCCGTAGCCGCAGATGATGAAGTGGTCGTGCAGTTGCTCGATCGTCCGCTCCCTCCGCCGTGCCGCCAGCGCTCCAGTGAGGACGCCGCCGGCGATCGCCTCGACGATAACCGCCCCCGCGTAGGCGATGATCGCCAGGCCTACGCCGACGAGGACCAGAGCGACGATCCGCGCGCCGTTGTTGTCAGGAACCGTGTCGAGCCCGGCCAGGGTCACCGTGACGACGGCCCGGTAGAACGACTGGAACCACGACTCGTGCAGCGTCTGGTGGAAGCCGATCGTCCCCCCGAGCAGCGTCGCCGAGAGGGCGGCGAGCAGCCGTGCGGTCTGGCGCAGGCGGACGGGGACGGCCATGCTCCTAGTATGTGGCCATGGACGAGGACGAGATCGATCTCCCGGAGCCCGAAGGGGACGAGCGGCGGCTCAACATCCAGATGCCGGCCGAGCTGATCGGCGGCACGTACGCGAACTTCGCGAACGTCAGCTTCTCGCAGTACGAGTTCACGCTGACCTTCGCGCGCATCGAGCACGAGGTCGAGGAGGGAGACGTGCCGGGCGCGGTGGTCGCTCGCGTCAACGCCTCGCCGCGGTTCATCCCGGAGCTCATCGCCGCGCTGCAGGACTCGTGGTCGAAGTACGCGACGCGCGAGGGCATCCGGAACCTGCCCGAGGCGCCGGGCCACTCGGACGAGCCCGAGCCCTCCGAGGACTGACGCTCTCCCTCGTCCCGTCGTACGCCGTCCTCTGCGCCGCGCAGGCGGCCACGGCGGCCGCGCCCGCCCGTCAGGCTCGCACCTGGGGCCAGAGCTGGGTCTGGCTCGCCGTGCCGGCGGCGCTGCTGGCGGCCGGCGTGGCGATCGTCGACCTCGTGCCGCGGGGGCCGCACGCCCTCGCGCTGCTCGCAACCTTCGGGACGCCGGTGCTCGCAGCCGCGGGCGGGCTCTTCCGCGGCAGCGCCCGCTGGTGGCTCTGGCCGCCGGTCGCCGCCGCGCTCTGGCTCGCAGCCTGGCTCGCGAGCGGCCTCGTCCAGGACGCCGCCGGCCTCGCGCTGATCGCCGGCGCCTGCCTCGCGGCGGCCTCGGCCGTGGCGATGGCTGCGCCCGCCTGGTCGGTTCGCGCCGGGCTGGTGGGCCTCGCCGTTCTCGACGTCGTCCTCGTGTGGGCGACGACCGGCGTGCAGGAGGCGACGAACGCGCTGCAGTCCGTCGCTCTTCCCCACGCCGCCGGCACGCCGCTGCCGAGCCTGCAGCAGGCGACATTCGGCTCCGCCGTCATGGGCTGGCTCGACCTGCTCGCTCCCGCGCTGCTCGGCGTCGTCGTGGCCGGGAGGCGGAAGCTCGGCGCCGCCGCCGTCACCGGCGTCGCGGCCGGCCTCTGGGGGCTGCTTCTCTTCGTCACCTCGGAGGTCGCGGCAACGGTCCCCGTCCTCGCCGGGCTAGCGTTGGCGTCCGCTCATGCGCGTCGCGGTCGTTTCCGACATCCACTCGAACCTGCACGCGCTGGAGGCCGTTCTCGGCGCGATCGAGGCGGAGGCGCCTGACGAGCTCTGGTGCCTCGGCGACCTCGTCGGCTACGGGCCGCGGCCGAACGAGTGCTGTGCCGCGATCGCCGAGAGGGCCGACGTCTGCCTCGCCGGCAACCACGACCTCGCCGTCCGCGGGACGATCGACCTCGCCGAGTTCCACGGGGATGCAGGGCTCGCGGCGACCTGGACGCGGGAGGTGCTCGAACCCGGGTGGCAGGCTCTCCTGGAGCGGCTCGAGCCGGAGGGCGCGGCCCACGGCGTCGCGCTCTACCACGGCTCGGGGCGAGACCCGATCTGGGAATACGTGCTGAGCGACGACGCAGTGCTCGCGACGCTCGAGGTCGCGGGCTCGCCGCTCGTCCTCGTCGGGCACAGCCACGTCGCGCTGCAGGTCGTCCAGTCGGACGACGGGGTCGCGGGCGGCATGGCTCCGGCCGGCACCGAGCTCGAGGTCGGCGGGGTGCGGGCGCTGCTCAACCCGGGCTCGGTCGGCCAGCCGCGGGACGGCGATCCGAGGGCCGCGTTTCTCCTCCTCGATCTCGACGCGAAGCGCGCGAGCTTCCGCCGCGTCGAGTACGACGTCGAGCGAACGCAGGCCGAGATGCGCGAAGCGGGGCTGCCGGAGCTCCTGGCGGCGCGCCTCCAACACGGCCTCTAGAGCCACTCGCGCCCGGCACCGGGCGTGGCCGGGCCGGGACCGGTCTCTAGGCGGCAGGGAGCGCCGGCGGCGCGAGCACGGGCACAGCGGGAAGCTCGGCCTCGACCAGCTCGCGCTCCGGGAATACGTCGATGCCCTCGCGGGCGAGCGAGAGCTGGACGTCCTCGCGTGCCTTCCAGATCCGCCACTTCACGGTCGAGAGCGTCACCTCGAGCGAGTCGGCGATCTCGCTGTACGAGAGACCGACCACGTCGCGCAAGAGGAGCGCCATCTTCAGGTCGACGCTGAGCGCCTCGACCGCGCGCCACACGGCGTCGATCGCCTCGAGCCGCTCGAACGGCGCGTCGAGCACCTCGAGCGGCGGAATGTCGTCGAGATCGACGACCGCCCGCGGGCGGCGCTCGGTCGCCCGCAGCTCGTCGAGGACGCGATTCTTCGTCACCTGGAAGAGCCAGGTCGTGAACTTCGAGCGGAGCGAGAAGCGCGGCAGCCCCTGGAAAACGCGGAGGAAGACCTCCTGTGTCAGATCCTCGGCGAGCGTGCGATCGCCGATCATGCGCAGCACGTAGTTGTAAACCGGGATCTGATATGCGCGGACGATGATCGAGAAGGCTCGTTCATCGCCCCGCTGCGCCTTCCGCAGGACGCCGTGGTCAGGCTGGGGCAGCGACAAGGTGCCGCAGTATAGACCGATTTTCACGCGTCTGAAACGAGATTTCCCCCGGTCATCTCGGACGGCGCCGCGAGCCCCAGCAGCGCGAGGATCGTCGGCGCCACGTCGGCGAGCTCGCCGTCCCGCAATCCCGCATCCCGAGCCGTGAGGACGACCGGCACCGGGTTCGTCGTGTGGGCGGTGTGCGGGCTGACTCCGTCCTCCTGCAGCAGCGTCTCGGCGTTCCCGTGGTCTGCGATCACGAGCGAGACCCCGCCTGCGCGCTCGACCGCCTCGACGACGCGTCCGAGGCACTCGTCGGCCGTCTCGACCGCCTGCACGACGGCCGGGATGTCACCGGTGTGGCCGACCATGTCCGGGTTCGCGAAGTTGACGACGACGAACCCGTAGCCGTCGTCGTCGATCGCCCGCACCACCCGCTCGGCGACCTCGCGCGCCGACATCTCCGGCTTGTGGTCGTAGCTCGGCACGTCGCGCGGCGAGTCGACGAGGATCCGCTCCTCGCGGGGAAACGGCTCCTCCCGCCCACCGTCGAGGAAGTACGTGACGTGGGCGTACTTCTCCGTCTCTGCCGAGTGGAGCTGGCGGATGCCGTGGGCGGAGAGCACCTCGGCGAGGGTGTTCTCGACGTCCTGTTCCGGGAACGCGACGGGAAAGTCGAAGTCTTCGCGGTAGCGGGTCATGGTCGTGAGGTCGACGCCGAGCTCGCCGAGCTTCTCGGAGAGCTGCCGCGCGCGGTCGGGGCGGAAGTTGAAGAAGATCGCGGTGTCGTGCTCGGGATCGAGCCGCGGGCGGCCGTCGACGACGACGGGCTCGATGAACTCGTCGGTGATTCCCCGGTCGTAGCTCGCCTGCACCGCCGCAATCGGGTCGTCCGCATGCTCTCCCTCGCCGTCCACGATCGCGCGGAGCGCACGCTCGGTGCGGTCCCAGCGGTTGTCGCGGTCCATCGCGTAATAGCGGCCGGCAACGGTCGCGATGCGGTCGAGGGGCAGCTCGGCGAGGTCGTGCACCGCCGAGGTGGGGCTGACGTCGCGACCGTCGGTGAACGCGTGGATCCAGGTTTTCTCCGGCGCGAACCGCAGCAGGGCCTGGAGATGGTCGATGTGCGAGTGCACGCCGCCGTGCGAGACGAGGCCGAGCAGATGCACGTTCTCACCGCGCGCGAACGCGCTCCGCAGGGCTTCGTTCTCGAGCAGGTCGCCGCTCCCGATCGCCCTGTTGACGCGCATCAGGTCCTGGTCGAGGACGCGGCCCGAGCCGATCGTCAGGTGCCCGACCTCGGAGTTGCCCATCTGCCCCTCCGGCAGCCCGACGGCCTCGCCCGAGGCGGCGAGGCGGGCGTGCGGATAGTCGCGCCAGAGGCGGTCGAAGACCGGCGTCTCCGCGAGCTCGATCGCGTTGCCGGGCCCGGGCGGCGCGATCCCCCACCCGTCGAGGATGACGAGCGCTACGAGGGGATACGTGCGGCCGTCTCGCATATCGCCTTGAAGGGGTCGACCTCGAGGGACGCGCCGCCGACGAGGGCGCCGTCGACGTCGGGCTCCGCAAGCAGGGCGGCGGCGTTGTCGGGCTTGACCGACCCGCCGTAGAGGACCGGCGCGTCGAGCAGCGACTTGATGAAGGCATGCGCCTCCTGCGCCATCTCCGGCGTGGCCGTGAGGCCGGTGCCGATCGCCCACACCGGCTCGTACGCGAGCACGAGCTGAGGATGCGGCTCGAGCACCGAGAGTTGGCGGCGCAGGACCTCCTCGGTCTCCCCCGCCTCGCGCTGCTCCTGTGTCTCGCCGACGCAGGCGATCACGCGCAGCCCGGCGGCGAGCGCGGCGCGGGCCCGCTTCGCGACGGTCTCGTCGGTCTCCCCGAAGTACTGCCGCCGCTCGGAATGCCCCACCAGCGAGCCGACGACGCCGAGCTCGAGCAGCAGCGGCGCCGAGATCTCGCCGGTGTACGCGCCCTCGGGCTCCCAGTGGACGTTCTGCGCGTACGTCGTCAGCCCCGCGTCCACGCAGTCGCGCAACCGCGTGTACGGCGGACACACCACGGCGTCGAGCCCTGCGAGCGCGGCCGGGTCGGGACCGTGGAACATCTTCCAGTTGCCGGCGATGAGCACGGCGCGATCCTAGTCCGACGGGATCGCCGCCACGCCGGGCAGCTCCTTGCCCTCGAGCAGCTCGAGGCTCGCGCCGCCGCCGGTCGAGACCCAGGAGACACGATCGGCGAGGCCGAGCTCGTTGAGCGCCCACACCGAGTCGGCGCCGCCCACGACGGAGAAGGCCGCGTCGTTCGCGGCGACCGCCTCGGCGACGGCCTTCGTCCCTGCGGCGAACCGCGTCCACTCGAAGACGCCCATCGGCCCGTTCCAGAAGATCGTCCGTGCAGCCGCAAGGCGTTCGGAGAACCGCGCCCGCGTTTCGGGCCCGATGTCCAGTCCGAGCCACCCCTCCGGGAGCTCGTCGTACCCGCAGACCCGCGAGTCTGCGTCGGCGGCGAACTCCGCGGCGCCCACGACGTCCACGGGCAGCTCGACCTCGAACTCGAGCGGGTTCTCGGCTCGTAGCTCCTCGGCCATCTTGCCGCCGATCAGCACGGTGTCGGCGCGGCCGCCGAGCTTGCGGAGGACGCCGACCTTGTCCTCGACCTTCGCACCGCCGGAGACGAGAACGAACGGGCGCTCCACGTCGCCGAGGAGCCGTCCGAGATGCTCCAGCTCGGCGAGCAGCAGGAGCCCCGCATAGGCGGGAAGCAGGTGCGCGACGGCCTCGGTCGAGGCGTGCGCGCGGTGCGCCGAGCCGAAGGCGTCGTCGACGTACAGGTCGCAGCCGTCGGCGAGCTCGCGCGCGAAGCGCTCGTCGTTCTTCGTCTCGCCCTCGTCGAAGCGCGTGTTCTCCAGGACGTGGAGGCGCTCGTCGGGCAGGAGCTCACGCAGCCGCGCCGCGACCGGCGCGATCGCGTATCTCGCGCGGTCCTCCTCCGTCTTCGGCCGGCCGAGATGCGAGCAGACGCGCAGCTCTCCCGCGCCTCGCTCGAGGAGGAGCTGCAAGGTGGGCAGAGAGGCGCGGATGCGCGTGTCGTCGGCGACGCAGCCGTCCTCGAGCGGCACGTTGAGGTCGGCGCGGACGAGAACCGTCTTCCCGCCGACGTCGGCCTCGCGGACCGACCTCGGCAGCCGCACTACGCGGCGACGGCGGCCGGCAGCGTCTGGCCGATCCGCGCGACGAGGTCGACGAGCCGGCAGCTGTAGCCCCACTCGTTGTCGTACCAGCCGATCAGCTTGACCTGCCGGCCGTGAGCCATCGTCGAGAGCCCGTCGAGGATGCAGGAGTGCGAGTTGCCGACGATGTCCGACGACACGATCGGATCCTCGGTGTACTCGAGCACCTCGCGCCAGCGGTCCGTGCCGGCGGCGCTTCGGAAGATCTCGTTGATCTCGTCGACGGTCGCCTCGCGCCCGAGATCGACCACGAGATCGGTCACCGACCCGTCGGGCACCGGGACGCGAAGCGCCATGCCGTCGAGCTTGCCCTTCAGCTCGGGGACGACCTCGCCGATCGCGCGCGCGGCGCCGGTCGACGCCGGGACGATGTTCTGCGGCGCCGCGCGCATCCGGCGCAGGTCGGGCTTGCCCTTCCGCGTCATGGAGACCTGGTCCTGGAGCTGCTGCTCGGTCGTGTAGGCGTGGATGGTCGTCATGAAGCCGCTCTCGATGCCGAAGTTGTCGAGCAGCAGCTTCGCCATCGGCGCCACCGACCCCGTCGTGCAGGAGGCCATCGAGACGATGTGGTGGCTGTCCTTGTCGTACTCCTCGTGATTCACGCCGAGCACGACGGTGATGTCCGGATCGGTCGCGGGCGCCGAGATCAGCACCTTCTTCGCGCCGGCCTCGAGATGCTGCTGGGCGCCCTCGCGGTCCGTGAACAGTCCGGTCGACTCGACGACGACGTCGATGCCCAGCTCGCCCCACGGCAGCGCGGTCGGATCCCGCTCGGCGAGCACCTGGAACGAGGTGCCCTCCACGCTGATGCGGTCGCCGTCCACCTCGACGCCCTCGAGACGCCCGTGTGTGGAGTCGTAGCGGAGCAGGTGGGCGAGGATCTCCGGATCCGCGAGGTCGTTCACGACGGCCACGTCGAAGTCGCCGGCGCGCGCGACGTGCGCTCGCAGGAAGTTTCTCCCGATCCGGCCGAAGCCGTTGACCGCGACTCTCGTCTTCGCCATCGTCAACCCTCCGTCGTCGTTCTCGGACCGAGTCTAGTAAGGGTCGGCAGGCGGGCGGACCGGGAAGCTCCGAGGACGACCCTCCCGGTCCCTCACCCGCTCGTGACCTGGCGGCGGACGGGGTCTGAATCCGCCGTCGGACGAGCAGGACCCGCCGAGACGAGTATGACTCCTGGGTTGTTGCCGCGCCAGAAGACTTTCAACGGATAACGAGGCAGTTCACGAGCCGGAAAGCTCCTGCAAACGCCGGAGGCGGCGGTAGGCGGCCGCCTTGGAGAGGGCGGGCTTGCAGCGCCGAGCGAGCTCGGCCGTGGAGGCCGTCGGATGGCGCAGACGAAGGAGCGCGACCTCGCGCAGGTTGTCGGGGAGCGCGTCGAGATCGAGGCGGTGGAGCGCCTGAAGCTGCGCGTGCGCCGCCCGGCCGGTGCGCACGAGGTTCGCGTGGTCGGCGTTGGCGAGGCGGTTTGCGTCGGCCCGGGTCGCCGCGAGCACCGCCTGCTCCTCGAGCACGAGCACGAGGTCGATGGCGCCGGCGGCGACTAGGACGTCGGCGATCGCCTCGGTTCCCTTGGCGTAGGCGGTGGCGTGCGAGCTCCGCTCCTGGACGCGGAGCTCGGCCGCGAGCCGGGCCGCCAGCTCGCCGAGGAAGCGGGCGCCTTCGGCCTCCGCCGTCCGGATCTCGAGGTGCGGATCCCTCGGCCCGCTGAGCGTTCCCGAGCCGAGCAGCGCGCCGCGAAGGTAGGCGGCGGCGCAGCAGCGGCGGGCTACGACGCGGTGGGGCGGGCGGCCGAGGGGTCGGTGGGAGCGGTCGAGGACGCCGGCGGCGAAGAGGGTCGCGTGGGCGTCGGCCGAG
>DASXDE010000053.1:0-19577 GCA_036490825.1 Gaiellaceae bacterium
GGACGAGCTCGCGCAGGTGAACCTCGTGATCGCGCCGCAGGTGTACGAGCGGTTCCGTGCGGTCGTGCGCAGCGAGCCGCTGCTGCTCGTCCGTGGCCGCTACGAGCACTCGGACCGCAACCGCAACGTCCTCGTGCGCGAGCTCGTCCCGCTCGCGGCGCTCGCACGCTCCCTGACCGACGGGGCAGACGTCCACGCGGCCCTCCCGCGCGCCCACCACTTCGGCCACCGGTAGCGGATCGCCCCGGGGCACACGCGGGCCCTTCTCGTTCTGGGCCAAGATCCCGTGGTGAACCTCCGCGACCGGCTCCGTCGCGCCCGCGCGAACCTCGGCCTCGGCGCCCTCGGACAGCTCGCGCAGGCGGCGGCCGCCGCCGGGATCTCCTGGGAGCTCGCGCTCCAGCTCCCGAACCACGGCCAGCCGTTCTTCGCCCCGATTGCCGCGGCCATCGCCCTGGGAGCGGAGCGCGGGACGCGCGGGCGGCAGGCGATCCAGATGATGACCGGCGTCTCCGTCGGCATCCTCGTCGGCGCCGCGGTGCTCGCCGTCGCAGGCGCCGGCGCCTGGCAGATCGTCGTCGGGACGGCCGCGGCGCTCGTCGTCACGACCGGTGCTGGCGCCTCGCGCATGGTGCGGAACCAGGCGGCGGCTTCGGCGATCCTGATCGTCGCGCTCCACCGGCCCGGCTCGAACCTCGCGGTGCAGCGGCTCGAGGACGCGCTGATCGGCGGCGCCGTCGCCATCCTGATCGCGCGTTTCCTCCTGCCCATCGACCCCGTCCCGATCGTCCGCGACGAGGCGCGCAACCTGCGGGAGCAGCTCGCCTCGGCGCTCGACGAGACCGCACGGGCGCTTGCCGAGAACGACCGCGATGGCGCCGAGGCGGCGGTCGAGCGGATCTGGAGCATCGACGACCGACCGCTCGCGCAGGCGCTCCTCACCGCGCGAGACGTCACTCGCAAGGCGCCGCGACGCAGACCGCTGCGGAGGCGCGTCGAGAAGCTCGGCGAGCTGTATCGGGAGCTGGAGGCGTCCGTCTACGACTCCCACGCGATCGCGACGGGCGTCGTGCGCCTGGCCGGCCTCGACCGGCCGGCGCCCGCCGAGGCGGTGGCGGCGATCGAGGCGGCCGCCGAGTCCGTGCGTGCCGTCGAGCCGGACGCGGCGCGCACAGCGGCTGCGGCGGCGCGCGACGCTGCGCGGAAGCTCCGCGAGGCGGATGCGTCGCTCGGCGCCGCCGTGATCGCCCACGGCGCCGCCGGCGTCGCCGATCACACTCTCCGCGCGGCCCAGGCGCGTGAGGAAGAGCGGCGGCTGGGCGCATCCCGACGGTCCCGTTCTCCGTTCAGATGACCGATGGAGGCGACGGAGACGACGCGCGGCGGGTTCGTCCGCGAGGCGCTTCGCAACAGGCGCCTGCTGGGCGTCGCCCTGATTGCCGCGATCGGCGGCTTCCTCTTCGGCTACGACACCGGCGTCATCGGCGGCGCGCTGCTCTTCATGCGGAAGGACCTCGGCCTCAAGACGCACGGCCAGCAGGAGCTGACCGTCGCGATCCTCCTGCTCGGCGCGGTGGCCGGCGCCCTCGTCTCGGGCTGGCTCGCGGACAGGATCAGCCGCCGAAGGACGAAGATGATCTCGGGGACGGTGTACGTGATCGGCGCGTTCGCCTGCGCCTTCTCCCAGAACTACTGGCAGATCCTCGCGTCGCGCTTCTGGCTCGGTCTCGCCGTCGGCACCGCGTCCTTCGTCTCGCCGATGTACATCGCCGAGCTCGTGCCGGCCCGCATCCGCGGCGGCGTGGTCAGCTTCAACCAGCTGATGATCACGCTCGGGATCCTCGCGGCGTACATCGTCGACTGGGGCTTCGCGGGGTTCTCGAACAACTGGCGCTGGATGTTCGGCGTCGCCGCCGTCCCGGGCGCGGTCCTCGCGATCGGGATGTACTTCATGCCGTTCTCGCCCCGCTGGCTCGTGGAGAAGGGCCGCGAGGACGACGCACGCGAGGTGCTCGAGCGCTACCGCTTCGCAGAGGACGACGTGGAGGGCGAGATCGACGAGATCAAGGACGTCGCCGAGAAGGAGTTCAGCGTGCGCGAGCTGCTCGGCAAGGGCGTGCGACGCATGCTGATCGTCGGCGTCGCGCTCGCCATCTTGCAGCAGATCGTCGGCATCAACACGGTCATCTACTACGCACCGACGATCCTCAAGTTCGCCGGCCAGAAGGACACGGGCGCGCTCACGCAGAGCGTGTTCATCGGCTGCACGAACGTGTTTTTCACGATCGTCGCGATCCTGTTGCTCGACAGGCTCGGCCGCCGCTTCTTCCTGATCGCCGGGACGGCGACCCTGACCGTTGCGCTCGTCGGGCTCGGCGTCTTCTTCTCGTCGACCGGCATCCAGAGCTCGGTCGGCTGGCTCGCGCTCGCCTGCCTGCTCGTCTACATCATGGGCTTTGCCGTCGGCCTCGGCCCCGTCTTCTGGCTCATGATCTCGGAGATCTTCCCGCTCCAGATGCGCGGGCCGGCGATGGCGGTCTGCACGATGTTCAACTGGGGTCTGAACTTCGCGATCTCGTACACCTTCCTCACGCTCACCGACGTGATCACGAAGCAGGGCACGTTCTGGCTCTACGCGTTCTTCGGCGTCTGCGCGCTCGTCTTCTTCGTCACGCTCGTGCCGGAGACGAAGGACCGCTCGCTCGAGAAGATTCAGGCCGACCTCGGCGCGGACGCCGACTCGGCACTGAGCCGCGAGAGGGAGCCGGAGACTGCGCGCGTCTGACGGCTTCGCGCCGATCGCCTCGTACGCGGCGCTGGGAGACGGCCGCACTGTCGCGCTCGTCGCAGCGGACGGCTCGGTCGACTTCATGTCGCTTCCGAGCCTCCATGCGCCTACCACGTTCGGGGCGATGCTCGATCCGGAGCAGGGCGGCCGCTTCAGCCTCGCGCCGCGCGGCGGGTTCGAGGCCGCTCGCCGCTACCTCGGGCGCACGAACGTCCTCGAGACGACGTACCGCACCGGCGACGGCGTTGCTCGCGTCACCGAGGCGCTGACACTGCAGGACGGCGGGCTGCTCCCTTGGGTCGAGCTCGCACGCCGGATCGAGGGAATCGAGGGGTCGGTGCCGCTCGAGTGGCGGCTCGAGCCGCGCTTCGACTGGGGCCGAGAGCCGCCGCGGATCGTGCGCCGCGGCGACCTCGTCGTCGCCGAGGGGGCCGGGCTGCAGCTGGCGGCCCACGCCTGGGACGCGGGGGAGGTGCGGGCCGAGGCAGACGCGCTCGCGGGCTCGTTCGAGATCCCGGCCGGCAAGCGAGCCATGCTCGCCCTCGTCGCTGCGCACGGGCAGCCGCTGCACGCACCGTGCCGCGACCACGTCGAGGCCCGGCTCGACGCCACAAAGCGCGTCTGGGAGCGCTGGCTCGGCATGTGGGCGTACGACGGCCCCTGGGAGGAGGAGGTCGCGCGCAGCGCGCTCGCGCTCAAGCTGATCGTCTATGCGCCGAACGGCAGCATCGCGGCGGCGCCGACCACGTCGCTTCCCGAGGTCATCGGCGGCGACAAGAACTACGACTACCGCTATTCGTGGGTGCGCGACTCGGCGTTCACCCTCGACGCACTGATGCGACTCGGGCTCCCGGAGCAGGTGCACGAGTCGTTCGCCTGCCTACTGCGCGCCGTCCGCCCGACGGCGCCCGACCTGCGGCCGTTCTACGACCTCGACGGCTGTGTCCCGAGCCGGACGGAGACGCTGGAGCACCTCCGCGGCTATCGCGATTCGCGGCCGGTCCGCTACGGGAACGCGGCGCGCACCCAGCTCCAGCTCGGCTCGTGGGGCGACCTGCTCGAGACCGCGGATCTCTACGTCTCCGAGGGCAACGTGCTCGACGGGGAGACGGGGGAGATGCTGGCGAGCTGTGTCGACCGCGTCGCGGTCCTCTGGCCCGACGAGGACTCCGGGATGTGGGAGCTCGACGAGCACCGGCAGTACACCAGCTCGAAGGTCGCGGTCTGGATGGCCCTCGACCGGGCCCTCGACCTCGCGGAGAAGGGGCACGTGCCGGACCAGCACGTCGCGCAGTGGCGAGAGCAGCGCGATCGTCTTCATGCCTGGATCGAGGAGAGCTGCTGGTCGGACGAGCTCGCCGCGTACTGTGGCTGGGCGGGGGAGAGCTCACTCGACGCCGGGATCCTGCGCGCGGTGCGAATGGGCTACCCCGAGCGAGAGCGCCTCGTCCGCACGGTCGACACGATTCGCGAGCGGCTCGCGGCGGCGCCCGGCCTGGTCTATCGCACGACCGAGCACGTCGGACAGGAGGGCGCGTTCGTCGCGTGCTCCTTCTGGGTCGTCGAGGCCCTCGCGCGGCTCGGGCGGATCGAGGAGGCCTGGGAGACGATGGAGCGGATCCTCCCGTATGCGAACGACCTCGGCCTCTTCTCCGAGCAGATCGACCCCGCGAGCGGCGAGCTCCTGGGCAACTTCCCGCAGGGTCTGAGCCACCTGGCGCTGATCAACGCCGCCGGTGCTATTCAGGATGCTGCCGCCGAGCGAAGCGCAGGTGCATCGGCGACTGCAGGTGCGGAGCGACGTTGAACGCGGTGCCCACGAGTGCGAGGTGCGTGAACGCCTGCGGAAAGTTGCCGAGCAGGCGCTTCGCTTCGGGGTCGTACTCCTCCGAGAGCAGGCCGACGTCGTTCGCGAGGCCGACGAGTCGCTCGAAGAGCTCCAGCGCCTCCTCGTGCCGGCCGAGCAGCTCGTAGCAGTTGGCGAGCCAGAACGAGCACGGCAGGAAGACGCCCTCGCCCGGCGGTAGGCCGTCCACGCCCTCCTCGTGGGTGCGGTAGCGGAGGAGGAAGCCTCCCTGCAGGAGCTCACGCGCGACGGCGTCGATCGTGCCGCGGATGCGCGGGTCGGTCGCGGGGAGAAAGCCCACGAGCGGCAGTAGGAGGAGGCTCGCGTCGAGCTCCGTCGAGCCGTACGCCTGCGTGAACGAGCCGAGATCGGCGTTGTAGCCGCGCTCGCAGACCTGCTGGTGGATCTCGTCCCGCAGGCTGCGCCAGCGATCGACGGGCCCGTCGAGGCTCTGCTCCTCGACCGTCCGCACGGCGCGGTCGAAGGCGACCCACGCCATCGCCTTCGAGTGGACGAAGTGCCGCCGCTCGCCGCGGATCTCCCAGATGCCCTCGTCGGGATCGCGCCACGCCTCCTCGAGGTGGTCGAGCACGGCGAGCTGGATCCGCCAGGCCTGCGGGTCGACCCCGACGCCGTGGACTCGTGCCTGGTAGAGCGCGTCGAGGACCTCGCCGTAGACGTCGAGCTGGAGCTGCTCGCTCGCGGCATTGCCGATGCGCACCGGGTGCGAGCCTTCGTAGCCGTCGAGCCAGGGCAGCTCGAGCTCGGTCAGCCGCCGTTCGCCGGCGACGCCGTACATGATCTGGACGTCGGCCGGATCGCCTGCGACCGCGCGCAGGAGCCAGCGCCGCCAGGCGACCGCCTCGTCGTCGTGGTTGCCCTGGAGGAACGCGAGCAGGGTGAGCGTCGCGTCGCGCAGCCAGCAGTAGCGGTAGTCCCAGTTCCGGACCGAGCCGATCCACTCGGGCAGCGACGTCGTCGGCGCGGCGACGATCCCACCGGTCGGCTCGTACGTGAGTGCCTTGAGCACGATCAGCGACTGGCGCACCAGGGCGGCCCACTCGGGCGGGAGATCGATCTCGCACTGCTCGCTCCATTCCCGCCAGAAGCTCTCCGTGTCGGCGAGCGCCTGCTCGGGGTCGATCGCCTCGGCAACCTCTTCGTGTGAGGGAAACCACGTGAGGACGAACGGGACGCGCTCGCCCTCGTCGACCGAGAGCTCCGAGATCGTCCGCATGTCCTCGCCGCGCGTGTCCGCCGGCGTGCGGAAGCAGAGCGCGTTCGGGCCGGCGAGGGCCACGCGGGTGTTCTCCTCGTGCGTGCGCTTGCGCACCCACGGGACGATGCGCCCGTAGTCGAAGCGGATCGTCAGCTCCGAGCGGAAGTGGACGCGGCCCTTGACCCCTTCGACGATGCGGACGATGTCCGGCGCCTTGCCGCGCGGCGGCATGAAGTCGAGGACGCGTGCGACGCCGCCTTCGGCGTGCCACGTCGTCTCGAGGACGAGCGTGTCGTGGAGGTAGCGGCGCGTGCTCGTCGCCTCCGTCGTCGGCTCGAGGAGCCAGCGTCCGTTCTCGGGCCCGCCGAGGAGCGCGGCGAAGCAGGCCCCGGAGTCGAAGCGAGGGAAGCAGAGCCAGTCGACGGAGCCGCCGCGGCTGACGAGCGCCGCGGTCTGCAGGTCGCCGAGCAGGGCGTAGTCCTCGATGCGCGCCATCAGCGGTTCTCGATCTCCAGGCCGAGCTCGGGCCAGCGCTTTCGCACCGCTCGGTTGAAGGCCTCCTCGTAGGCCTCCGCCGCGTCGTCGTCCAGCGTGCGCCCGAAGCGGTCGCGGTAGTCCGCGAGCGCCTCGGTCGCGGTCTCGACCGCGTCGCTGAAGTCGCCGTACGTCTCCTCCCGGTCCTCGCGGTCGGCGCTGTTGTAGATCCGAAACTTCTCGCGGCACTCCTCGAGCAGATCCGCCTCGTCCTCGACGAAGAGATCGAGCTGGCGCGCGATCACGTCGCGAAACGGGTCGCGGCGCAGCCTCACGCGCGCTCCAGCGCGAGCAGGAGATGAGGGCGCCCGTCGACCGAGATCGTGTCGACTGTACGCATGCCGAGGCGGTCGGCGAGCCGGAGCGATCGCTCGTTCTCGGGCTCGACCTTGACGACCAGCCGTCGATGCGGAAGGTGCGCGAAAGCCGCCTCGACGCAGGCGCGGGCCGCCTCGAGCGCGTAGCCGCGGCCCCAGACCTCCGTCGCCAGCGTGTAGCCGAGCTCGGGCTCGGCGGTCGGCGCGTAGAGGCCGAACCCGACATCGCCCACGACGGCCTGCGTCTCCTTCTCGACGACGGCCCACGTCGAGAATCCGCGCTCGTCCTGTCCGCGGCGGTAGTCGTCGAGCAGCGCGGCCGTCCCGTCGCGGTCGAGGACGCCGAGGCAGATGTGGCGCATCACCTCCGGGTCGCCGTAGATGCCGCTCATCGGGTCGAGATCGGCGGGCTCGAACGGCCGAATGCGCAGCCGTTCCGTCTCGATGGGCAGCGGAATGGTCAGGCGATCTCCTCGTACACGGCGAGGTGCGCCTGCGCGGCCGCGTCCCAGGTCAGCTCCTCGCGCGCCCGCCGCGCGCCCGCCCGCGCCTGCTCGAGCGCCTGCGGATCGGAGAGGAGGTCGTGGACCGCGGTTGCGAGGCCCTCCACGTCGCCTGCCGGCACGACCCGGCCTGCGCCGAACTGCCGCACCGGCTCCGCGATCCCACCGACGTCGTACGCGACCGCCGGGACGCCGGCGCCGAGCGCGCGCAGGAGGGCGCCGCTCTGGTCGAGCTCCGGCCGGTACGGGAACACGGCGACTGTGGCGTCGCCGAAGGCCCGGTCGATCTCCGCGCGGGCGAGGTAGCCGAGCCGCCACTCCACGTCGAGCCCGTTCGCCGCGGCGCGGTAGAGGTCGACGGGCTCGAGCGGATCGCCGGCGACGAGGAGACGCGCGTCGCCGGCCCGCCGGACCGCCTCGATCGCATCGCCGAGCCCCTTGTACGGCCGGATCATCCCGAAGGCGAGCACCGTCCGCCCGTCGTCGCGCCGCTCGGGGTCGCTCGGGAAGACGGGGTGGGGGATGACCCGGAGCCGATCCGGATCGACGCCCAGGCCGGCGAGCGTCTCCCGGCCGCTCTCGCTGTGGACGACGATCCGGTCGAAGCGCGCGAACAGCCGGCGCCAGAGCTCGGTGCGGTGAGCCGTGCGGCGGGGGAGCAGGTCGTGCGCGGTGAAGACCGAGGGCAGGCGGGGCCGGAAAAGGCGCGCGTCGAGCTCGGGGGCGGGCAGCCACTGGATGTGGAGGACGTCCGCCCGGAGGCGGCGGAGGGCGGCGAGCCCGAGGGGGTGCTCCGCAGCCTTCAGCGGCAGGCGAAGCGGCGAGCGGCCGAAGAGGCGGGACGAGACCGGATAGAAGAGCTCCCGGCGCCGGTAGCCGACCGGCTCCGGCGCGTCGCCGAAGCGGAAGCGCGAGGTCACGAGCTCGACCTCGGCGCCGGCCCGGGCGAGCGCCGCCGCGAGCTCGTGGTCGTACGGCGGAGTGAAGGCCGGAGGATCGGCGAGCAGGACGCGCACGGCTTCGTACGCTACGCCGTGGCCATGCTCGTGCGGACCTGGAACCTCTTTCACGGAAACGCCTCTCCGCCCGGGCGCAGGGCCTTTCTCCGCCAGATGGTCGAGCTCGTGACTCGCGACGGCCCCGACGTCGTGTGCCTGCAGGAGCTGCCGGTCTGGGCACTGGGCCACCTGGAGCGCTGGAGCGGGATGCACGCGAGCGGCGCGGTCGCGCGGCGGCCGCTCCTCCCGCTCGGGGCGCGGGCGGTCACGGCACTGCATCACGGCTTGATCCGGTCGGCGGTGGAAGGCGAGGCCGACGCGATCCTGACGCGCGAGCCGGCGCGGGATCTCGGCCTGCAGGTGGTCGGCGAAGCGAAGCTGCGGCGCATCGCGCACGCGGTCGAGCTCGCCGGCGTGGCGGTCGTCAACTTCCACATCGACGGCGACCGCAAGCAGCTCGACCGTGTCCTGGCGCTCGCGCGAGAGCGCTCCATCGTGGCCGGCGACGCGAATCTCGTCTCGCCCGTCGCGGACGGCTTCTCGCCGCCGCTCGCCGGCAGTATCGACCAGATCCTCGTCCGGGGACTGACTCTGCGCGACGGCCCGGTCGCGTGGCCCCTGGAACGGCGCGCCGTCGACGGCCGCGTGCTCTCGGATCACGCACCGGTCGAGGCGGTGGTCGAGTGATCTCCTTCGAGGAGGCGCGGGCGCAGTTCGCGGTGCTCGAGCGCTATGCATTCCTCAATGCGGGCTCGGCCGGGCCGCTGCCCCGCGCAGCCGTCGAGGCTGCGCAGGCGAGGCTTCAGCGAGACCTCACGGAAGGGCGCAGCGGGACCGAGTTCATCGACGAGATCGTCGAGCAACGGGAGCGGATCCGCGGGGCGATCGCAGCCGTCCTCGGGACGACGGCGGAGCTCGTCGCGCTCACCGACTCGACGACCCGCAGCTGTCAGATCGTGCTGACAGGGCTCGAGCTCGGTCCGGACGACGAGATCGTGACCACCGACCAGGAGCACTTCGGGTTGCTCGGCCCGCTCCACGCGAGCCGGGCGCGCATCGTCGTGGCGGCGGCCGACGAGGAGGCGCTGCTCTCCGCGGTGACCTCGCGAACGCGGCTCATCGCCGTCTCGCACGTCCTCTGGACGACCGGTCACCGGCTCGATCTCGCGCGCCTGCGGCAGCCCGACGGGCCGCCGCTCCTCGTCGACGGCGCGCAATCGGCCGGGGCGATCCCGATCGACCTCGCCGGTGCGGACTACTACACGGTCTCGGCGCAGAAGTGGCTGTGCGCGCCGGAGTCGTCGGGCGCCCTCTACGTGCGCGAGCCCGAGCGGCTGCGCGTGGCGCTCCCGAGCATGTTCTCGCAGCAGAGCCACGAGGCCGACGGGGCCTTCGTCCCCAAGGACGGCGCGCGACGGTTCGACCCCGGCTGGATCGCCCCGCCGACGCTGGCGGGTCTCGAGGCGGCGCTCGGCGTGCACCCGGAGTGGCGCTACGACGGCGCCGCGGAGTCGGCCGCCCGTTGCCGCCGGCTGCTCGAGCCGCTGGTCGACGTGGTGTCGCCCGCAGGCGAGTCCACGCTCGTCTCCTTCCGTCCGCCGGGGGATCCGGCCGCGCTCGTCGCGGCGCTCGCCGAGCGGGGCGTCGTCGTCCGCGAGCTGCCGGGACGCAACCTCGTCCGCGCCTCGTGCGGCTGGTGGACGAGCGATGACGACCTGCGCCGGCTCGCCGCCGGCCTCAGCGGCTGAAGATCTCTACTCGCGGAACTGCCAGTCCTCGCCGGGCGTCATGCGCTGTACGCGCCACGAGGCCTTCTGCTCGAGGAGTGTGAAGTTCAATCGCGTTCGGAACTTCTCTCCGAGCGTTGGCGCATCCGGGCCTACGTTCCAGATGCCCTCCGCCGCCGAGGGGTTGTAGACAGCTTGCAGGAAGCCGCTGGGCAACGCCGCGATAGTCACTCGCCGCAGGCCGAGACTGCCTCCAGCCTCGCGATAGTGGTACTTCACGAGGATCGTGGTGGTCAGGTAGTCAACGCCGCTCGCCGCCCATACCGGCGGGATGAGGCCTTGGATTGCGATGGGTTGAGCTCCGCGAACTTGTCGGATCTCGAGCGAGGTCTGTGTCACCTGCACACGGGCGTTGTTGAGGGCATTCTTCTCAGCCTTCGAGTCGACGAGAAGCGCCTGGCGGACTGCGAACTCCGGCAGGAACTGGTACGCGGCAAGCTTGAAGTCGACCGCGCCGAAGAGCCGCCCGTCAGGAACCCGTGGCGCCCCGATGCGGTCGAGGGCAAGGCGGGTCAAGTCCTCGCCGAGGTAGTTGGCGTTGTCCTTCACGTTGCTGCCGAGCGGGATCTCCGCGAATTGACCGGTCGCGACCTCGAGGATTTGCGAGACGCCCTGGCAGACGAAACGCATGGTTGCGCGCTCGACGTCCTCGAGGGCATTCGGGTCGCCCGCGAACTGATCAGGCGGCCGGAAGCTCAAGCGGTTGTCGCCGTTGCCGCGCCTTTCGGAGTGCGTCGGTCGCGAGGGCTGCGTAGTGGGGCAGAAGCTCGAAGCCAAGAAAACGTCGCTCGGCCTCCATGGCTGCGACCAGCGTCGTCCCGCTGCCGGCGAACGGATCGAGCACGACGTCGCCCGGTTCGGTCAGCAACTTGATGAGCCGCCGGGGCAGCTCGATCGGGAACTTCGCCTCGTGGTCGTCGTTCGACCGGACCGACGGGATCTCCCAAACGCCGCGAGAGCCCCACTGACGCCACTCGTCTGCGCCGAGTCGTCCGCGGTCGACCTTCGTGATCCCCGGTTTCCACGCGATGAAGATGTACTCGAACTCGTCGACGGAGCGGTAGGAGAGAGAGTGCCAACGGCTGTTCGCCCAGGCAGGGTCTTTGACCCATACACGCCGGTCGTAGAGGAAGAGGCCGGCGTCCAGGCACGCCTCCTCCACCAGTCCCGAGACGGTCTTGACCCGCGTTTGCTGCGCGTACTTTCCACCCCGGACGTTGTTGTGATTCAGCCGTCGATCAATTGTCTGCTCGCTGCATCCGAGCAGCGCCGCGAGCTGGTGGCGGTTGTAGCCCGGATGCGCGGCCTGCGCCTCGGTGACCATCTCACGCGTCACCGGGCTCCGCTTGGTCGAGACGACGTCGGCTTGGATGCGAGGTATCCGCTCGTCTCCGAAGCACAGGATGTCGGCGATGTTGATCGCGACGAAGCCTCCGGGCCGCAGAATCCGCGTGTGAGCCCTGATCGCGTGCGCGATGAGCGACTCCCACTCCTCGAAGGACAGGTCGCGTTCGTATGACTTTCCGACGAAGTACGGTGGGGACCAGACGCTCAATGCGATGGATTCCGCCGCCACGCGCGGAAAGAGCGTCCGGCAATCTCCGGTGTACACGCGATCCAGCTCGAGTTGGTCCTGCGCCCGGGCTGCCGCCGTTGCCCCATGTGTCAACATCTGCCGACTAGTCTGCAGAGGCCGTCGGACGGAACGCATGTTCCCGCCCCTCACGCGGTGGCGAGGCCGAGCTCGGCTGCGATCGGCTGCAGGGCCTCGACGATCGTGCGGATGTGCTCGTCGAGGTCGACGCCGAGCTCCTCGGCGCCCCTGTAGACCTCGTCGCGGTGCACGCCGGCCGCGAAGGACGGCTGCTTGAGCTTCTTCTTCACCGACTTCGGCTCGAGGCCCTCGAGCCCGGTCGGACGTACGAGCGCGCACGCGTGCACGAAGCCGCTCAGCTCGTCGCAGGCGAAGAGCGCCTTTTTCAGCTGCGTGTCGCGCGGCAGCGCGAGGTGCTCGGCGTGCGAGAGCACGGTCTCGACCACCTCCTCGGGGTAGCCCTCCTCGCGGAGGATCGGAGCCCCGTCCTGCGGGTGCTTGTCGAGCGTCGGGTGCATCTCGTAGTCGAAGTCGTGGAGGAGGGCCGCGACACGCCAGAGCACCTCGTCCTCGCCGAACTTCCGTGCGTATGCGGCCGTGGAGGCCTCGACGGCGAGCGCGTGGCGCAGCAGCGACTCACTCTTCGTGTAGCGCGTGAGGGTCTCCCAGGCGCGCTCGCGAGTCAGCTCCATGGGCGGCCATGCTAGCCAGGGACGGTCTTTGACGAGAGTGCGCCGATTCCGCCGCAAAATCCCGGAACGCCTTGCGGCTCGCGACGCCGGGACGTACACCGATTGCGCAACGCCCAATCTCGAGTCGTAAGGAGCCTGCTATGCGCCCAGCCATTCGCTCGGTCGGCCTGACGACCGCACTCGTATTCCTCTTCGCCCTTTCCGCCGGGCTCGCGCGTGCCGACGACATCGCGTGGAAGGCCGCGCACGACACCGATCCGCACCTCCCTCTCACGCAGCAACAGCTCCAGATGACGGCGGCGAAGCGTGCGGCGGAGACTCAGCCGACGCCCGCGTTCATGGGCTCGTTCCCGAACTCGACGTGTGGGAGTTCCTGCGGGGGAGGCAGCTACCCGAGCTCCGCGTCGCTCGTCGCGAATCAGACGCCGCAGGCCACGAGCTACTACTGCGGCCCGGCCGCCGTCCACGAGGCGCTCGATGCACTGGGTGTGTGGCTGTCGCAGTCGGACGCGGCGGCCGCCTTGCACACGACGACCGGCGGCACCGCCTGGTCGGGCGGCGGCACGTCTCCTTCCAACTATCCCATCCCCGACGTGATGAACGGCTACCAGCGCCGCAACTACTATGTCCCGCAGCCGGTCTCGTCGCCGACGTCGAGCGCGATCAACACGTACGCGGGAGACCTGGAGTCGGACATCTCGGCGGTGAGGGCGCCGGTGATCGGCAACGCCTACGAAACCCCCTACTCGAGCTACCACCTGACCGGGCATCCGTCGGACCACACGATCCTCCACTGGTTCGAGATCCGCGGCTACTACGGCTCCGGCGGGAACACGCTGTACGAGGACTCCGTGCACGGCGCGAGCTCGATCTCGTGGTCGGGGAGCGTTCCCGCGTACTCGAACCTGCCGAGCTACCAGATCGTCACGATCATCTCCGGGCGTGGCTACGTGTGGTAGCCGCCTGCGCCGCTCCGGCGGCGCGACGGCCGTTGCGGCGGTGCTCGCTTCGGTGGGCGCCGCCGCTCCCGCGGCCACGACGCATGCTGCGTGGTGCAAGGCGGACTCGAGCGCAGCCTGGCAGCGGATCCTTTCGCGTCACATCGTGGGGCTCTCTCGGACCACGCCGCTCGTCCCGCTCGCCCTGGTGCACGACGGGCACTCCTTCTTCTCGACGGTCTACTCCAGGAGTTTTTCCGGCGTCGGCGAGATCGATGCTCGGACGGGCGTTCTGACCAGGATCAAGTCGTTCCCCGACCCGAACCTCGATCAGGCGTGGGCCGCGGTCTCGGGCCGCTGGCTCGTCTGGAACGAGTACCACGGCTTCGACAGCTTCAACGACTTCACGGTCTGGGCCTGGGACATGCAAGCGCACAAGCTGAAGCAGATCGGCGCTGCGACCCGGGGGCCGTCGGGTCGGTTCTGGGAAAGCCCATGGCGCGGCCCCGACGTTCGCGACGGAACGGCGACGTGGGTCCAGGGTGTCGGGCCCGGCCAGCTCGGCGACGTCCACTCGTACAACCTGCGGACGGGGCGCGACCTGGTCGTCCGGCACGGGCATCCGGGAGGAGCGTTCCTGCTCGGCCACCACGTCCTCGTCTGGGCCGAGGCATCCGCCCCGGGCGTCCCGACGAGGATGCACGCCGTGTCTGCGCTCACGGGCGCCTCCGCGCGTCTACCGCGGGCCTTGCGCGCCGCGCGGAACGTCACCGGCCTGCAGACCGACGGGCGCCGGATCGCGTATCCGGACGCGGGCTACAAGTCGCTCTGGTGGTCGCCCTCGCCGGGCGTCGAGGCCCACGAGGTAGTCGGCACGCGTCAGCTCGACCACGTCGACAACTCGGTGCAAGTCGGCGGGCGCTACGTCGGCTTCGGCATTCAGCCCGGCGTCTTCCTCGCCGATACGAAGACGCGCCGGTACGTCGAGATCACGAGGCACGGCGGCTGGACTCGGGTGGACGCGCTGTCTCTGCTCGTGCTCTTTGCAACGGGCGCAAAGGCGCTTCACGCCCACGCGCCCATCGCTTTCGTGCCGTTGCGCGACCTCCCACCGGTGCCCGCCTGCTCGTAGCCGAGGGCCGTTTCGAGGCCCGGCTATGCTGGCGCGGCATGTCCGTCACGACGGCGCCGCAGGCCCTCGTCATCGAGGGTGGAAACCCGCTCACCGGCCGCATCCGGGCTTCCGGGAACAAGAACGGAGCGCTGCCGATCCTGGCCGCGTGCCTCCTGGCGGACGAGCCCGTGACGCTGGCGAACGTCCCGCGCATCCGCGACGTCGAGACGATGCTCGAGCTCGTCGGCGCGACCGGCGCGAACGCCGAGTGGACGGGCCCGAACGAGGTGCGCGTCGATCCGGCGGGCCTCTCCTCGTACGAGGTCGACGTCGTCCTTGCGGAACGGATCCGGGCGTCGTTCCTGCTCGCGGGGCCGCTGCTCGCGCGGCTCGGCCGGGCGAGCGTGCCGCCGCCCGGCGGCGACGTGATCGGGCGGCGTCGGCTCGACCCGCACATTCACGCTCTCGAGCGTCTCGGCGCGCGCATCGAGATCGAGAGTCGGTACGAGATGGGGACCGACGGCTTGCGCGGCGCCGCGATCTTCCTCGACGAGGCGAGCGTGATGGCGACGGAGAACGCGGTGATGGCGGCCGTCCTGGCCCCGGGAGAGACGACGATCGGGAACGCGGCTTGCGAGCCGCACGTACAGGACCTCTGTCGCTTCCTCGTCTCGCTCGGCGCCCAGATCGAAGGCATCGAGTCGAACGTGCTCCGGATCCGCGGCGTCGACAGCCTCGGTGGAGGAGAGTGGGCCATCGCTCCCGAGCACATCGAGGTCGGCAGCTTCATCGGCCTCGCGGCGGTCACGAACAGCGACCTGACGATCGACGGGGTCGAGCCGCGCGACCTCTCGTCCATCCTCACGGCCTTCAACCGCCTCGGAATCGAGGTGGAGCTCGGCGACGACTGGCTGCGCGTGCCGCCGCACCAGGAGCTCGTGATCCGGAACGACCTCGGCGACCAGGTGCCGAAGATCGAAGACGGGCCCTGGCCGGCGTTCCCGGCCGACCTGACCTCGATCGCAGTCGCGGTCGCGACGCAGGCGTGGGGGACGATCCTCGTCTTCGAGAAGATGTTCGAGAACCGCCTGTTCTTCGTGGACAAGCTCGTCTCGATGGGCGCCCGGATCATCGTCTGCGACCCGCACCGCGTGGTCGTCAGCGGGCCGTCCCGGCTCTACGGGCAGCGGCTGACCAGCCCCGACATCCGGGCGGGAATGGCGATGCTGATCGCGGCGCTCTGTGCGAACGGGCGCTCGGTGATCGGGAACGTCGCGGAGATCGACCGCGGCTACGAGCGGATCGACGACCGCCTGCGCGGCGTCGGCGCCCAGATCGAGCGCGTCGAGGCGTAGACAGCCCGCGGTACGCTCCGCACAGGATGAGCGAGCAGGCTGCGGCGGGCGTCCGCGTCAACGTCTACGGACGGGGCGAGGCGACGGTGGAGACGGGGCTTCCCGTCCTCAACCGCCTGCTCACCCGCCTGGCCGAGACTGCGCGGTTCGACCTCGTCCTCGACATCGAGCCGGGCGACACGCAGGCCGAGGTCGACGCGGCGGCCGCCGCGATCGGCCACGCGCTCGCCGGGCCGCTGCGGGCGGAGGGCGCGCGGGGTCACGGCGCCGGCGCGCTGACCTCGGCCGAGGCGCTCGCCTACGTCGTGCTCGAGACGAGCGACGACCCGCTCTTCGTCACGAACGTCGATCTGACGCAGGCCCGCATCGGCGGCCTCGGCACCGACGTCGTGCGGCAGTTCCTCGAGGTGCTAGCCGAGCACGCCGGGCTCGTACTCCACGTGCGGCTCCTGAACGGGACCGACAGCGGTCACGTGCTCGAGGCGATCTTCAAGGGACTCGGCGCGGCGCTCGGCGAGGCCTGCGAGCGGCAGGAGCCACGCGGGTGAGCGACAAGAGGATCGTGCGCACCGAGGCGGCCCCGGCGCCGTTCCAGGGCGCGCCCTACTCGCAGGCGATCGCGGCCGGCGACTTCGTCTTCGTCTCGGGGCAGCTCGGCCTGAAGCCGGGCGACACCGCGATCTCCGGTGGGATCGAGGAGCAGACCGAGCAGGCCTTCGCGAACCTGAAGGCAATCCTCGAGGAGGCGGGCAGCGGGCTCGACCGGCTCGTCAAGACGACCGTCTTCCTCCAGCACCTGGACGACTTCCAGGCGATGAACTCCGTCTACGCACAGCACGTGGGCGACCGGCCCCCGGCCCGGGCGACCGTCCAGGTGGCGAAGCTTCCGTCCGGCGCCCTCGTCGAGATCGAGGCGATCGCCCTTCTCTAGCCCGTGGGCTTGAGCGCCCGCAGGTGGAGGAAGAGCGGGATCCGCTGCCAGCGGCGACCGGAAGGACCGTTGAATCCCGCCTCCGGCAGCTTCGGCTCGCGCAGCCGCTCCACGAGCAAGCCCTGCGTGGCGAGCTGGTAGACGTACGTCTCGAGCGGCGCGTGCCTGCTGACGAAGCGCATCGCGAGGCCGTCCCGCTCGACGATGAGGTCGGTCGTGCGCTCGTCGAGGTACGAGCCCTCGATCAGGAAGGGCGCGTTCGCCTCGCGCTTGACGAACTTCCCGGCAGAGCTGAACGGGTGCACGATGGCAAGGCAGAGCTGGCCGCCGGGTACGAGCACGCGGGCCGCCTCGCGGATCGCGCCACGGAGATCGCCGACGTCCTGGAGCGACATGAACGCGACGACGAGTCCAAACGAGGCGTCCCCGAACGGCAGCGCAGCCGCGTCGGCGACGTGCAGCTCCATCTCGGGCGCGGCCTCCCGCGCCGCGGCGACCATGGTGGGCGAGAGGTCGACGCCGACGACGTCGTGGCCGAGCGCGGCGAGGTCGCGCGCGAGTCGGCCCTCCCCGCAGCCGAGGTCGAGCGTCCGCCCGCGCGGCGCCGGGACGATCTCGAGGAACAGATCGCGATGGAAGCGCCAGTAGCTGTCGTGGCGCGGCGCGCGCGCCCACTCGACCCACGCCGCCGCGTTTTCCTCCCAGGCCTGGCTGAGTTCGTCCACGCCTCCGACTGTAGTGACGCCAGAATGGCCGCGTGCGGCAGGAAATCGAGCAATACGTCCGGGAGCTCGGGCTCGACGCCTACCTCGTCGGGGGCGCGGTGCGCGACGAGCTGCTCGGGCTGAACTCGAAGGACGCCGACTTCCTCGTGCCCGGCGTCGACACCGAGGGGTTGCGCGCCGCCCTGGCGCCACACGGCCGCGTCGAGGATCTCGTCGTCGCCGACCGCCTCGTCGGGATCCGGCTCCACCCGCGCGACGGCCGGATCCGCGGGCTGACCCCGGCCGGAATCGAGTTCGCGCCGCCGCGCAAGGAGGTCTCGACCGGCCCCGGCCGGCACGACTTCGAGATCGTCGCCGACGCCTCGCTGTCGGTCGAGGACGACATGCGCCGCCGCGACTTCACCGTCAACGCGATGGCCCGGCGCCTCGAGACGGGCGAGCTCGTCGACCCGCTCGGCGGCCGGACCGACCTCGCGGCGCGCCGCCTGCGCACGGTCTCGCCGCAGAGCTTCCGCGAGGACCCGCTTCGGCTCGTCCGCGCGCTCCGCTTCTTCTCGCAGCTCGGCTTCGACCCGGACGAGGAGCTGCTCGCCCAGATGCGCGAGGAGGCGCCGGCGGTGAAGCTCGTCTCGGGCGAGCGCATCGGCGGCGGGCTCGCGGCGGACGGGATGGGCGAGCTGTCGAAGCTGCTCCTCGGCGCCGAGCCGGCGCGGGCGCTGCGACTGGCGCGCGACACGGGTGTCCTCGTCGAGCTCTTGCCGGAGCTCGGGCCGGCGATCGGGTTCGAGCAGGAGAGCCGCTACCACGACCTCACCGTCGACGAGCACACGTTCGCGGTCGTCCAAGCCGCCGCCGACGCAGGCTTCTCGCTCGCGGTGCGGCTCGGCGCGCTGTTCCACGACGTCGGGAAGCCGCAGGTCGCGTGGCGCGGCACCGACGGCCGCCTCCACTACTACGCGAAGCCCGGCTTCGCCGCGCGCGGGCACGACCAGGTCGGCGCCGAGCTCGCGGCCCAGGCGCTCCTGCGGCTCCGCTATCCGAACAGGCTCCGGCAGCGGGTGGTTCGGATCGTCCGCCGCCACATGTTCCAGCCGGGAAAGGGCGACGCGCGCCGCGCCCGGCGGTTCCTGCGGCGCAACGGGGAAGAGCTCGCGTTCGAGCTGATCGACCACAAGCAGGCCGACCTGCTCGGCAAGCGGGGAAGCGACGGCGAGCCGCCGCCGCTCGACGAGATCGAGAAGCTCGAGCGCTTCCGCGAGGTGGTGGCGCAGGAGCGGTCGAGCCCACACCGACTCCGGGACCTGGCCGTCGACGGCAACGACCTGATCAGGGTCGGCTTCCGGCCGGGGCCGCACCTCGGGCGCATCCTCTACGAGCTCCTCGACGTGGTCGTGGACGAGCCCGCGCTCAACACCCGCGACGAGCTGCTCGCGCGCGCGAAGGAGCTCCGCTGATCCGCTGGGAGGCCGCCGGCTACGAGGTCGCCTTCACCACGCGCGCGGGAGGCGTGAGCGAGGGCCCGTATGCCTCGCTCAACCTCGGCCGCAAGAGCGGCGACGTCGTCGAGCGCGTGGACGAGAACCGCCGGATCGCATGCGAGTCGATCGGCGCCGACGTCGAGAAGCTCGCGCTCAACTACCAGGTGCACTCCAGCCGGGTGCTGCGCGCAGAAGCGGGGAAGCGCGGCGAGCACGCGGACGGCCTCTGGACGGACGAGCCGGGGCTCCCGGTTCTCGCCATGTCCGCGGATTGCTTGCCGGTCGCGCTCGTCCGCACCGACCGGAGCGCGCCGGCGGTCGCCGTCCTCCACGTCGGCTGGCGCGGCCTGCTCGGTGGGATCGTTGCGACCGGGGTCGAGGCCCTCGGCGACGGCAGGCTCGCCGCGGCGATCGGTCCGGGCATCGGCCCGTGCTGCTACGAGGTGGGGGAGGAGGTGGCGGCGCCCTTCCGCGAGCGCTTCGGGGCCGATGTGGTGCGCGACAGCCGCCTCGACCTCTGGACGAGCGCCGAGCGGGCGCTCCTGGACGCGGGTGTCGAGCGCATCCAGCGCTTCGACCGCTGCACCGCCTGCGAGCCCGAGACGTTCTTCTCGCACCGGCGCGACGCCGGCCGCACCGGCCGGCAGGGAGTGATCGCGTACGTCGCCCGCTGAGATCCGCGAGCGCTACGAGCGCATCCGGGAGGAGGTGGGCCCGGCGGTGACGGTCGTCGCCGCCACGAAGTACGTCTCCCTCGA
>DASXDE010000054.1:0-37066 GCA_036490825.1 Gaiellaceae bacterium
GGCCTATGAGGCCGACCACGGAAAGGGCGCGCTGATCGTCCACTTCCAGGACGCCGTCGGTCACAAGGCTCAGGTCGTGAAGGTCGAGAGCCGCAAGCGAAGGTCAGGCTGAAGAAGCGTCAGGCGGACGTTCCTGGCCTGAGACCTTCCGCCGCCGCAACTCGATCCGGTTCTCCTCCCCACGCGCGAGCCGGCCGAGGTTCGCCCGGTGGAGGAAGGCCACGCCCGCAGCCGCGGCGGCGCCGAACACGATCACCGGCCACGGGTAGCCATAGAGCCACCCCCACAGCCCGAGCGAGGCGGCGGCGATGATCGACGCGACCGACGCGTAGCGCGTGAGCCCGAAGACCAGGAGCCAGACGCCAGCGGCCGTCACGCCCACGAGCGGCGCGACGCCGAGGAAGGCGCCGCCGGCCGTCGCGACCATCTTCCCGCCGCGCCGAAAGCGGAGGAAGATCGGCCGCCAGTGGCCGAGCATCGCGGCGGCGCCCGCGAGGACACCGCTGCCGTGGCCGACGACAACCGTCGCTGCGAACGCCGGGGCGAAACCCTTCGCGACGTCGAGGGCCGCGGCCGGCAGCCCGAGGCGCGGGCCGTACACGCGCAGGACGTTCGTCGCGCCTACGTTGCCGCTCCCCTTCGTGCGCACGTCCTCGCCGCGGAAGACCCGCACGAGCCAGTAGCCCCACGTCAGCGACCCGGACAGGTAGCCGGCGGCGACGAGCGCGGCGGTGACCAACTGCTTCCTCCGTTACGAGGGGATGCCGTACTGCTCGACCCAGCCGTTCACGACGTCCCAGTCGAGGTTGGCGAAGAACGCGTCGATGTAGGAGGCGCGGTCGGTCTGGTAGTCGAGGAAGTACGCATGCTCGTAGACGTCGAGCGCGACGAGCGGCGTCGCGTTCCAGACGGGGAAGGTGTTCTGCGCGTCGCCGAGGTAGTTGAACAGGCGGCCCTCGTCCCAGTCGTACGCCGTCCAGGCCCAGCCGCGGCCGGCCATCCCCGTCGCCTTGAGGTCGGCGCGCCACGTGTCGACCGAGCCGAAATGCCGCGACACGAGGCTCTCGAAAGCGCCCTCGGGCGCTCCCCCAGGGCCGCCGAGATGACCGAAGTAGAGCTCGTGGTTCTTGATCCCGCCGATCGCGAAGCTGAGGTCGACCTTGAGCGCGCGCACCTCGGAGAAGGTCTGGTTCGCGGCCGCGAGGTCGACGTCGGCGAGCCGGCCGAGGATCTCGTTGCGCTTCGCGACGTAGCCCTCGTAGAGCTTGTAGTGCGCCTCCACCGCCGCACGCGAGATGCCGTCCAGCTCGTACACCTCCGCCCGTAGCGGCCGCGGCGCGATCTCCTCGAACCTGTACACGAGCGTCGACACGAGCGCGGAGCATATCCTCCGACGGAGAGGAACAGCAGCCGAAAGGAGCCCCCGAGATGGCCTTCGAAGTACCCGAGCTGACCTACGCCTATGACGCGCTCGAGCCGCACATCGACGCGGAGACGATGCGCATCCACCACGACCTTCACCACGGGGCCTACGTCACCAACGCGAACGCCGCGCTCGAGGGAACCGAGTGGGCGGACGCCTCCGTCGAGAGCATCCTCACGAACCTCGAGGCGATTCCCGAGGACAAGCGGACGGCGGTGCGGAACAACGTCGGCGGTCACGCCAACCACTCGCTGTTCTGGCAGATCATGGGCCCTGACGGGGGCGGCGAGCCGGGCGGCGCGCTGCGCTCGGCGATCGAGGACGCGTTCGGCTCGTTCGAGGAGCTGCGCTCGGCCGTGACCGACGGCGGCGTCAAGCGCTTCGGCAGCGGCTGGACCTGGCTCGTCTGGGACGGCACCGGCCTCTCGGTCTACTCGACCGCGAACCAGGACTCGCCGATCATGCAGAGCGACGTGCCGCTGCTCGGCATCGACGTCTGGGAGCACGCGTACTACCTCAAGTACCAGAACAAGCGTCCCGCCTATCTCGAGGCGTGGTGGAACGTCGTCGACTGGACCGAGGTCGAGCGCCGGTTTGCGGAGGCCCAGAACTAGGGACGGGTTGCACGGGCCCTCGAGCGGTGCTGCAATCCGGATGCAGGCTCAGATGCGTAAGAACAGCGGAGATATGGAAATTGCGATCGAGGTGCCCCAGCCACGTCTGCGCGCCGTCCCCGCGAGCCCCGCGCCCGCGCCGACCCCGCCGCTCGAAGCGTCCGACGCCGAGCTGCTCGCGCGCGTCGGAGAGCGCGACCGCGAAGCCTTCGAGATCCTCTACGGCCGGTACGTGCGTCCCGTCTTCAGCCTCGCGCTGAGGAGGCTCGGCGACCGTGGCCACGCCGAGGACGCCGTACAGGAGGCATTCGCGGCGATCTGGCGCTCCGCCTCAACCTACCGGCCGGAACGCGGCGCCGCAGGAGGCTGGCTGTACACGGTCGCCCGCAACGCGATCGTCGACCGGCTCCGGCGCAACGGACCATCCGCCGACGCCGAGCTCCCCGAGCTGGTGTCCGCGGAACCGGGGCCGGAGCGGCAGGCCGAGGACTCGTTCGTCTCGTGGCGCGTGCATCGCGCGCTCGAGGAGCTCCAGCCGCGCGAGCGAGAGGTGATCGAGCTCGCGTACTGGAGCGGGATGTCGCAGAGCGAGGTGGCCGAATACCTCGGCGTCCCGCTCGGAACGGTGAAGACCCGGACCCGCAGCGGCCTCGCCAAGCTCGCGACCGTGCTGGAAGGAGAGTCGCTGTGAACCACGAGCCGAACTTCGACGACCTCGTCGGGGCCGAGACCGGAGGCGCCGAGCGGGAGCGGCTGCGCGGTGCGCACGAGCTCCTCGTCCAGGCGGGCCCGCCGCCGGAGCTGACGCCCCGGCTGCAGGAGGCGCCGAGCTTCGGAGTCGCCCGCCTGCAGCCGCGACGCCGCGTCGTGAAACGGCGCGCCCTCGTCCTGCTCGCCGCAGCGCTGTCAGTCGTGGCCGTCTTCGCAGCCGGCTACGCCGTCTCCAACCAGCGGCACGGGAACGGCACGGCGGCGATTGCGCCGGTGGCCCAGCTGGCCCTGAAGGGAACCTCGTTCGCGCCGAAGGCGCGCGCGACGCTGGACGTCTGGAAGCAGCAGTCCGGCAACTGGCCCATGACGCTCAGCGTCGTCGGGCTGCCGAGGCTGCCGCAGCACACGTACTACGAGGTCTACCTCGTCCGCAACGGCAGGCCGTGGGGCTCGTGCGGCTCGTTCCGCATCTCGGGCTCCTCGGGCGGCGCTCTGACGCTGAGGCTCAACGCGCCCTATGCGCTCCAGCCGGGCGACAGCTGGGTCGTGACGCGGGCGGCGCCGGGCGGCGAGCCGGGCAAGACGGTGCTCCGGCCGGTCTCGGTCTAGCAGACGTCTATTCGACGACGGCGCCGAGCGAGCGGGCGAGCTGCACCGCGCCGGCGAGGTCGAGGCGCGCCTCCGAGATGCGGGCCGCGGAGAGATCGACGCCGTCGACCAGCGTGTCGCGGAGGTCTGCGCCGGCGAGGAGCGCGTTGTGCAGGCGCGCACGCGTCAGGTCGGCGCCGCGCAGGTCGGCGTCCGTGAGGTCGGCCTCCGAGAGGTCCGCCTCACGCAGCCGCAGGCGCTGCAGGTCCAGGCCGGAGAGATCCTGGCCGCGGAGCAGGACGTACGACCAGTCGCCGCCCGCGACGGTCAGCCCCGTCAGCGTCGCGCCCGCGAAGCTCGCCCCGACGAGCCTGCACTCCGCGAAGCTCGCGCCGAAGAGGTTGGCGCTCTCGAAGGTCGAGTTCGCGAAGTCGGTGCCGACGTGCTCGGATCCGTTGACCTGCGCGAGGGTGAAGTCGCAGGCCAGGAACGTGCACCGGGTCGTGCGGAGCCCGGAGAGATCCAGGCCGCGGAAGCTCTCGTTCTCGTAGACCTCGCTCTCGAGCTCAGCGTCCGGCTCGGGCCTCATTGCGCATCTCCGACAGCAGCCGCTCGAGCCGCGGCTCGGTCGACTCGTCGACGAAGGTCATCGCCGCGGCGACGCTCGGATGAACGGCCGCGATCGCCTCGCGCATCTGCAGCGCGACGGCGCGGTAGGACGGATGGCCCTCGCGGCCCGAGCGAAGCTCGATCAGGTGCAGCGCCTCGCGCGCGTCCAGCTCCAGCACGTACCGGATGCGATAGGCGAGGCAGAGCGCGTACGGCGCCTCCTCGGCGAGGCCCCCGGCGCGCAGGCGCTCGTACTCCGCCCGCGACGTCTCGAGCGCGCGCGCGTAGTCCGGGCCGAGACCCGCCTCCTCGACCTCGTGCGGAACGTCGGCGCCGAGGTCGGGCGAGAGCCGCTGCCACTGGCACGTGAGGAGGCGATGGCGCTGGAGGTCGCGGAACGCGCCGTAGTCGGAGACGATCTCGAAGCGGTAGGTGAGGGTCTCGAAGCCGCGCCCGGGCCGGTGGCGCCGGTTCTCGCGCGTGGCGACGAGGTCGCGGAGGAGCGCGGCGCGCTCCTCGGCGGACAGCCGCGAGACCGCCGCGAGCGCCTCCTGCTCGCCGGTCGCGGACGCCTCGTACAGGAGCGCCGCGAGCAACTCCTCCTCGCCGCCGTGCGCACGCAGCAGCCGGACGGAGGGAGCCGTCACCTCGTCGCCGGTCTCGTCGAGCCCGAGCCGCACGGCCGCGTCGGCGGCCGCGTCGTTCCGCTCGCGCAGGAACTCGATCCAGCGGCCGCCGCGATCCGGCTTCGGCACCCGGGAGACGAAGCTCGGCATGATCGCCTGCAGCTCCTCGAGCAGCAGCTCGCCGTACGCGCGCGCCTCCGCCAGCGGATGCGCGAGCAGGTGGAGGACGAGCTGCTCGTACGTCTGGCCCGTCGCGTAGATCCCGACGTGGGAGAGCGACGCCGCCGGCAGCACGCCACGGACGAGGTCGAGCGCCTTGGCCCGCACCGCCCGCCGGTGCGCGGCCGGCGACTCCCCCTCCGCCGCCGGGAACCGCTCGTCGGCCCAGGCGGAGACTCCCTCGAGCAGCGCCGAGTAGGCCGCGAAAAGCTCGTCCATCGCCGCCTCGTACGCCGGCCCGAACCGCGCGTCCCGGTGGTAGCGGTAGCCGAAGCCTTCGAGCCGGTCGTCGTAGGCGATGTAGCGCGTCGACTGCTCGAGATAGGCCGCGAGTCGCGGCCGCTGCAGGATCTTGGTCAGGAGGTTCGACGTCCACTCGCACGCGATGTGCGCACCGCCGAGCTGCGCCACGGAGTCGTCGCCGTAGCCGAGGAAGATCGTCTCGTAGAGCTTCGCCGCGCGCTCGCCCTCGGCGAGATCGACGACCGGGACCTCGGGCAGCGAGTCGGCGAACTCGTCGAGGAAGAGGCGCCGCAGCGTGCCGGCGTAGCGGGAGTAGCGCGCGAAGAGAGCGCCCTTGACCGTCTCGGGCAGGTTGACGAGCGCGAACACGGGTCGCTCCAGGTTCGTGAAGTGCGGCGCGAGGCGCGCCCGCTCCTCGTCCGTGAACTGCTCCACCGGGTATGTCACCGTCTCCACCGTGGCCAAGGGATCGCCCACAGTAAACCGCGTCTCGGTCGGCACCTCGGGCTGGTCGTATCCGAGCTGGCGGCCCGGGTTCTATCCTGCCGGGCTCGACCCGTCCGGCTTCCTCGCGTTCTATGCCGAGCGGTTCACGACGGTCGAGCTGAACACGACCGGGTACCGGCTACCGGCCGAGGAGCAGTTCCGGCGCTGGGCCGACCAGGCGCCCGACGGGTTCGAGTTCGCCCCCAAGCTCCCGGGGGAGCGGCCGCGCACCGTGGCCGAGTTCGAGAGCCGCGTGCGGCACCTCGGCGACCGCCTGGGACCGGTGCGGATCTCGCTCAAGTCGAGGCGAGACGAAGGGAAGCTGGAGCTGCTGCTCGGCTCGCTCGACCCCTCGCTGCGGCTGGCGTTCGACCTCGAGCATCCGTCCTGGGACGGCATCGAGCCGCGACTCTCGGAGGCCGGCGCCGTCCGCGTGGACGACCTCGACCACCCCGCGCCGTTCCGCTACCTCCGCCGCCGCGAGGCCCCCGACGCGGCGTTCGCCGCCGCCGTGGCCGCGGCGCGTGAGCCGGTCTACGTCTACTTCCGCCACGAGGACGAGCCCACCGCGCCGCTCCACGCGGCGCGCCTGCTCGAGCTGCTGGCGACGTCCTAGGAGGCTGCCGCGGCGAGCGCGGCAGCGCGCATCTGCGCGACGTCCGCCGGGGTCGTCGCGTCGTGTGACCACGTCGGCCACGAGTACTTGGTCGTCGTCTTGAGCTGGCAGCCGATGTTGCAGCCGAGCTCGGCGCCGGCGGGCGTGGTCGAGAAGAGGCCGGAGAGGGCGCGCGAGACCGCGGCGTTGCCGTGCTTGTGCCGCGCGATGTTCAGGATCTCCCAGTCCTCGATCCCCTCGCGGAGCACCTCGAGGCGCGCGCTCGCGATCGGGCCGTTCTTGCCCGGATAGACGAGGACGAAGGAGCCCTTCTCCTTGTCGTTCGAGTCGAGCGGGTTGCCCTTTGCGTACGTCGTCGTCCCCTGCCCGTAGAGCAGGCCGTTGATCCCCTCGAGCGCCGTCCAGTCGACGAAGAGGCGCGGGTCCGAGAGCGGCTCCGTCGCCGTGAAGCCGGGCGTCGAGTGGGAGGCCGCGTCATAGGTGTAGGCCCAGATCTGCTTGCCATGACGTCGCGCGGAGTTGATCGGCGCCAAGTTCTGGGTCGCGCGGGAGCGGTGCTCGCTCGGGGTCGTGTACTCGCCGTAGTAGCGGCTCGCGAGCACGACCCAGGCGTCCACGTCGTCCGTGCCGCCGTTCCAGAGGAAGCGGTTGTCCGCGGTCGGACGGCCGGTGACGATGACATGGCCCCCCGCGAAGCACGAGTGGACCGCCTTCGCCTGCTGCTGCACGACCTTGAACCGGACGCCGCCCGGCTCGTCCATCCCCCACAGGTACGAATAGGCGTCGAGCCAACCGTGCTGCTGCCAGAATCCGTGCACGGAGCGGAGGTACCTGCACCACCTCTGCGGCTTGAACGGGGACTGGCCACCGACGTAGGTGCTCGGCGACCAGCGGTTGTTCGAGACCGGGATCCACATCGAGGCGAACTGCCCCGGATCGCCGGCGGCGGCGACCATCTCGCCGGACTTGTCGAGCCACCAGCGCCGGTTGCTCGTGTAGCCGGAGGCCTTGTTCGGGTTGCCGTAGCCCCAGTTGTTGGGCGAGAGGCGGTACGAGGCGAAGAACTTGAAGAGCTCCGGGAGCGAGGTCGGCGGCGTGACGCCGTAGAGGGCGTTCACCTTGGCGCCGTACGACTGCGGCGAGAAGTTGAAGGCCGTGAGCAGGCTCCCCGCGACCTGGTTCGTCGCAGGCAGGGTCACCGGGGCGACGGTCACGGTGATCGGCACAGGCGTCCGCGTGCCGTCGGCGACCACGACGACCGAGCCGCTGTACGTGCCGGGCGGGGTGCCTGGGGGCACGGTCACTTGCAGCCAGAGCGGCTGGTTCGTGTGCTCCGTCGAGCGCTGCGAGCCGTCCCACGGCATGAGCGCGTCTGGCACGGGCCTGCCGTCGACCGAGACGAAGTGGGCGAAGAGGAGCTTCAGCTGGAGCGGCGAGGCGATCGTGGGCGCCGCGATCATGACGTTCTGCGCCCCGCTGACGAGAATCGTCGAGTCGTCCACGCCGCCGATCGGCATGGACAGGGAGACGGACGACGTGGCGCGTCCCGGGGTCGCCCCGGACGCGGCGAACGTCGTCCCCGAGGGGTAGACGCCGACCGTCACCTGCGTGGTACGCGCGGCGCTCGCCCCTGCAGTGAGGGCGAGGACCATGACTACGAGAATGCCAACCCGCACGACCCCTTTCATCGGCATCCGACTTCTACCACTAAAGAGTTAGTAGGCGGTGGACGCCCCGCGATGCCGTTCGTAGGCGCCGCTCGCCACGATCTCGGCGAGCTCGGAGACCGCGTGCCGCACCTCGTCCTCGGTGTTGTAGAAGTGCGGGCCCAGGCGGATCCCGCCTGCCGGATCGGGTCGGAAGTCGCAGACGATCCCTCGCTCGCCCAGTTCCTGGTGACAGGCGGCATGGTCGGGAGTCGAGACGGTGACGGTGCCACCCCGCCGCTCCGGGTCGCGTGGCGAGACGACCTCGAGGCCCGCCTCGTCGCAGAGCTCGAACAGGAGCTGCGTGAGCGCGAGCGAGCGCTCGCGGATCCGCTGCACGCCGACCTCCTCGATCACGTCGTAGCCGGCCGTCGCCGCGTACAGCGCGGGCACGTTCGGGGTGCCGGTCAGGAAGCGCCGCGCGCCGGCCGCGTACTCGAGCTCCGGCTCGAAGGCGAACGGCCGGGCGTGCGCCTGCCAGCCCACGAGCGTCGGCTCGAGGCGCTCGGCGACGTCCGGCCGCACGTAGAGCCAGCCGGCGCCTGGGCCTCCGCAAAGCCACTTGACGCTGCCGCCGACGGCGAAGTCGACGCCGAGCCCGGTCAGGTCGAACGGCACGACCCCGGCCGACTGGTAGCAGTCGAGCACGACGTGCGCGCCCGCCTCGTGCGCTCGCCGCACGATCGGCTCGACGTCCTGGATCTCGGCATTCTTGAACAGGACGTGGCTGATCGGGACGAGCAGCGTCCGCTCGTCGATCGCGTCGACGATCGCGGCGTCGTCCTCCACGGCGACCACCTCGAGCCCCGGCTGCGCCTGATAGAGGTAGCGAACCGAGGGGAAGTTCGCCTCCTCGTAGACGATACGGTTGCGATCGCCGACCCGCGTGAAGCAGGAGAGGACGATCGCCTCGGCGACGGTCACGTTCTGGTGCATGAGGATCGAGCCGGCCGGCGCGCCGAGGATGCGCCCGAGCTGGTCGCCGACCGTGACCGGCATCTCCCACCAGCCCCCACCGGGTCGCTCGCGACCCGGGGTCTTCCGCCGGTCGTCGCCGGCTTTGCCGGCGACGAATCCAGCATCCGCCCACGCTCGGATGCCGCGCTCGCGCCAGACGCGGGCGTACTCGCGCAGGTGGTCCTCGGCCGCTGCGGGCATGGCCGCGAGGGAGTGGTTGATCAGGTACGTGCAGGTGTCGAGGATCGGGAAGCGGTCGCGGTACTCCGCCGGGTCGATCATGGCTGCGAAGCCAGCGCCTCGTCCTCGGCCGCGTAGTCGAGCATCCCCTCGAGGTACGTGCCGTCCCAGTTTCGGCCGCCGGCGAGCTCGGCGACGAGCCACGCGCACGTCTCGCGCACCGCCTCCGGATACGTCGTCACTGGCCGGTAGCCGAGCTCCCGCTCCGCCGCGTCCATGGAGACGACGAACGGCCGCTCGGACGGGGCCCCCCACGGGTTGTCGAAGGCGTCTCCCGGAAGCAAGACCGGCTCGAACTCGTGGTCGAGCGCACTTCCGATCGCTGCGCAGATCTCGAGCGTCGTCGGAGGGTCGGGGTCGCCGGAGTTGAGAGCACGGCTCCCCGGCTTGGCCGCGGCGAGGCGGATCAGCTCGGCGAGGTTCGCTACCGAGGTCGTGTGGAAGCGGCTCTCGCCGTTCCAGGCGAGCGCCACCTCGCGGCGTCCATCGACTGCGCGCTTGACGAAGAAGAGCTCGCGCGGGAGCTTCGCGCCGGGGCCGTGGATCGCGCAGGCCCGGAGAAGTGTCGCGGGCAGGGGGCCCTCGAGGAGGGTCTGCTCGAGCTCGGCCTTCCGCGTCGAGTACGTCTCGTCTCCGGGCTCCGCCGTGCGCTGCGTCTCCAGGATCGGGACGGGCAAGGCCGGCGGCTCCCCCTCTCCGTCGAGCGCCCTTCCCTCGTCGTCCGCGTAGACCGAGGCGCTCGAGATCACGACGAGGGAGCCGACGAGACCGGCCAGGCTGTTGAGCTGCTCGCCGTGCTCGCGCGTGAAGGCGACCGTGTCGAGGAGCACGTCCGCGCCGCCGCCGACCGCCGCCCGGAGCTGCGCGTCGTCCGCCCGGTCGGCGACCGCTGACTCGACGCCGAGCTCCGCGAGCCCGTCGGGTAGCGTGCCCGAGCGCGAGACGGCGACGACCTCCCAGCCGTCCGCCGCCAGGGCGCGCGCAGCGGCGCGGCCGATCATGCCGGCGCCTCCGACGAGAACCGCGCGCGGCACTAGAGCTCCACTTCCTCCACGCGCACCACCCTATGCCGCGCGGCGAAGGCTGCGACGACCGCTGCGGCGAGAACGATCCCGCCGGCGATCTGGAGCGCCAGGTGAACGCCGTGGCCGGCCGAGTCCTCGGCGGCGACGAGCACCTTGGCCACGATCTTCAGGTGTCCGCGCGCTGCGGGGCTGTTCTCGGCGTTGGTCAGGTTGCCGCCGGTGGTCACGAACTGGACGACGATCTGCCTGAACTGGAGCGGGATCCCCAGCTTCACGAGCTTCTCGCTCAACCCGCTCGTGAGCTGCGCGTTGACGACCGCGCCGAGGACGGCGACGCCGAAGACGCCGCCCAGCTCCCGGCTCGTGTTGACGGTCGAGGCGGCCATTCCCGACTCTTCCGGAGGCACGAGGCCGAGCACCGCCGCGGTCATCGTGACGAGCGCGATCCCGAACCCGAGCCCCGCGATCGCGAGCGGCCACGCCAGCGCCGCCACGCTCGTCGTCGCCGTGAGCTGGTGATCCACGAGCAGGAGCCCCACCCCTGCGAGCCCGCAGCCGAGCACCATCGGCACGCGCGGCCCGACCCTCGCGGTCCAGCGGCCGGCGAGCGGCCCCGCGACGATCATGGCGACGGCGAGCGAGGTGAAGACGAGCGCGATCCGGTAGCCGGAGAAGTTCGAGATCAGTCGCAGGTAGAGCGCGGTGAAGAAGAAGACCGAGAAGACCGAGAGGTTCGTGGCGAAGGCGACGACGTTCGCCGCCGTGAAGGTCGGGTCGCGCAGGAACTCGAGCTTGAACACCGGGTCGGGTACCCGCTGCTCGATCAGGACGAAGACGACGGCCAGGACCGCGGCCGCCGCGAAGAGGGCCTCGATCCACCAGGTTCCGTAGCCGCGGTTCTCGCCCTCGATCACGCCGAAGGTCGCGGCAACGATCGCCGCGGCGCCGGCGGTGAGCCCCGGCACGTCGAGCCTTCGGTCCGCCGGGTCGCTGCTCTCCGTCAGCGTCACGGCCGCCACCGCGAGCGCGACGGCGCCGAACCCGAGGCCGAACCAGAAGATCCAGCGCCAGCCGGCTCCCGAGATGAGGACGCCGCCGATCACAGGGCCGAGCGAGAGGGCGAGCCCCGAGACCGCGGCCCAGACGCCGAGCGCGACGGCCCGCTCCCGGCGGTCGGGATAGATGTGGCGGATGAGCGAGAGCGTGCCCGGCTCCGAGGCGGCGGCGCCGACGCCCATCACGATCCTGCCCGCGATGAGCGTGCTCGAGCCGTGGGCGAGAGCCGCGACGATCGAGCCGGCGCAGAAGACGGCGACGCCGGCCAGCATCAGCTTCTTGCGGCCGAGCAGGTCGCCGAGCGTGCCGCCGGTCAGCATCAGGGCGGCGAACGCGAGCATGTAGCCGTCCACGATCCACTGCAGCCCCGTCACGCTGACGCTGAGCGACGACTGGATGTCGGCGAGCGCGACGCTGACGATCGTGTTGTCGAGGAAGGTGAGGAAGAGGATCGCGCAGAGGGCCGCGAGAGCCGCTTCGCGGGCGTGCCGCTGCCGGAACAGCGCGAGGGCGCTCACGCGGAGGACGTTACGACTTGCAGGCGGACGGCGTGCTGCCCTGCAGCGACAGCAGCTTGCAGAGGCTCGCGTCCCCGACCTTCCAGACGCCGTTCTCCCGCACCGCCGAGCCCGTCTGCTCGGGCAGCGCGGAGCCCGCGAACTTGACCACGTAGACGACCCTGGCCTTGTTCCGGCCCTGGAGCGTCACGGAGGAGACGGTCGCGGTGACGTTCTGCGCGAGCGGGTTGCTCGCGAAGCTCTGGATCACCGCCTTGAACTGCGGCCCGTTCTGGAGCAGGGCGACCCGATCGGAAAGCGACGTCTTGGCCGAGAAGAACCTCGCGTAGGCGCTCTTGATCTGGTCGGTGTCGGACGAGCTCTTGTGACCCGAGCCGCCGCAGCCGGCGAGCGCGAGCCCCGCCAGGAGCAGGACTGCGACCCTCCTCACGGCCGGCAAGCCTAGACCTCCTGCAGGGAGCGCAAACCCGGCCCGACGTAGCGCGCGGAGGGCCGGAAGAGGCGGCCCGTGCGCTTCTGCTCGAGGATGTGCGCCGACCAGCCGGCGACACGCGAGCAGGCGAACATCGCGGGGGCCAGCGGCGGCGGCACCTCGGCGATGTCGAGGACGAGCGCGGAGTAGTACTCGACGTTCGTCTTGAGCGGCCGGTCCGGCTTCCGCCGCTCGAGCTCGGCAAGTGCCGCCTCCTCGAGGCGCTCGGCGATCTCGATCTGAGGAGACCCGAGCTCGCGCGCGGTCTGCTTCAGGATCCGCGAGCGGGGATCCTCGGCGCGGTAGACGCGGTGGCCGAAGCCCATGATCCGCTTGCCCGAGTCGAGCGTGTCGTTGACCCACTTCTCCGGGTCGCCCATCGCCTCGACCTCTTCGAGCATCGGCTTGACGTAGGCGGGCGCGCCGCCGTGCAGCGGCCCCGAGAGAGCGCCGACCGCGGCAGAGAGCGCGGCTGCGCAGTCGGCCCCCGTCGAGGCGACGACGCGCGCGGTGAACGTGGAGGCGTTCAGCCCGTGCTCCGCCGTACAGATCCAGTACGTGTCGATCGCCCGGACCGCCTTGGGATCGGCCTCTCCGCGCCACTGGAGGAGGAACCGCTCCGCAGCGGTCTTCCCCTCCGCGACGACGTCCTCCGCGACCTGATCCTCGTGCCCGTCGGCGAGCCGGGCGGAGCGCGCGACGATCGACATCATCTGGCCCGAGACGCGGCCGAGGTCCTCGCGTGCCTGGCCGTCGGAGATCTCGTTGAGCTTGCCGAGCCCCCACAGGCCGGAGAGCCGCGCGGTTTGTGCCTGGAGGTCCGCGGGCGCGCGTCCCGTGATGCCCACTGGCTCGAAGGGCTCGGGGAGCGGCATGCGGGAATGGATGTCGTCGTCGACGAGAAGGCCCCAGATGTTCTCGTAGGGGTACTCCCCGATCAGCGGCTCGACGTCGACGCCTCGATACCGCAGCGTGCCGCCTTCGCGATCCGGCTCCATGATCTCGGTCTCGGCCGCCACGATGCCCTCGAGGCCCGGCTTGAAGTCGTTGCCGTTGCTGCTCATGCGTGAATCTCCTCCAGCTCGATCTCCTGGCCCGCGCCACGCTCGCGTGCGGCCGCAAGCACGAGCGCAGCCGCGGCGAGGTCCTGCACGGCGACGCCGACCGACTTGTAGAGCGTGATCTGATCCTCCGAGCTGCGCCCGGCCGCCGTCCCAGCGACGATCTCGCCAAGCTCGACGACGCCGTCGCGGCCGCGCGGCTCGAGCTCCGGCGCGCCTGCGGGAAGCGGCGCGAACGCGGAGTCCCGCTGCTCGACGACGACGACGTTCGCGCGCTCGACGATCGCGGGGTCGAGTTCCGAGCCACCGGCGCCGTAGCCGACCGAGCTGACGTGAGCGCCCGGGCTCAGCCACTCCCAGCGGACAACCGGCTCCGGCGAGGCCGTCGTCCCGTGCACCACGTCGGCGCCGCGAACGGCTTTCTCGAACTCGCCCCGGCCGGCGATCCGCACCTCGGCGAAGTCGCGGGCGCGCGGGAACATCTCCTGCGCCGCGCGAGACTGGACGCCGGTGCCGAGGATCGCGAGCACGCGCGCGTCGGGCCGAGCGAGCAGGCGCGTCGCGAGAGCCGCGCCCGCCGCGGTGCGCATGGCGGTGATGTACGTCCCGTCCATCAGCGCGACCGGCGTGCCGGTCTCCGGGTCGAAGAGCGCGATCAGCGCCTGGTGCGTCGGGCGGTCGCGGTTGCCCGGAAAGAGCGTGACGAGCTTGCAGCCGAGGCTGCTCGACGGCGCGTAGCCGAGCATGGCGCCGAGGATCCCGGCCTCGCCGGCGAACGCGCCGACGCGCGGCACGAGCGAGGCCTGGCCCGAGGAGAGCTCCGCGTGCGCCGCGGCGAGCGCGTCGAGGAGCGCGTCGAGGTCGAGCAGCTCCTCCACGTCGGTGCGGGCCAGGACCAGCATCTCAGGCTTGACGGTACTCCTCGCCGCCGGCGTTCCGCGGCGGCTCCCGCACGAGCACCTCGAACTCGCCCGCCTGCGCGACGACGTCGAACCCGTGCGCCTCGGCGACCCTGCGCGAGCGCACGTTCCAGCCGAGGATGGACATGCGAAGCCGCGCGGTCGGGTGCGCCTCCGCGACGTGAGCGAGCACGGCGCCCACGAACTCGCGGCCGAGCCCCCGCCCGACGAGGTCGGGGCGCATGCCGTAGCCGACGTCGACCGTCCCCGGCTCCTCCTCGACGCCGGGGACCCGCGCCTCCGCCCCCACGCAGCCGTAGCCGACGAGCTCGCCGTGCTCGGCCTCGACGGCGAAGTAGCCGCGATCCCGTCCGAGCGGGCCTTCGGCGTCGTAGGTCGCGAACGGCTCCGGGTAGCGCCAGCCGAGAGGCCGCTCGGCCTCCTCGACGCTCAGCTCCCGCGCGCGCACGGACGCGTCAGCCGACGAGCGTGAGCGTCCAGTCGGGGCGATGCTGTGCGTCGAGCGAGAAGAGGAGGATCCGCTGCCACTGGCCCAGGCAGAGGGCGCCCTCCACGAACGGGACCTGCTCCGAGCGCGGGCCGAGCAGGAACGCGAGCAGCCGCTCGCGCGAGCGGAGCTTCGAGGGCACGACGCGCTCGAGCAGCGACTCGAGGTCCTCGAAGAACCCCGTCTCGCGCTCCTGGATCCGCACGAGGGTGAGCGTGCTCTCGGTGTGGAGGTACGCGATGCCGGAGCTCACGCCCGAAGCGGCGACCTCGCGGGAGACGTCGTTCGTGATGTCCATCACCGACAGCGACGGCAGGGCCGCGGCGATCGAGTAGGGGACTTCGACGCTCGTCATGCCTGTGCGACCTCCTTGGGCAGCCGGAAATGGACGTCTTCCTTCGCAACCTCGATCTCCTCGGGCAGGGCGTAGCCGGCCTCCGCGAGCCGAGCGGCGGTGGCCCGCACGAGCTCCTCGGGCGTCGAGGCGCCCGCGGTGAGCCCGATCGTCTCGTGGCCGTCGAGCAGCGAGGGATCGAGCTCGCTCTCACCGTCGACGAGCGTCGCCTGCGCGCCGGCTGACTGCGCGACCTCGACGAGCCGCTGCGCGTTCGAGCTCGTCTCCGAGCCGATCACGAGCACGAGCGTCGCTCCCTGCGCGACCATCGCCTTGACGGCGTCCTGGCGGTTCTGCGTCGCGTAGCAGATGTCGTCCGCGTGCGGCCGGCGCAGCGTGCCGAGATGATCCTCGAGCGCATCGACGATCGGAGCGACGTCGTCGAGCGAGAGCGTCGTCTGCGTGATCACGGCGACGGGCCTTTCCGTATCGAGCTCGAGCGCCTGCTCCGGCGACTCGATCACGACCGTCGAGTCCGGCCGCTCGCCGAGCGTCCCGATCACCTCGACGTGGTTATTGTGGCCGACGAGCGCCACGAGATGGCCGCTGTCGGCGTAGCGCCGCGCCTCGGCGTGCACCTTGTTCACGAGCGGGCACGTGGCGTCGACGACCCGCAGCCCGCGCCGCTGCGCGTTCTCCTTGACGGCCGGCGCGACGCCGTGGGCGGAGAGGACGCAGATCTCGCCCTCCGGGATCTCCTGCTCGTCCTCTACGAAGACGGCGCCGAGCTGCTCGAGCCTGCGCACGACATGCTCGTTGTGGACGATCTGGTGGCGGACGTAGACCGGCGGCCCGTACTGCTCGAGCAGCCGCTCGACGATCTCGATCGCCCGGTCGACGCCGGCGCAGAAGGAGCGCGGCGCGGCGAGCAGGACGCGGCCGCGGCTCATGCGGTCGCCGCCTCTTCGAGTGCGCGCAGAGCCGCGAGCGCATCGCGCATGGAGCGGAACGCGTCGCCGCGGCGGGTCGCCACCCAGCGCAGCAGGCCCGCCACGTTCGTGCGTCCGTCCGCGTGCACCGTCCGGTCCACGCCCTCGACGGCGCTCCCGGCGTCGTCGGAGACGGCGCGGAGGACGCCGGCGAGCCGGCCGCTGCGTGCGAGGACTCCGCTCTCCATGTCGACGGCGTCGGCACCGCTCGTCTCGTGGAGGCGCGCCCGCTCGGCCGCGTCGTGCACGAGCGCGTCGCCGCCGAGGACGACGCCGGCGCGGGCGCCGCGGACTCCGAGGCCCGGGCCTTCCCACAGGGTGGCGCCGGACTCGTCCACGACGCGCGTCGCGTCGAGCACCTCGCCGACGCCCAGCTCGCCGAGCGAGCCGGCGAGCCCGAACGAGACGAGCCGCCCCTCCGGGATGCCGTTCGCGACACGGACGCCGACCCGCACGGTGCTGAGGCCGAGCCGCTTCGCGACGCGCTCCTCGGCGGTCGTCGCCACTGCGAATGTCAGCCCGTCAGCGTCCATGCGAGGCTCCGCACGGTCTCCTTCAGGCTGCTCGACGCTTCGTATGCCGCCGAGGGCTCGAAGCCGCAATGGATCCCGCAGTGCTCGCAGCGCGGGTCGTTGCCGGGGCCGTACGCCTCCCACTCCATCCCCACGAGGAGGGCCTCGTAGGTGGGGAAGATGCCGTCGGTGAGGAGGTAGCACGGGCCCTTCCAGCCGTACGGGTTGCGCGTGATCGAGCCCCACGGCGCGCAGGTCAGCTCGCGTGTGCCCGTCAGGAAGTCCTGGTAGATCGGCGAGGCGATCCAGCGGTAGCCGTGCTCCTTGGTCGCCGCGCGAATGACGCGGAACTTCTCCTCGTGCTCGTCACGCGTCATCGTCAGCGCCGGGTCGATCTGGGAGTACTGATAGCCGGGCGCGATCATCATCCCGTCTATGCCGACCTCGTCGGTGAGGTAGCGCATCATCTCGACCACGTCGCCGACCTCGGTCTCCTTGAAGATCGTCGTGTTGGTGGTGACGCGGAAGCCGCGGGCGCGCGCCGTCTTGATCGCGTCGATCGCGATGTCCCAGAGGCCCGGGTAATCGCACACGTAATCGTGGATCTCGCGCATCCCGTCGAGGTGGATGACGAAGGTCAGCTTGTTGGAGGGCTCGAACCAGTCGAGGCACTGCTCGAGGCGCAGCGCGTTGGTGCAGAGCTCGATCGTCTTGCCGAGCTCGAGCACCTGCGGGACGACCTCGTCGATCCCCTTGTAGACGAGCGGCTCGCCGCCGCAGATCGAGACGACCGGAGCCGGGCACTGGACGGCGGCGTCGACGCATTCCTCGACGGACAGGCGCGCACGATTCGACTCGTACTCGCGGATCTTTCCGCAGCCGATGCACGCGATGTTGCACGCCAGGGTCGGCTCGAGCATCAGCACGAGGGGATAACGCTCGCCCTTGCGCTGCTGCGCGGCGACGTACTTGCCGATCGAGACCGTCGATGCAAGGGGGAACTTCATCCAGCCAACCTTTCTCTCGTTCGTCCGAGTGCGAGGAGTGGGAAGGTGATGCGATAGAGGTGATACCGGATCATGAAATCGAGCGGGAATCCCGTTCCGGTGAAGTGCTCCTCCTCCCAGTCGCCGTCCGTGCGCTGTGCGGCACAGAGATAGTCTGCCGCCCGGCGGCTGCCCGAATCTTCAGCGTTTCCTGCGGCCACGTACGCCGTCAGCGCCCACGCGGTCTGCGACGCCGTCGTGAAGCTCGCCCGACCCCGCCAGGCGGGATCGGCGTAGGAGCGGATGTCCTCGCCGAAGCCGCCGCTCTCCTGCTGCACGGAGTCGAGCCAGGCGACGGCACGGCGCATGGAGGGGTGGTCGTGCGGGACGCCGCAGGCCTCGAGACCCGGGAGCGCCGCCCCCGTGCCGTAGAGGTGGTTGACGCCCCAGCGGCCGAACCACGAGCCGTCCTCCTCCTGCTCCGAGAGGAGCCACTCCACCCCCCGCTCCGCGGCGTCCTCGTGGACGCCGAGCGTGCCGAGCAGCTCGAGCGAGTGCGCGGTGACGTCGGCGCTCGGCTCGTCGGTCACCTTGCCGAAGTCGCAGAACGGGACCTTGTAGAGCCACATCGCGCTGTTGTCGACGTCGAACGCGCCCCAGCCCCCGCCGCGCGACTGCATGCCGACGAGCCAGTCCACGCCGCGCCGGATCGCGTCCTCCTCGCCGATGCCCATCCCGTGCAGGGCGAGCGGGAGGACGGCGGTGTCGTCGACGTCCGGGTAGTTGTCATTCTCGTACTCGAAGGCCCAGCCGCCGGGTGCGAGGTCCGGCCTGCGGATCGCCCAGTCGCCCTTGACGCGCACCTCCTGGGAGAGGAGGTACTCGCCGGCGCGCACGAGCTGCGGGTGGTTGTCGGCGACGCCGCAGGCGCGGAGCGCGAGCAGCGCGAGCCCCGTGTCCCAGACGGGCGACTGGCACGCCTCGGGGCGCAGCCGCTCGCCGTCGGAGACCATGAATGCCCGCCATCCCTCGACGGCTTTGCCGAGCGTCGGGTCGTCGAGTCCGTGGCCGAGCGCCGCGAGCGCGATGATCCCCCACACCCAGGGCGGCTGGATCCCGCCCCACGAGCCGTCCGCCTCCTGCCGCTCGCGGATCCAGCGCTCGGCGACCGTGACGGCGCGGCGGCGAACCGCGGTCGGCCGCCGCGGCGGCCGTGTCTTGCCCGGCCTCGCGCCGATCGCCTGCAGGTCGAGGTCGGCCGGCCGCACGGGGCGCAGCGACTGGGCGACCGCGAGCGCGACGAACGTTTGCCGCGCCCAGCACGCGAAGTTGTAGATCGAGACCGGCGAGGAGGGCGGGAGCAGGACGAGCTCGGGCGGGATCGGCACCATCCGCTGCCACGGCCACTGCCCGAGCAGTGCCATGAAGCACTTCGTGAAGAGGCGGCTCTTCGGAATCCCGCCCTCCCGCCGGATGTAGGCGAGCGCCTTCGGCCCGGGGTCGACGCCTGCGAGGCGGCACGCGACGTAGGCCTCGATCGACGTGGAGAGGTCGGGCGGTCCTTCGAACCAGATCGACCACGTCCCGTCGTCGCGCATCCGGGCGAGGAGCTCGTTGGCGATCCGCCGGTCGAGCTCGGGCGTGCGCAGGTCGAGGTAATGGTTCCAGAAGAGGTGCTGCGCAGTCATCGTCACGTTCGACTCGAGCTCGCCGACCCAGACCCCGTCGGGCCGCTGCAGCTCGAGCAAGCGGCGGGTGCCGCGCTCGATCGCAGCATCGAGACGCGTCAGCTCGGCGGTCGCGCTCACGTCGTAACTCTGGCGGAAGCGCTGCTCAAGATGTGCTGAGCCGCCCGGCGGCCGCTGCGAATCGCGCTCTCCATCGTCGCCGGCCAGCCAGTGTCGGTCCACGTGCCGGCGCGGGCCACGTTCGGGCGCGCGGTCTCGACTCCCGGCCGGCTCACCCCCGGCCGGAGCGCGATGGTCGCGTACGGCTCGCGGCTCACGCGCGACCAGAGGAGCTCCGCCTCGCCGAGCCGCTCGGTGAGCTGCCCCGCGATCCGCTCCACGAGCGCGCGCCCGCGCACCTCGAGCAGCTCGGGCACACCGCTCGAGACGACGGTCAGGTACTGGCCGGCCGCCCGCGGCGCACGGCCGAGAAGGCGGCCCCGATCGAACACCCAATGCGCGTCCGTGCCGAGCAGGGCGGCAAGCGGGACGTCGAGGATGGGCTCGTCGAACCAGAGATGGACGCTCACGATCGGCGAGTCCTCGAGCACCGGTTCGGGCTCTCCGAGCAGGCGAGCGCTCTCGCGCGGCGGCACGGCGAGCACGATCGCGTCGGCGTCGAGCTCGTCGAGCGTCTCGACGCGCCGCTCGAGCCGGACCTGGTCGCCGAGCGCGCGACCGGCCGCGTCTCCGTGCATCCAGCCGAGCGGCTTGGTGGGCAGGATCAGGTCGCTGTTCGCGCGCGGCCCGAGCAGGGCGGTCCGCACCGTGAACAAGCCGGCTGCGGCGTCGACCTCGTCCGCCGGGAGGTTGAGGGCGGGCCGGATGAAGACGTCCCAGAAGCACTCGACGGACGTGTCTGTCTCGCCCATTCGCCTGAGCAGCTGTCCGAAGGTCTCGTTCGGATGGGAGTGCGCGGAGCGCAGTCGCAGAGTGGTGACCGGAAGGCGGGCCCTGTCCCGAAGCGGAAGGTGCGAGTACCGAAGCAGGGCCGGGAGGCTCGGCGCGATGGTCGCGGCCCGTCCGTTCTCGCCGAATACCGGCAGCCCGAGCCGGGTGCGGAGGTAGGAGCCGCCCTCGCCGATCCGGTCCAGGAAGCGCAGGTACTCGGTGAAGCAGCCGAGCGCGATGTGCTGGCCGTTGTCGGGCGGCGGCTCGGGGTCGCCCTCCCGCTCGGGGAGCGTCTGCACGGCGCCGCCCAACGTCGGCCGTGCCTCGTAGAGCGTCACCTCCTGTCCCGCGTCGGCGAGGTCGAGCGCCGCGGCGAGGCCCGCGAGCCCGCCGCCGACCACCGCGACCTTCACTGCAGGAGCCCCCTGGCCACCACCGCCAGCTTGCGCGGAGTGGAGAGCCGCGCTTTCTCGCCGAAGACGTCGAAGCCGCTCGCCTCGATCCGGTCGAGCGTCTCCCGGTACAGGCCGGCGAACGTGCCGACGCAGAGCGCGCTGCGGCGGTCGAGCGACTCGAGCAGGCGCAGCCCCTCCGCAAGATGCGCCCTCGCACGCTCGGCCTCGAAGGCCATGAGCTGCCGAAACTCCGGCGAGGGAGCCAGCTCCCTGACCCCGAAGGCGGCCAGCTCGTCCTGCGGCAGGTAGACGCGGCCGAGCCACCGGTCCTCGTCGACGTCGCGGATGATGTTGATCAGCTGGAGCGCGATGCCGAGCGTCCTCGCGTGCTCGGTGTCGTCGGAGCCGTAGACGGGGACGCAGGCGAGCCCGACCGCGCCGGCGACCTTCTCGCAGTAGCCACGCAGGTCGGCGAAGTCGGCGTACGTCGACTGCTCGATGTCCTGCAACCCGCCCTCCACGAGCGCCGCCAGCGGCTCGCGCGGGATCCCGAACCGCCCGCGCGCGTCGCTCAACGCCACGAACATCGCGCCAGCGGGCTCGCCGCCGAGCCCCGCGCGCAACTCCTCGAGCCGGGCCCGCTTCTGCTCGGGCGGCAGCTCGCCGTCGGCGATGTCGTCCACGGCCCGCGCGAAGGCGTAGATCGCGGCGATCGCCTGCCGCTTCTCCCGCGGCAAGAGCATGATCCCGTAGGCGAAGTTCTTGGCCTCGCGGCGCGTGATGCGCTCGACCTCGGCGTACGCCTCATGCACGCTCATCGCACGAGGACGAGCGCGGCCTCGCGGGCGAGGCGGGCGCGCGACGGCCGGGGACGACGGCTGTAGATGTCCCAGCCGGCGGACTCGAGTGCGTCGAGCGCCGCCAGGCCGCCGCGGGCGAAGAGCGCGACCGCCCGGCCCAGCCGCCCCCCGATCCCGCCCCGCAGCACCTCCCCGGCCGCGAGGAGCTCCGCCGCGCGGTGCGACTCGAACCGCAGCAGCGCGCGCAGGTCCTCGTTCGGCCGGTCGAGCGGCGGGTCGCCGAACGTGCGCCGGTCCTCCGCGGGCAGGTAGATCCGGCCGAGCTCGAGATCGCGGGGGACGTCCTGGAGGAAGTTCACGAGCTGGAGCCCGGTGCAGACTGAGTCGCTCGCAGCCACGAGCGCTGGGTCGTCGAGCCGGCGGAGGACGCCGAGCACGAGCCGCCCGCAGGGATCGGCCGAGTGCGCGCAGTACCGCTCGAGATCCGACCAGGTCTCGTACTCGCTCACCCGCTGGTCCATGCGGTTCGCCTCGATCAGGCGCAGGAAGGGCTCGCGTGGCAGGTCGAACTCCCGGATCGTCGGCTCCACGTTCCGCAGCACCGGCCAGGTCGGCTCGCCTGCGAAGGCGGCGTCGACCTCGCGCTCGAGCTCGTCGAGGGCCGCGAGGCGATCGCCCGCGTAGGCGTCTCCGAGCTCGTCCACGAGCCGCGCGTAGCAGTAGAGCGCCCGGATGTGTGGCCGCAGCGGACGCGGGAAAAGGACCGAGCCGACCGGGAAGTTCTCGCCGGCGGCGCGCGCTGCGATGTCGGCGAGCTCCACGTGGCCATTCTTGCTTGAATGGCCGCGCGGATGGCGGGCGCGGCCCGCCAGCGGAGGAGGAGGGAGACACTTGAGCGACGCCGGATCACCGGAAACCGGAGTTTCCGGAGGGCGCGAATCGGCCGTGAGCGGAGTCGACCGCCGGGACGGCGCGGTCGTCGTCTCGCTCGTCGGCGAGCTCGACCTCTACAACGCCGAGGAGGTGCGAGCCGCCCTGCTCGACGCCTGCGCCGGAGAGCCCCAAGCGCTCGTCGTCGACCTCGAAGCAGTCCGGTTCATCGACTCGACGGCGCTCGGCGTGCTGATCGAGGCGCGCTCGAGGATGGCCGACCGCAGCAGCTTCCGCCTCGCCGCGCCCGGGCTCGAGACCCGGCGGGCGCTGGAGGTCTCCGGACTCGACCGGCACTTCCTCGTCCACGACACCGTCGCGGAGGCGCTCGAAGCGGCTCGCTGACCGGCGACCGCCTCGACAGCAAGGGAGCATCCGCCGCATGGCGCGCGAACAGCTGTTGCCGCCCGAGTCGCTCGCGCGCTACGCCGACGCGATCGTGCGGGCGTCGCTCGGGATCGAGAAGGGCGACACCCTCGTCGTCCAGGGCGAGCCCGAGCACCGCGAGGTGCTCGTCGCCGTGGCCGAGTCCGCGTACCGCGCGGGCGCCCGGTTCGTCGACGTGCTCACCGCGGACCCGCTCGTCATGCGTGCGCGGCTCATGCACGGCAGCGACGAGGCGCTCGGAGCGCTCTCGCCGTGGTCGCGCCGCCGGCTGCGGGAGGTCTCGGGGACACGCGGCGCTCTGGCCGCGATCTTCGGCGAGGGAGAGGTTGGATATCTCGACGGCGTCTCCCCGAAGCGGATCGCGACCGACTACCAGCGGATGGCGAAGCAGACGGCCTTCATCCGGCGCGCGCAGCTGAACCTGCGGGCGCGGTGGACGATCGCCGCCTGGCCGACGGACCACTGGGCCGGTCAGGTCTATCCCGAGCTCGAGCCGCTCGAGGGGAAGCGGCGGCTCGCCCTCGACCTCCTGCGGTTCTGCCGCCTCGCGGACGAGGACGGGAAGGGCGCGAGCGGCTGGCTCAAGCACGTGCGCGCGCTCCGCCGCCGCTCGGCGAAGCTGACGAAGCTCGGCCTCGAGCGCCTCGAGCTGCGCGGGCCCGGCACGGAGCTCGACGTCGGCTTCGTCTCGGGCACCTGCTGGCTCGGCGGGCAGGAAGAGCTCGTCGACGGCCGGTTGCTCGCCTCCAACATGCCGACCGAGGAGGTCTTCACGAGCCCGGACCCGCGCGTCACGAACGGGACGTTCCGCTGCACCTTCCCGCTCTCGTTCCGCGGCCGGCTGATCCACGGGCTGCGGGGCGAGTTCTCGAGCGGACGGCTCGTGCGGCTCGAGGCGGACTCCGACGACGACCGCGACTTCGTCGCCGCCTACATCGACACCGACCGGACGGGGCGGCGACTCGGCGAGGTGGCGCTCGTCGACTCCTCCTCGCGCATCGGGCAAACGGGCCGGATCTACAACAACACGCTGCTCGACGAGAACGCCGCGGCGCACATCGCCTTCGGCAGCGGTTTCGGAGGCACCCGTTCGGAAACGCCGGCACGTGGCGTGAACCGGTCGACGATCCACCTCGACGTCATGATCGGCAGCACGGAGCTCGAGGCGACCGGCGTCGGCGCGCGCGGCCGCCGGATCCCGTTGATCCGCGAGGGGGCCTGGCAGATCTGATCCGGAAGGCGGTTGCATGTGCCGCGCTGGCTGCGGTCCTCGCCCTGGCGGCCGGCTGCGGCGGAGGCGGGACTTCTCAGCCCACGACGAGGACGCGGGCGTCGGCAGCCGGGCCTCCGAAGTGCAAGCTCTCGGCGAAGCAGCGCCGCCTGATCGTCCGGTTGAAGCAGGAGATCGTCCGCATGCACCAGCTCGAGCAGCCGCTGAAGACCGTGCACCAGCACGGGCCGCTCAAACTGGAGCTGCTGCTGAACCGGTTCCTGCTCTCCGTCGGAGCGCTGCCCGTGGACGATCGCGCCCTGCTCATCCGCAAGGCGAAGAGCGCCGTCGCGCTCTGCCAGGACTGCTTCGACGCCCTCGAGTCGATCGAGCCCTCGCTGCAGACGAAGTTCGGCGAATCTCCCTGCAAGTCAGGCTTCTAGGACCCGAGCAGCCGGCGTAGGGCGGCTGCGTCGGCACCAAGATCCTCCTCCGGGTGCGGCGGAGGCTCCTCGTCGGGGAACGGGAATGGCCAGCCGGGCCGCGGGTCGTCCGCGTAGCGCGGCAGCACGTGCGTGTGCAGGTGAGGGAGCGCGTTCCCGAGCACGTCGTAGTTGACCTTGACCGGAGCGAGGTGGCGCTCGAGCGCCCGGCCGACCGCGAGGAGCTCCCGCCAGTATGCGGCCGCCTCGTCCTCCGACAGCTCCGTCGGCTCGGCGACGTGCCGGCCGCGCCAGATCACGACCGTGTAGCCGCGCTGGATGCCCGCCCGCTGCAGATACGCGTCGGAGACCTCGCCGGCGAGGATTCGGAGACCGAAGCGGGTCTCGTCGGGCCGTCCCTCGGCGCACATCGGGCAGCCCTCGCCGCGCCGGAGAGCGTAGAACTCGGGCGGCCACTCCATGGCCCGATTATCCTCGGATCGGATGCCGGAGACGCCGGAGCAGTTCTGGGAGCGGGCACGCGGGCATCTGCAGGCGCCGCCCGTGGAGGAATGGGACACGTGGCCGTTCGAAGGGCCCGTCCGACCGCGGGCGCTCGAGCCTCCGGTCGAGCGCGAGAAGCCGCGCTGGGGCGAGGGAGGCGTCGACTGCCACGCCTGCGCCGCCGCGGACGAGGACTACGTCTGGACGAACGAGCGGTGGCGGCTGCGGCCACTCGACAAGCCGAGCGGTCTGCCGGTGGTCGTCCTGCTCGAGCCGCGCGAGCACTTCTCCTCGCCCGGCGACCTGCCGGAGGAGCTCGCCGCAGAGCTGGGCGTCCTCACCGGCCGCGTCGAGCGGGCGGTCCGCGGCGTCGAAGGAGTCGGACTCGTCCACGTGCTTCGCTACGGCGAGGGCGGCGCGCACCTGCACATCTGGTTCATGGGCCGCCCCGCCCGGCTGGAACAGCTGCGCAGCAGCTTCGCCGCGATCTGGGACGACGTGCTGCCCCCGATCCCCGAGGACGTCTGGCGGGAGAACCTCGAGCTGGTCTCCGCCGCCCTCGGCGACTAACCGTCGACGAAGAGCCCGTTGAGCGGGCCCCAGAGCGCCTCGCTGCGGCGCGAGACCTGCGGCAGCAGTGTCAGCTTCCCGTCGGCCCAGCCGTCGCGCCGGCGCCGTTCGAGCCGCTCCTCGGCGAGGGGTAGCCAGAGCTCGTCGAACACACGAGCGGGATCGCCGTCGATCTCCTCGCGCGGGCGCTCGAGGTGTTCCTCCCACAGCCTGAGGCGCAACTCGCGGGCGAGCGCCGGGTCGCGTACGACGACGTTCACCTCCGTGTCGTTGAACAGCGAGTGCTCGTTGAGGTTCGCCGAGCCGACCGTCACCCAGGTGTCGTCGATCACGGCCGCCTTCGAGTGGACGTAGACGGGCCTGCCGCCGGGGCCGGGCTGGTAGAGCGTGCAGGCGAGGAAGCGGGGCGTGTCCTCGCCTGCCTCCTGGTCGGCGTGGATCAGGAGCCCGACCTGGCCGCGGCTGTCGTCGGCGCCGTTGTTCGGATGGCTCGGCAGGAGCGCGATCACGCGGAACTCGTCGCTCGGAGGCCGGCGCAGCTTCTCGGCCAGGGCGAAGGCGATCTCCGGCGACCAGAGGAACTGGCTCTCGAAATAGACGAAGCGCTCGGCGGCCCGCACCGCTCGGAGGTAGCTCTCGAGGATCGACCACTCGCCGTCCCGGCGCGGCTCGTAGAGCTTCGCGGGCACGGTGCGCACGAGCTGCGCCTCGATCCCGCCGCCGGCCGGCTCCGGCTCGGAGGCGTCGGGCACGTTTCCGTCCACGGTCGCGCGCCAGCGCATCAGGAAGTGCCGCGCGACGTCAGCGACGATCGGTCCCTCTAGCCGCACCGCGGTGTCGTGCCAGCCGAGCGAGCCGCGCGCGCTGTGCGCCGACGAGTCGAGCCGGTTGCCGGCGAGACCCGTCAGGTCGATCCCACCCACGAACGCCGTCTCGTCGTCGATGACGACGAGCTTCTCGTGGTGGCAGTGGAACGCCCGCTCGCGCGCGTCGAGCCCCAGCGAGATCCGCGTGCCGCGGACGAGCTCCTCGCCCGCCTCGCGCACCTCCCGCCGGTCGGGATGGAAGAGCGGCAGCGGCGCGCCGGCCCACGCCAGCACGCGCACGTCCACTCGCTCGGCCGACTCCGCGAGCAGCTCCCGCAGGGGCGGCCCATCCTCCTCGAGCCGGAACGCCGGGTCGAAGTGCCAACCCGCGAGGTGGACGTGCGAGCGCGCCGAGCGAACCGCGTCGGCGATCCGCGGCAGCGCCTCGCTCCCGTCCACGAGCGGCTCGACCCGGCTACCGGCGCGCGGCTGGCACGAGGCGGTGGCCGCCCAGCCGCCGGCCGCCGGATCGATCGCGTGCGCGCTGCCGTAGCGGCGGAGCCGGCGCGCGTGGTGGGCGCGGATGGCGCGCTCGATCGCCTCGCCGACGAGGTCGTCCAGCCGGTTGAGCGGGAAGGGGGCCACGGCGGGCTCTTGCCCGGCCAGCGGGAACTGCTACCCGGTCGACGAGTAGTACGGCGAGTACGACGAATAGGTGCCAGTTCCGCTGATCACGGTCCCGTTGAGCGTCGGCGTCGGGAAGCTCAGGACGGGCAGGTTCTCGACGGCCGGGCCCATGAAGTCGCGCCAGATCTCGGCGGGCAGCGTTCCGCCGGCCACCGAGCCGACGCCCTCGACGTTGGAGAGCGGGATCTCGCCGCCCGGGTACCCGACCCAGACGCAGGTCGCGAGCTGGGGCACATAGCCGCAGAACCACGCGTCCACGAAGTTCTCAGCGGTCCCGGTCTTGCCCGCCACGGGCCGGCTTCCGAGGGATGCCGCCACGCCCGTGCCGTGCTGGACGACACCCTGGAGGGCGTAGGTGAGCTCGGCCGTGACGTTCGGGCCGAGGACGCGTACTCCCTTGACACCGTGTGCGATCCCGCCGATCAGCTTCCCATTCGCCCCGCGGACGCTCTCGAAGGCCTGGGGGACGTGATGGATCCCGCCCGAGGCGAACGTCGCGTAGACGTCGGTCATCTCGAGCGGGTTGAACCCGACTGCACCGAGCGTGATGGCGCATGCCGGACTGAAGTACGGACCGTTCGGCGTCGTGATCCCGAGCCGGTGTGCCGTCGCCATGACATTCCGCACACCGACCTTTGCGATCAGCTGCGCGAAGATCGTGTTCACGGAGTTGGCGGTCGCGTCGAGGAGGTTCATCGTCCCCGCCGCCTCGTCGGCGTAGTTGTGGACGTCCCACGCCCCGTTCTTGTCCTGGCACTCCGGAGTCGTAATGTGTAGCTCCGGCGGGCCGTAGAACGTCGAGTAGAGCGAGTCGCCCTCGCTCAGCGCCGTCGCAAGCGTGATCGGCTTGAAGGAGCTACCCGTCGAGCGCGTGCCCTGCGTCGCCAGGTTGAACCGCATCCTGCGGCCGCTCGGCAGGTAATCGACCATCGCCTTCACGGCGCCGGTGCGCGGGTCCATTGCCACGAGCGCCGCCGCCGGATCCGTGGACGTACGGAGAACGCCGCTGATCGCGTGGAGGGCAAGACCCTGTAGACGGGTGTCGAGCGTCGTCCGGGCCCTGAGACCGCCGAGCTCCACCTGGCGTTGGCTCAGCTGCTGGGCGAGCTGTTGCGTCGCCCAGCCGAAGAAGTTCGGCTGGTGCAGCTGCGTATACAGATGACCCGGCCTGAGCAGAAGCGGCTTGCGCTCCGCGTGGCGCAGCTTCGTCGCGGTGATGTAGCCGTTCTTCCGCATGGCCCGCAGCACCTCGTTGCGCCGGGCCAGGGCGGCGTGCGGGTTACGAATCGGGTCGTCCGTCGTCGGCGCCTGAGGCAGGCCGGCGAGCAGTGCGGCCTGGACGAGCGAGAGCTGCGAGGCGCTCTTCGAGAAGTACGTCTGCGCGCCTGCTTCGGCGCCGTACGCGTGCCTCCCGTAGAAGACCTCGTTGAGGTAGTCGGTGAGGATCTGCTTCCGCGACAGCCGCTGGAAGAGCTTCTCGGAGAGGCAGGCTTCCCTGAGCTTGCGCGACAGGGTCCGCTGCGGGTTGCCGATGTAGAGGTTGCGCACGAGCTCCTGCGTGATCGTCGAGCCGCCCTGCACGATGTGTCCCTTCGCGAGGTCCTGATAGAGCGCCCGGGCGATGCCCTGGTAGTCGAGAGCGCCGTGCTGCCAGAACCGGGCGTCCTCGATCGCCACCGTGGCCTCCGGCAGCCAGGACGAGATCTTGGAGAGGGGCAGCGGCTGCCGGTTCGTCGCCGACGGGACGACCCCGAGCAGGCGCATGCGGTTCGTGTAGAGGAAGGAGTTCTCGCCGAGCGCGAGCGGGCGGAGGTCCGAGAGGCTGCACGTGGAGAGCAGGATCTGCCGGCCGGTGAAGGCGACCGTCGCGAGCACCAGCGCCACGACCGAGGCGGCGAGGAGTGCCAGGAAGAGCAGGAGGTTGCGGCGCTTGCGGTGCCGGCGGCGCAGCCGCCCGTGCCGCGCGGCGAGCAGGCGCTCGAGGTCGAGGTCGGCGCGCGTCGGCCGCCGACGCCGCGACCCTCCTCCGTTACGACCGTTCTCGCCTGCCACTCCTCCGCCATTGTGCTTCATACGGCGGCGCGAGAAACCGCGGAGCGCGCGTTTGCTACCTGCCGCCCCGGGGATTCTCTCGTTCGTGACGGCGATTCACGACTTCTTCCACTCGACCGGCTTCGTCGTCGCCCGGAACTTCGCCCTCGTCCTCGGCGTCGTCTTCTGGCTTGCTCTCGCGTTCTGGGTGCACAAGGACGCACGCCGGCGCATCCGGGACCCGTTCCTCGTCCTCGTAGCGACGCTACTCGGGCTGGCGCCGCCCTACGTCGGGCCGCTCGTCTACCTCCTGTTCCGGCCGTCCGAGACGATCGAGGACGTGCGCTCGCGGCGCATCGAGCTGCTCGCGCTGGAGCAGCACCTCGCGGGGGCGCAGCCCTCCTGTCCGGTCTGCAACTCTCCGGTCGAGCCCAATTTCATCGCCTGCCCGGTCTGCACGACGGCGCTCCGCCAGCCGTGCGCACGGTGCGACGCGCCGCTCGAGCCCCTGTGGCAGATGTGCCCCTACTGCGCAACTCCGGTCGAGCCGTCGGAGGTCGACCTCGACGCGGCGCTGACGGCGGAGGCGCACACGATCTCCCTGGTCGACGACAGCATCCCGCTCGTGACCCAGCCCGAGCGCCGCGTCGCCGACGCGTAGCCGCCGAGAGCCGCCGCGGAGACTCGAACTCCCAAGTCCCATCACTACGCGCGAAGTCGAGGTCGGCGCAGGCTGTCGAAGACCGAAGACCGGTGTCCGACACCGCCTGTGCCAGTAGGGATTTCGTCAACCCAGGCGAGCGCCAAGCGTGCAAAATCTTCTCGCTCGATCTGATACTGCGCGAGTCGGCGCCAAAAAACGGGGCGCCAAACCGGGTGTCCGACACCGCCGTGTGCCGGTAGGGATTTGTCAACTCAGGCGTGTGCCAGGTGTGCAACATCTTCTGACTCGACCTGATTCCTCGCGGGCCGGCGCCTACCGTGCCGGCGATGAGTCGTCCGCCGCGGCAGTACGCAAAAGGGATCTATCACGTCGCCGGCCATGGGAGCGACGACCGGATCCTGTTCATCGACGACGTCGATCGACACGCCTTCCTCGACCATCTGTCGACGACCTTCGCGCCGCTCGGACTCCGCGTGGTGTCGTACGTCCTGATGACGAACCATCACCATCTTCTGGTCGACACGCCGGACGCGCGGATAGCACGCGGCTTGCAACGACTCCACGGCGGCTACGCGCGCGAGCACAACATTCGCCACGGACGTACGGCGCACCTCTTCCGCGCCCACCCTCTGGCCCGCCGAATCGAAGACAACGACGATCTCGTTTGGACTGACCGCTACATCGCCCGCAACCCGGTCGGAGCCGGGATGGTGCTCGACCCGTTCGACTGGCCGTGGGGAAGCGCCGCAGCGCACGCCGGGATCGCACCCGTCGCAATTGCCCTCCATGAGCAGCCGCTCCGCGGCGCCTACGAAAGCGCCTCCAACTGGCGCCGACGCTACTACGACTACGTCTCCGGCCTCACACCAGAGCCGACGGGGAGACTCGAACTCCCGACCCCATCATTACGAGTGATGTGCTCTACCAGCTGAGCTACGTCGGCGGGGCTTGCAAGTCTAGCCGCGGTACGTGACCGTCTCTCGCTGGCCGGATTCGCCGGAGCGGACGATCGCGTCGCAGACCTCCGAGGCGCGGTAGCCGTCCTCGAAGTCGGCGCCGTACGGTGCGACCTCGTGCTCGCCGGCGACCGCCTCGAGGAAGTGGTGCAGCTCGTGGACGAAGGTGTCGCCCCAGCCGACGATGTGCCCCGGCGGCCACCAGTACTCCCAGAACGGGTGGTCGCCCTCCGAGACGAGCACCGTTTTGAAGCCGCGCGCGCGGTCCCCGTCGGCGCGGAAGACCTGCAGCTCGTTGAGGCGCTCCATGTCGAAGGCGAGCGAGCCCTTCGTGCCGTTGATCTCCCACTGGAACGCGTTGCGGCGCCCGTGCGCGAAGCGGGTCGCCTCCAGCGTGCCTACGGATCCGTTCGCGAACCCGACCGCCGCCTCGACGGCGTCGTCGACCTTGCGCCCCGGCAGGAACGTATGGGCGAAGCCGGCGACGGTCTCGATCTCGCCGTTGAGGAAGCGCGCGAGGTCGACGACGTGCGTCATCAGGTCGCCGAGGGCGCCCGATCCGGCTGCGTCCGCGTCGAAGCGCCAGGTGTCGAGCGAGGGGTCGTCGCCCCAGTCCTGCAGGTAGCGGCCGCGGAAGTGGCGCACCTCGCCGAGCTCGCCTGCGTCCACCATCTCCCGCGCGAGCCGCACCGCGGGGACGAACCGGTAGTTGAATCCGCACATGTGCCGGACGCCGGTCGCCGCCACCGCCTGCCAGATCTCGTGGCTCTCCTCCGCGTCGCGGCCGAGCGGCTTCTCGCAGACCACGTGCTTGCCCGCCTGCGCCGCGGCGATCGTAGGCTCGGCGTGCAGCGCGTTGGGGCCGCCGTTGTCGAAGAGGCCGATCCGCTCGTCCGCGATCAGATCACGCCAGTCGGTGGTCGCGTATTCCCACCCGTAGCGGCGCGCCGCCTCGGCAACCGCCTCCTCGTTACGGCCGGCGATGCCGATCAACTCGGGCTCGAGCGGCGGCGGCCAGGTGATGTACGAGATCTTGCGGAACGCGTTGGAGTGGGCCTTGCCCATGAAGGCGTAGCCGAGCATCCCCACGCCGATCCCCGCCACGTGCGAGATAGTACGCGGGTGGGCTCGCCGGTTCAGTGGGGCATCGTCTCCACCGCCGACATCAACCGGAAGGTGATTCCCGGCGCGCATGCGTCGGCCAAGGTCGACCTCGTCGCCGTCGCCAGCCGCGACCGGGCCCGGGCGGAGGCCTACGCGCGCGAGTGGGAGATCCCCCGCGCGTACGGCTCGTATGAGGAGCTGCTCGCCGACCCTGACCTGGAGGCGGTCTACATCTCGCTGCCGAACACGCTGCACGCCGAGTGGTCGATCAAGGCGCTCGAGGCCGGCAAGCACGTGCTCTGCGAGAAGCCGTTCACGCGGCACCCGGAGGAGGTGGAGGCCTCGTTCGACGCCGCCGAGCGGCACGGCCGGCTGCTGAGCGAGGCGTTCATGTACCGCCACAACCCGCAGACGGCGAAGCTCGTCGAGCTCGTCCACGCAGGCACGATCGGCGAGCTCAGGCTGATCCGGTCCACGTTCTCGTACGGCCTCTACGACGAGGAGAACATCCGCCTGCGCACCGACGTCGAAGGTGGGGCCCTGATGGACGTCGGCTGTTACAACGTCTCGGGCTCGCGGCTGCTCGGGGGCGAGCCGGAGCGGGTCTGGGGCGAGGCGTGGTACGGGCCCTCGGGAACCGACTGGGTCTTCACCGCGACACTGCGCTTTCCCGGCGACGTGATCGCCGTCTTCGACGGCGGCACCGCGCTCGTCGAGCGCGACGAGCTGGAGGCGGTCGGCAGCGAGGGCTCGCTCTACCTCGACGATCCCTGGCACTGCAACGTGCCGGTGATCGAGGTGCGCCGCGACGGGAAGGTCGAGCGGATCGAGCTCGATCCCGTCGACTCGTACCGGCTCGAGCTCGAGAACGTGAGCGACGCGATCCGCGGCGAGGCCGAGCTGCTGCTAGGTCGCGAGGACGCCGTCGCGCAGGCGAGGACGCTCGAGGCGCTGCACCGCTCGGCCACAAGCGGAGCTCCGGTCTCGCTCTAGCCCTAGCCGCGTTTTCAATCGTCCCGCAGCGCTCTAGCATGGGGCGGGGATGAGCGCGCACGCCGCACCGGCGCCTTCGGGGCCGACGTTCGTGATCCGCGGCACGCCGTACCCGGTGCTGCTTCCGCAGCTCCGCGATCCCCGGCTTCATCTCGCCGCCACGATCACCTCGCTGCAGGTCATCGGGCAGGTCGGCTTCCACTTCCAGGTCTCGATCGCCCAGATCCTGCTCGCGGTCGGCACGTGCGCCCTCCTCGAGGTCGCGATCGCGATGCGCTCCCAGCGCGTCATCCTCTGGCCGGCCAGCGCGATGCTGACCGGCAACGGCGTCGCGTTCGTCCTGCGAGTTCCCGGGACGGCGCACGGCGACTGGTGGAGCCTGCGCGGCTGGTGGATCTTCGTCGGCACAGCCGCGATCTCGTTGCTCTCGAAGCACGTGATCCGCTGGCGCGGCGAGCACGTGTTCAACCCGTCGAACATCGGGCTCGTAATCTGCTTCCTCGCGCTCGGCCGCAACCGCGCCGCGCCGCTCGACTTCTGGTGGGGGCCGACCTCGGCCTGGCTCGCGCTCGCGCTCGCGGTCATCGTGACGGGCGGCTTCGTGATCCTCTGGCGGCTGAAGCTGCTGCGGGTCGCACTCGGCTTCTGGCTCGCGTTCACCGCGGCGATCGGCGTGCTCGCCCTGGCGGGACACACGATGACCGCGCGCTGGCACCTCGGCCCGATCTCGGGCTTCCACCTGTGGTCGGTGCTGATCACCTCGCCCGAGGTGCTCGTCTTCCTCTTCTTCATGATCACCGACCCGAAGACGGCGCCACGCTCGCCGACGGGGCGGCTCGCGTACGCGGTCTCGCTCGGGCTGCTCGCGGGCGTGCTGATCGCGCCCACCACATCGGAGTTCGCGGCGAAGGTGGCGCTTCTCGGCGCCCTCGCCGTGGTGTGCCTCGCGCTGCCGCTGCTGCGTCTCGTCCCAACGCCGCTCGACCGGCGGCTCGTCCTCGGCCTCGCCTCCGCGGCGGTCGCGGTCTCGGCCGCTGCGATCGTCTTCGGCAACGCGCCGCCCGCCGTCGCGAGCGCCTCACGCGCGCTCCCGGCGGGCGCCCTCCCGCGGATCACGGTCCTCCCGGGGAAGGGCGTCCAGACGAAGCTCGACCTGCACACGGCGCAGCTGATCGTCCACGACCTGCTCGCCGCGAAGCCGTCCGCGGGCGGCGGCGCGCTCCGGATCCAGCTCGTGCAGGGCGTCGAGCAGGGCCCGCCGACGGCGACGGTGCAACTCGCGGGGCTCACCTACCATCTGCACCAGGACGCGAACGGGCACTGGGCACTCCCCTCGACGTCGCAGCCGGGCGGGATCGCCAAGGCGCCGGTCAGCACCGTGTTGCGCGGCACCCGTCTCACCGACGTGGCGCCGGCGGTCGGCCTCGACTTCCGCCAGGGCTCGTTCCGCTACGGGGTCTCGAAGGACTACACGGCGATGATGGGCGGAGGCGTCTGCTGGCTCGACTACAACGGCGACGGCCGGCAGGACCTGTTCGCCGTCAACTCGTACGCGAGCGCCGACACGGCGCAGTGGCAGGCGCACGGCGGGCTGCCGCGTACCCAGCTGTTCGAGAACCTTCACGGCCACTTCCGCAACGTCACCGCCCGAGCCCACGCAGGGCTCGCGGTGCAGGGCGACGGCTGCGTCGCCGCGGACCTGAACGGCGACGGCCGGCCCGACCTGGTCGTGACGACGACGAACGGGATCAAGCTGCTCTGGAACGACGGTCACGGCGCCTTCCGCGAGGGCGCCGGGGCGGCAGGGATGACCGCGTCCGGCTGGTACACAGGCGTGGCGGTCGCGGACGTGAACGGGGACGGGCGCCCGGACGTCTTCGTCGCCGGGTACGCGCGCCCCTACGACCAGGTTCCGAATTCGCTGGCGGGCTTCCCCACCAACCTCGTCGGGGTCCGCGACCTCCTCTACCTGAACCGGGGCAACGGCCCGGACGGCCGCGCCCGCTTCCGGGAGGTCGGGGTTCAGGCGGGCCTCGAGGCGTCCGCCCTCTCGCACGGCCTGGGCGCGACCTTCCTCGACGTCAACGGCGACGGCCGTCCCGACCTCTACGTCGCGAACGACGAGGACCCGAACCAGCTGTACGTGGACGTCCCGTGGCCGGGTGGAGCGAGGGCCGACCCGGCCGGGCTCGGCTTCCGTTTCGAGAACCGCGCCGCAGCTTCCGGGGTGGCGGACCCGTACGCGGGGATGGGCGTCGCCGCCGACGGCGCGGGCGCCGGCCCCCAGAGCCTGTTCGTCACCAACTCGCGCAACGAGCCCTCGGCCGCGTTCGCGAAGTCGACCGCGTCCTCGTTCTCGAATGCCCGGCCCGACTTCGACCCGGCGCTCGGCGCCGGCTTCGTGGGCTGGGGCGACTCGTTCGTCGATCTGACGAACAGAGGCCGGCCCGACCTCGTGCTGGCGACCGGCGGCATCCCGGTCACGAGCCTGCAGAAGGATGCGGGCCCGGTGAAGGTCGTCGCACCCCTCGCCGGGGACCTGGTCACCAGCTACGGCGCCACGCCGGGCGTCGCGCCGAGCGGCCTGCGGGTGAACGGGCGCGGGCTGGCGGCGGCCGACGTCGAAAACGACGGCCGCATGGAGATCGCGATCAACTCGATCGGCGGCAAGCTCCTCCTGCTGAGACCGACCGGCCCGGTCGGCCACTGGCTCGACGTGGAGCTCTCGCGGTTCACCCCGGGGGCCGTCGTGACGGTAACGACCTTTGGAGGCAAGCAGACGCTTTCGCAGGAGGTCCGCGCGGGCAGCAGCTATCTGTCCTCCGAGGATCCGCGCGTGCACTTCGGCCTCGGCGAGGCGACGAGTGTCCAACGCCTGACCGTGCGCTATCCGTGGGGCGGCGAGAGCATTCTGCGCCACGTCCGTGCCGACCGGATCGTCGAGATCAAGGTTCCGCAGCAGCGAGCTCCACGGGTCGTGGCGCCTGCGTCATACCGTCTCGCGGCCTGCACGCCGTCGACCGGCGGCCGTTCGATCGCCACGGCCTGGGAGCAGACGGCGGTCGACGCACTCCGGTCGGGCGCGGCGAGCGAGCCGGTGCAGGCGCGCGACCTCTTCGACGTCTCCACCGCGATGTGGAAGGCCTGGAAGGCGAGCGCACCGAGCGACGCCCCCGCAGCGATCACCTACGCGGCCTACCGGGTGCTTCTCTGGCAGGCGTCTTACAACTCGAATCTGAGTCGAACCTTCGCCCTGCTGACGAAGGAGCTGCGCACGCTCTGCTACTCGCCGGGCTTCGCCGGCAAGGCGGGGAGCTCGCCGGCGGCACTGGGGAACCGGATTGCCGCGGCCGCGATCGCAGCAGGACGGCACGACGGCTCGAACGAGGCGCTCCACTACGCCGACCCGACATTCACCTCGCGCAACCAGCCCCTGATCGTCCACGCGGCAGGTTCCACGGTGGAGGACGCCACCTTCTGGCAGCCGCTCGCGCTCGGGACGATCCAGCCGCACAGCCTGACCGCGGCGCCCTCCGACGTGCAGAGCTTCGTCGGCGCGGAGTGGGGTCACGTCCGGAGCTTCGCGCTCCCGGCCTCGCGCGCCGGCCTCCCGGCCGCGTCGTCGCTCGGGGACCCGTCGGGCGCGGCGTACAAGCAGGCCGCGGTCGCCGTCCTGCGGGCGACCTCCACGAAGGGGTCGCCGCCGCGGCCCTGGTCGCCGCTCACCTGGGCCTCGCTCGCCACACGCGAGGCGACCGGCGATCTCGCGCAGGACGTCCGTCTCTACCTGGGCGTCGGCGCCGCACTCAACGACGCCGCCGTGGCCACCTGGGGAGCGAAACGCGCCGACCTGGCGCCCCGGCCGATCTCGATGATCCGGTACCTCGCCTTCCAGGGCCAGTCGAGCGACCGGAGCCGGCCTGCCTACAGCGCGGACGGCCTGCCGCTCGTGGGAGGCCTCGTCGAGCTGCGCGGGGGAAGGGTCGAGGTGCTTTCGCACGGCAACTGGGTCGTCGGCGCGGCGTGGTCGCCGCCCACGGCTACGCCGGCCTCGCCCGGCGGCGTCGCCGAGGGAAGCGCGTTCGCCTACGCCGCGGGGAGGGTGCTGGCCGCCCTCACCGGACGCTCGTTCGCGAGCCAGGTACACCAGGCGAGCGCTGTTCCGCTGGCCGCCGGGATCGACGTCCCGGCGGACGTGACGGCAGGACGCAGGCTCGGCGAGCGCGTCGCGACGCTCGTTCTGCGGCGACTTCGGCGCTACCGCTAGCGGCCCGAGCGCTTCTGCAGCCGGACCGCGGCCGTGTCGAGCGTCACCGCACCGAGCAGCACGAGCCCGGTGACGACGTAGATCCAGCCGTTCGAGATGTTCAGCGTGTTGAGGCCGTTCTGCAGCGTTCCGATCAGCAGTGCGCCGAGCAGGGCGCCGCGCACGTCGCCGCGACCGCCGAAGAGGCTGACCCCACCGATCACCGCGGCGGCGATCGCGTTGAGAAGCAGGTTGCCCGGCGGGAAGGTGAGCGCCACCGAGTTGACCTGCGACGCGAACATGATCCCGCCGATGCCCGCGGTCGCGCCCGAGATCATGAAGACG
>DASXDE010000055.1:0-6828 GCA_036490825.1 Gaiellaceae bacterium
TCGACCTCCTGCTCTGGAAGGGGAAGCCGGTGCACGAGCGCCCGATCGAGAAGCGACGCGCCGAGCTCGAGAAGGTCGGATCGGGGTTCGAGCTCTCCCCCGTCTCGGACGACGTCGAGCAGGGACGGGACTGGCTGCGGAGGCTGCAGGCTGCGGGGTTCGACGGCGTGGTCGCGAAGAGGCTCGGCCTCCCCTACCTCCCCGGCTCGCGGGACGGCGTCGTCAAGGTCAAGCCGCACAAGACGGCCGACTGCGTCGTGGCCGGGATCCGGTGGAAGAAGGGCGGTCGCGAGACGATCGCGACGCTCCTCCTCGGCCTCTACGACGACGAGGGCGACCTGAAGTACGTCGGCTCGGCGGCGGTCGGGGCGAGGAACCAGGCGGAGATCGCCGCGAAGGTCCTGCCGCTCGTGGACGAGAAGAGCGACCGGCGCTTCAGCGAGCCGAACCGCTGGGGGACCGGAGAGCTCGAGGAGACGCCGCTGAAGCCGAAGCTCGTGGTCGAGGTGCGTTTCGACAAGCTCGAGAAGCACCGCTTCCGCCACGGGACGCGCCTGCTCCGCTTCCGCCCGGACAAGGATCCGAAGGACTGCACGTGGCGCGAGGTGCGCCCGCCCCGCAGCCCCGACGACCTCGCCGTGGACGACCTACTCCGCGCCTAAGCTCTTCTTCGCGCGCGACGGCTGAACCCGCTTCGGCTCGCCGGGCATCTTGGGGAAGTTCGGCGGATACGGCGCCTCGCCGGCGCCCTCCGCCTCCTCGCGCTCGACCCACTCGAAGAGCTTCCGCAGGTCGCAGACTTCGTCGTCCATCCCCGCCTGCACGTCGCCGAGCTCCGCGAAGCGCGCCGGCATCGTCGCCATCGTGAAGTCCTCGGTCTCGAGCGAATCGAGCTCGTCCCAGCGGAACGGCGCCGAGACGGCTGCGTCGGGACGGGCGCGCACCGAGTAGGCGGAGGCGATCGTCCGGTCGCGGGCGTTCTGGTTGTAGTCGATGAAGACGCGCGCGCCGCGCTCCTCCTTCCACCAGGCGGTGGTGACGAGCTTTGGCGCGCGCCGCTCGATCTCGCGCGCGAACGCGAGCGCGCAGCGCCGCACCTCGCGGAAGCCCCACCTGGGCTCGATCCGGCAGGCGACGTGGATCCCGCGGTTGCCCGACGTCTTCGGCCAGCCGGTGAAGCCGAGCTCGTCGAGCGTCTCCCGGACGACCGCCGCGACCTGCTTCGCCTCGGCGAAGCCGGTGCCGGGCTGGGGGTCGACGTCGATGCGGAGCTCGTCCGGGTGCTCGACGTCGCGGCGCCGCGACGGCCAGGGATGGAAGTCGATCGTGGCGAGATTGGCGGCCCACGCAACCTGGGCGAGCTCCGTGACGCAGAGCTCGTCGGCGGTGCGGCCGGAGGGAAACGTGACGGTCGCGGTCTCGATCCAGTCGGGCCGGTGCTTCGGCACGCGCTTCTGGTAGATCGCCTCGCCCTCCGCCCCGTCCGGGTGCCGCTTCAGCTGCGTCGGCCGCTCGAAGAGCACGCGCACGATCCCGTCGCCGACCGCGAGGTAGTAACGGACGAGGTCGAGCTTCGTCTCGCCGCGCGTGCGGAAGAAGACCTTGTCCGGGTTCGTCACTTTGACGGTGCGCGACCCGACCTCGAGCTCGACAAACGGCGATTCCGGCATTTGCGGGGAGTATCGTGGACGTCGTGCTGGAGGACCCGCGCCCCACGAGGCTCGCCCTCGAGCCCCTCGACGACTACGTCGTGGTCGAGTATGCCGAGGAGGAGGCGGAGACCCGCGCGGGGCTCATCCTCCCGGCCAACCTCGAAGCGCAGTGCCGCAGCGGCATCGTGATCGCGGCGGGCCCGGAAGCCGAGGGCGTGACACCCGGCGACAAGGTGCTCTTCCCCAAGGACTCGGGGTACGACGTGCGGCTCGCAGGCACGGCACAGAAAGTGCTCCGTCGCGGCGAGCTGATCGCCCGCATCCTCGATTGACCGAATTCCTCGAGGGGATCTCCTCCGACGGACGTCGCGTCCTCGAAGCGGATCTCGGCAATGAGTCTCCCGCCGTGTGGGTCGAGCGTGCGCGCAAACGGGGCGTCGAGCTTCTGTGGCTCCACACGCGCCGCGATCTCTCGGGCGACGGATTCGCGCGGTTCCCCGGCTACGTCCGCTTGCGGGCCGAGAGCCCGCCGCGGGGGGATCCACTCCCGCAGCTGCCGCCCGGGCAATTCGCAGCCGCACAGGACGCAGCGTTCCGCGGCCGCTGGGGCCACAAGCTCGTGGCGGCCGATGCGGAGCCACCTGTGAGGGCGGTCGTGCTCGGCCTCTACGAGCCGGAGGAGCTCGTCGGGATCTGCACGGTCTTCCCCGCCGACCGCCTCGTCGACGGACCGGGCGTGCTGCCCGCCGGACGCACACCCGAGGCCTACGCCCGCCTTCTTCTCGGCGCTTGCGCGGAGCTCGGCCCGGGGACCGTCGCCGTGGACTCATGGGGTGACGACCCGGCAGTCACCGCGGCCTACGAGGAGCTCGGCTTCACGGTCGTCGAGCGCAGCGACGGCTGGGAGCGCGTCCTCGACTGACTGGAAAGGACACGTCCGGAACCTGGTTCCGGACGTGTCCCAGACGGAGAGGGAGGGATTTGAACCCTCGAGGCACCTTTCAGCACCCACGCGATTTCCAGTCGCGCTCCTTCGACCGCTCGGACACCTCTCCGAGCAGGCCCAGCGTATCGGGCTAGCCGCAGGGCGGCAGATCGTCGATGTCGTGGTCGACGCTCTCGCCGGGCTTGGTGCGGAGGCCGTCCCCGTGCACCTCGAGCTCGGCCTGGGCACCGGTCTCCGGGCTGACGGTATAGAGCCGGTGCCCCTGCGCGATGGCCTGCCGAGCCTGCTCGAGCGTCCAGAGATCGTCGTACATGACGCCGTTCCCGCTCTCCGAGTAGCCGACCGCGCGGAGATGGCCGTCCGCCCGGCGGACAACGCAGATGACCCGGTACTCGGCGATCCCGATCCCCTCGCTCCCGCAGATTGAAAAATCGTCTTTAGTTTATCGCGCTCGCTCTACGCACAACAGTAGGTAGCAACGTCCGACGCGTGGGGTAGAACCCGCGTCGCCCCGGCCGGGCCTGTTCTGTCAATCGACGAAAGGGCAGTCCCGTGAAGACGAGGATGACCTTGTTGGCCGTCGTGGTCGGCGCAGTGTTGCTTGCGCTCACTCTCGGCGGCACCCCCTGGCCGCCGATCTAAACGACCACGACGAGGCTGGTGGCGGATGCGGACGCGCTGCCACCAGCCTCTCAGCGCTCGTTTTTCCGCAGGTATGCCTGTAGTCTTGATCGATAGTGCCGCGGAGGCCCTCAAACCATGTCGACGATCCAGTCGCCGTTGGTCAACGGCTGCTGCAGGCGCGGCAGGCAGCAGGGCTAACGCAGCGCGAGCTCTCCTTCGAAGGTTGTACCGCTGCGTACGTGTCGCGGATCGAGGCAGGCGCCCGCGTCCCCTCCCTCCAGATCCTCCGCGAGTTCGGGAAGCGACTCGGCGTCAGCGCCGATTACCTGGCCACCGGCGGACTCGACACCGAAGGCCCCAGCTCGGATCTCCTCGAAGCCGAAGTCGCCCTGCAGCTCGGCGACGAGCAACGCGCGACGGAGCTCTACGAGGCGGCGCGCGCCGAGGCAGACTCGCCAGCGGAGCTGGCTCGAGCGCAGCTCGGGATCGGAAGGCTCGCCATTCGCCGCGGCGACCTCTCGCAGGGGATCCCACTGCTGGAAGAGGCGCTCGACTCCGAAGAGCTTGCATCAGGAGATGCGTCCGCCGCCGCCAACGCGCTGGGCCGCGGCTACGCGAGTCAAAGTCGCTTCGACGAAGCCTTCGCCCTCTTCGAGCGCTTCCTCGACGACGCGCGGAGACGCGGAGATCATTTCGATCAGCTCCGCTTCGCGCTGCTCCTAGCCAATGCCTACGTCGACCACGGCGAGGTTGGCCGCGCGCAGGCGATCCTGGGTGAGGTCCTCGACCTTGCGCGGAAGTCAGCCGATCCGATGTTCCGCGCAAGCCTGTACTGGTCGCAGTCGCGCGCCCATCACGCACAAGGCGAGCCAGACCGCGCCGCCGAGTACGCGCAGCTCGCGATCGCCACCCTGAAGGCAAGCGAGCAGACACTCGCGGCCGCCGGCGCGCTGCTGCTGCTCGCCTTCATCGAGAACGACCGCGGCAACCCGCAAGCCGCGCTGGAGCTCGTGGACGAAGGCGAGCCGACTGTCGTCGCGGCCGGTGAAGCCGTCGATGCAGCGATGTTCACGATCGAGCGCGCCCGCGCGCTTTCCGCTCTCGGTGAAGGAGAGCGAGCGATGGAGCTGCTGCTCGGCATCGTGCCGCGCCTCAACGCCGCCGCGCCGAGGGACGCCGCCCGCGCCTACTCCGCCGTTGCGGGCATCTACAGAAGCCACGGGGATACCGCCCGCGCCCTGGAGCTCTACGAGCTTGCCGTCGAGCAGACACCGACCGCCGACAGGTACGTGGCCGAGTCCTTGACGGCCATGGCGGAGATCTACGAGGACCAGGGCGACGCGCAGATGGCGCTCGACCTACTGAAGCGGGCACTCGCGGCGCGCTCGGGCACCCCCGCCTGACTGGGGCGGTCGTACCGACCCGCGCTGTGCCCGCGCTCGCGAGCGCTCACGCGAACGACGGGTGCCGGCGTCCCGGACCCGATCGCGCCTGCATCGGTTTTGGATCAGGGAGCGGAGGGGGAGGAATTTGAACCTCCGCCTAACGACGGATGTGGCCGCTACAAGCGCGGGGAAGTCCGTGCGAGCGTCCGAGCAAGATCCATACGCATGCATCCAGATCATCCGCCGCCAAAGACGTGCGGAATGACCCTTGGCGCCTGGCTGTTAGTTCCCGGTACGTCCAGTGGGAGGACACGTCGGCGCGTCGCCGGCGAAGGCGTCGAGCAGGCTGCTCGCGTTGACGTCGAACACGATCCGCACTGTCGCCGCGGCTCGGGTCCGCAGCCGGACCATCCCTCCGCGAGTGCGGGCGAGGCAGCCGGTGGACGCATGCCAGTACGGCGACCAGCGGACCGCGACGCGGTACGTCCCGGCCCGCGTGACGCGGACGAGAAGGAGCGATTCGCGGAGCGCCAGCACCGTGGGCCGGCCGGGCCCGGTCATGATCGGTCGCGGCTGCGGCACGGTATAGATCGAGATCTCCCGCGACGTCCAGACGCGGCGGAGTCCGGCGCGGCCGCTGCGTACGAGTGCCGCCTCCTGGCGTGAGCTGTAGTCCGGCGGCGAACGGGTGAGGACGACGTAGGCGACGCCGAGCTCCCGCAACCAGCGACGGTAGGCCGCTGGCCTGAGGTGCCGGTATAGGAGCGCGTCGAACGGGAAATCGTCCTGCCGGAACCAGCCGCGCACGAGCGGGATGGCGGACTCGGCGAGATAGAAGGCGGGCCAGTGCTCGGCGGTGTCGACCGCCTCGACGCGGTAGCCGGGGTGGAGATGCGCGTGAAGATAGGCGAGCGGTGCCCGCCAGACCGCTGCATGGGCGGTGACATCGGCCTCGCTGTGCGCCAAGCCGGCCGCGAGCGGCGTCACGTTCCATGCGAGCGCCAGGCCTAGCATCGCGAGCACGAGCGGCGCCGGACGCCAGCGGCGTAGCGCGACGATGAGCAGCGCGAGCGGCAGGGCGACGTAACGGAGCCTCGCAATGTTTTCCCCGAGGCCTGACGGCACCAGGTAGACGACGGCAATCGTGATGGCATAGGCCGCGAAGACCCAGCGGAGGACACGCGCGCTCTCGACCGACCACGTGCAAGCGAAGCCGAGGGCGCAGAATCCCAGCGCCATCGCTGCCTCCGGGGCGGAAAACGGATAGCGGCCGGTGCCTGGAAAGAGCCGCAGCAGGACAAGCTCGATCGCGACGGCGGTTGCGACGGCGAGCGCAGGCACAACCGCTTTCCCGGGCGGGCCGCGGCGGGCGAGGGCGACGCCCGCCAGCACGACGACGAGGAACACGAGCGCGACCGGGCTCGCGGCGAGCGTCGCCAGCGTCAGCGTGGCGAAACGCCAGCGGCGGCCCGCCTGCAGCGCCCACAGGGCGAGCAGCGCGAGCGCAAGCCCGAGCGCGAAGGGAAACGCGGCGGAGATCAAGAAGCCGGCCGTCGCGATTGCGAAGCAGCGGCTCGACCAGCGCACGAGCGAGCCCCACTCCCGGCCCGCGACCACCGCGAACGCGAGCGCCGCCACCGAGACGGTCGCCACAGCGAGAAAGCGAATCCCGAGCAGCACCGCAAGCGGGTAATACAGGACGCTGTAGTCGACGAAGCTGTAGCGGCCGGCGTACCAGAAGTCGTCCCAGAGCGTGAATCCATGCCGCAGGAAGAGCGTCCGCTGGTAGACATGCGCGGCGAAGTCGGTTCCGTGGGGGCCGAACCAGGCCAGCAATGCGCCTACCGTCGCCGCCAGTGCCGAACAGAGCAAGGCCTCGCGAGACACCACTGGGCGCGACCACGTTGGCACCGAGCGCCACGACATAGGCCCGAAGCGTACGCCCGCCGCATGAAAGCAGCGCCACGACGCTCGCCCTACGCGCCCGATTGAGGGCGAAGAAGCGGAGGGGGAGGGATTTGAGCCCTCGATCCACCTAACGACGGATAACGGCTTTCGAGCCTTGCGCGGCTTGTGGCTCGAGAGGCGTGTTCGAGCCAATTCGATCGTAGGTGCGTGTCGTGCGCGCCGGTCCATGCGCCGGTGCCTCGGAGGCCCAACGGCACATAGTCTCTGATGGTGTCGAGCCTGGTCGGGCGCGAATCGGAGCTGGTGGCCGTCG
>DASXDE010000056.1:0-17943 GCA_036490825.1 Gaiellaceae bacterium
CTTGTCGAGCCCCGGATGGCGCCGCTCGAGGTCGCGCAACGCCGCCCACTTCGCCTCGCCGACCGTCTCCCCGGTGGCTTCGGCCGTGAGGTCCGCGACCTCGTTCATCGCCGGCTGGTGCGCTTCTTCTTCCGCCGCACCTGGCGAGGCTTCTGGCCCGACGCCGGCTTTTCCTGGCGCGGCTTGGCGCCGTCACCCTGGACTGCGGGCGCAGTCTCCGGCTGGGGCGGCGTGCGTGAGGTCCGCTTCTCCAGCACCGGCGCCGGCGTTCTCGAGACGAGGCGCCGCGTGATCAATCCCTGCCCGACCGTCCAGAGGTTCGTCGTCACCCAGTAGAGGACGAGGCCTGCGGGGAAGCGCGCGATGACGAAGACGAAGACGAGCGGCATGACCATGAAAATCGCGCGCTGGGTCTTGTCGACGGTCGTCATCATGAACAGCGACGAGGCGACCTGGCTCGCGACGTAGATGAGCAGGAGCACGTAGCCGCCCCAGTGGGCGGTCGTGGCGGCCGAGATGTCCGGGATGAAGTGGAGAAACGTGAGATCCCCGGTGAACTTGAAGTGCTTCAGCGTGTAGTAGAGGGCGATGAAGACCGGGAGCTGGGCCAGCATCGGGAGGCAGGCGGCGGCCGGGTTGATCTTGTTCTCCCGGTAGAACTTCATCAGCTCCTCGTTCTGCTTCTGCCGGTCGTGCTTGTACTTCTTCTGGATCTCCTTCATCTGCGGCGCGTGCTTCTGCAGCGACTGCGTGGAGTGGATCTGCCGGATCGTCAACGGCACGAGCAGCATCCGGACGGCGACCGTGGTGGCCACGATCGACCACGCCCACGAGAGACCGAGGTTCGAGTGGAACCAGTTGAGAACGTGACGCATCACGGTCTCGAGCTGGCTGATGATCGGGATGGCGTAGAGGATCATCGGACCGGGTCGAAGCCCCCGTGGCTCCACGGGTTGCACCGCAGCAGCCGCCAGGCTGCGAGGGCGCTCCCGCGAACGAGGCCGTGCCGCCGCAGCGCCTGGATCGCGTACTCCGAGCAGGACGGGTGGTACTTACAGGTGGTCGGGAAGAGCGCGCCGAACGTCAGCCGGTAAAGCCAGACGAGGGCGACTCCGAGCAGGCCCGGTAGGCGCAGCACGGCGCTCATGCCGCGAGGACTCCGGTCTGCTCGAGCAACTCGTCGACGCGCTCGCCGAGCCAGGCGAAGCCGTTCGCCTCGGCCGCCTCGACGAGCCCCGGGCGAACGATCAGCACGTAGTCGTGCCCGGCCGGGACACGCTCGAGCCGCTCGTGCCAGACCTCGCGCAGGCGACGCTTGATCCGGTTCCGCTCGACCGCGCCGCCGGCAGCGCGCGGCACCGCGAACCCGATGCGCGGCTCCGCCGATTCCTCCTGCGGCAGCCAGTAGAGAACGAGAAATCGGGAGGAGACCGAACGTCCCCGGCGATGCACCGCGTCGAAGTCCCGGGAGCGGGACAGGCGGTTGGCGCGCTTCACGGATGCAGCTTAGTGGCTCGGTCCGGCCCGGCCGCCCTAGGCGGAGAGGCGGGCCCGGCCCTTGCCGCGGCGGCGCTTCAGGATGGCGCGGCCGGCTTTCGTGGCCATGCGCGCACGGAAGCCGTGCTTGCGCTTGCGACGCCGGACGTTGGGCTGGTAGGTGCGCTTCAAGACTGTGAAAAGGCTCGTCTTTGCCAGAAAAATCCCCGCCGGCGGCGGGGCGCGGCGGTCAGTATAGCCACCGTCGTCCACCGGCTTGTCCACAGGCGCAGACCGCGCAGGGATGCGGGCGGAGGGAGTTTCCCCCACGCCTGTCCACACCTGTGGAGGGATCTGGGCGGTCTGGAAACAGCCTGCATATCGCCCGATTTTGCCCCTGGCGAAGGCGCTGTTATGCTGGCCGCCGGGCTGGGCGACGGGAGGATCAGGGCGTCAGTGGAGCACCAAGTTGAGCTGTCTACAGAGGACCTCTGGGGGGAGATCTCGGGGCGGCTCAGGGAAGCGCTGAGTGACGGGACATACGGCAAGTGGTTCGGTGACGTCCACGACCTGGCGCTCGAAGGCGACACGCTCGTGCTCACCGTGCCGAGCGAGTTCACGCGCGACTGGATCGAGGGCCACTTCCGCGGCCTGATCGGCGCGGCGGTCCGCGACATCATCGGAATCGAGCGCCCGCTCGAGCTCCGGGTCGCCGGCAACGGCGAGCGGTCGACGGAGGATCGCGTGGGGTCGGAAGCCCTCGTTCCCATGGTCCAAGGCCTGCGCAGCCGACCCGAGAGCGGCGGTTTCAACGCGAAGTACACCTTCGACTCGTTCGTGATCGGGTCGTCGAACCGTTTCGCCCACGCGGCGGCCCTGGCGGTCGCCGAGGCGCCGGCGCAGGCGTACAACCCGCTCTTCATCTACGGCGGTACCGGGCTCGGCAAGACGCACCTCCTCCAGGCCGTGGCGCAGTACGTCGCCGAGCACTCGTCGAAGCTCTCGGTGCGCTACTGCACGAGCGAGGCCTTCGTCAACGACTTCATCAACTCGCTGCGCGACAAGCGGATCGAAGGCTTCAAATCGCGCTACCGCGACTACGACGTCCTCCTCATCGACGACGTGCAGTTCTTCGAAGGGAAGGAGCGCTTCCAGGAGGAGTTCTTCCACACCTTCAACTCGTTGTACGAGGCCGGCTCGCAAATCGTGCTCTCCTCCGACCGGCCGCCGCGAGACATCGCGACGCTCGAGGAGCGGCTGCGGAGCCGCTTCGAATGGGGGCTGATCACCGACATCCAGCCGCCGGACCTCGAGACGCGGATCGCGATCCTGCGCAAGAAGGTCAAGGTCGACGGGATCCACGTGGAGGACGAGCAGGTGCTGACCTTCATCGCCGGCCGCGTCTCCTCCAACATCCGGGAGCTCGAGGGCGCCCTGACCCGCGTCGTCGCCTTCTCCTCCCTCACCGGGCGGCCGATGACCGTCGAGCTCGCCCAGGACGTGCTGCGCGACGTCTTCCCGCAGGGCGAGGCCGCCGAGGTCTCGATCAAGCGGATCCAGGATCTCGTGGCCGAGCGGTTCGAGCTCTCACACGACGAGCTCTGCGGTGAGAAGCGCTCCCAGAACATCGTCTATCCGCGCCAGGTTGCGATGTACCTCTCCCGCGAGCTCACCGACTCGTCCCTGCCCAAGATCGGTAAGGAGTTCGGCGGTCGCGACCACACGACGGTCATCCACGCGACCTCGAAGATCTCCCGCCTCATTCGTGAGGACAGGTCTGTGTACAACCTCGTGCAGGAACTCACCGCACGTGTGAAGCAGGTGCGCTGACCGTTGCCCGGCTGTGGGACCGCCCGGATCGTCCACAATGACACTCCACACGCCGAGCCCAGGAGCCGGGCGGCGTTGCGCACGTCTTCCCCGTCGTCCACACTCCCTACTACTTCTACGAGAGTCCATAGATGATCGAGAGTGACATCGCAGTAGGCGCCGGGTTGAGGATCACCTGCACGAAGGACGAGCTCGTGCAGGGCCTCTCGCTGGTCGGCCGGGCCGTCTCGACCCGCACGGCGATCCAGATCCTCTCGGGAATCCTGCTCGAGGCTGCCGGCGACGAGCTGCGCCTCGCAGCGACCGACATGGAGCTGTCGCTGCGCGCCGCGGTGCCGGCGCGGGTGGAGGGCGACGGCGCAGTGGTCCTCCCGGGCCGGACGCTCGTCGACATCGCGCGGCTGTTGCCGGGAGACGACGTCACGATCGAGCACAGCGCAGCGGAGTCGGTCGTCCACGTCGCCTCGGGAACCGCGAGCTACACACTGCACACGTACAACGCCGAGGACTTCCCGCGGCTCCCCGAGCTGGAGGAGACGCAGACGTTCTCGGTCGACCGAGAGGCGCTGCTCGTGACGATCGGCCGCGTCGCACGGGCGGCTTCCCGGGACGAGGCCCGCCCCGTCTTGACGGGCGTTCTCGTCCAGTTCGCCGGCGAGAAGCTCGTGATGGCGGCCACCGACTCGTACCGCCTCGCGGTCAAGGAGACCGCGCTTTCGTCGCCCGCGCCCGAGCTCGAGGCCATCGTCCCCGGCCGCGCGCTACAGGAGCTCGCGCGTGTCGCCGGCGACGGAGACGAGATCGCGATCGGCGTCCAGGAGAACCAGGTTCTCTTCTCCGTGGGAGGCGTCTGGCTGACCACGCGGCGGATCGACGGCCAGTTCCCGAACTACCGGCAGCTCCTGCCCGAGACGTTCGAGCACGAGCTGACCGTCCCGCGGGCCGAGCTGCTCGACGTCGTGCGCCGCGCGGCGGTGATGATCCAGCGCGCGACTCCGCTCCAGCTGCGCTTCGCCGACGGCGAGGTCACGGTCGTGGCGAGGACGCATGAGGTCGGTGAGTCGAAGGAGTCGATGCCGGTCGCCTACACGGGCGAGCCGCTCGACATCGGCTTCAACGCGGAGTTCTTGCGCGAGGGCCTCGAGTCGGTCGAGGGCGACGACGTGCGGATGAAGCTGATCAGCCCGCTCCGCCCCTGCATCCTCACGGACGAGGGCGAGGACTTCACGTACCTCGTCATGCCGATTCGCCTGCCCGGCTGACCTGGTCGCCGAGACGGTCTCGCTCCGCGACTTCCGCTCCTACGAGCGGCTCGAGCTGACACTCCGCTCCGGGCTGGTGCTCGTCGTGGGACCGAACGGCGCCGGCAAGACGAACCTGCTCGAGGCTCTCCACGTCGCGACCCAGGGGTTCTCCCCGCGCACACGCACCGATTCGCAGGTGATCCGCTTCGGCACGGAAGGGGCGCGGGCGGCGGTGGCCGGCCGCCGAGGCGAGGCCGGGATGGAGCTCGAGGTGACCGTGCGGCGAGGGGAGGGCAAGCGGGCGCGGCTGAACGGAGCCCCGTTGCGCGCGGCGGAGCAGCTGCGCAGCGTCGTCTCGGCGCTCGTCTTCACGCCCGACAGGCTCGGCGTGGTCAAGGGCCCGCCTGCGGCTCGCCGCGCCTACTTCGACCGCGTCCTCGGGCGGCTGGCGCCGGCGCGGGCTCCGTTGCCGACGGAGTATGGCGCGGCCGTCGCCCAGCGGAACGCCGCGCTCCGGCGGGCGGCCGCGCATCTCTCGGGGCGTGACGCGATCGAGCCGTGGAGCGAACGGATCGCGGAGCTCGGCGCCGAGCTCGTCGCGGCGCGACTGGACGTGCTCGCGCAGCTCGAGCCCTCCTTCGCCGCTCGCGCGGGGGAGCTCGGCCTGGACGGCGTCGCTCTGCGATACGAAGGCGAGCCGCCGACGCCGGAGGGGCTGGCCGCTGCGCTCGAGCGCGATCTCGAGCGTGGCGCAACCTCGCTCGGGCCGCACCTCGACGACGTAGTGCTCGCCGCGGCCGGCCGGGACCTACGCAGCTTCGGCTCCCAGGGCGAGCAACGGCTCGCGCTGCTCGCGCTGTTGCTCGCGGAAGCCGAGACGATCGCCGACCGGACCGGCGTCCCGCCGCTCCTGCTCCTCGACGACGTCCTCTCCGAGCTCGACCCCGGCCGGCGCAGGATCCTCGCGGAACGGGTGCGGACCGCCGGGCAGGCGCTGATCACCGCGACGGACCCCTCGCTGCTGCCGGCCTCGCCCGACCAGCTGCTCGAGGTGACGCCCGGCGAGGTGCTGGAGGCAGCCGCCTGATGGAGCCCCTCGGCGAACAGGTCCGCGCCGAGCTGCACCGCGTCGGCGCCGACAGCGGCGCGGGGGACGCCGTGACGTCGTGGCCGGAAGCCGTCGGCTCCGAGATCGCGAAGAACGCCTGGCCGGCGCGGACCCAGCCGGACGGGACCCTCGTCGTGCACGTGCGCGACTCCGTGTGGGGCTTCGAGCTGACCCAGCGCGCGGCCGAGATCTCGGGCCGGCTGCCGGGCCGCCCGCGGCTCCGCTTCGTCCCCGGACCGCTGCCGGACACGGTCCACGAGACGCCGGTCGAGCCCCCGCTCGAAGCGACCCCGGAGCAGGCACGCGAGGCGGCCGAGCTCACGGCCGGAATCGAGGATCGGAACCTGCGCGAATCTGTCGCGAAAGCGATAAAAGCGGCGCTCGCACGGGCCTCGGACGACCGCTCCGTCTGATACACTTCCTCGTGCCCGCAAATGCGGAATTTGCAGGGCTTTTTTTATGACCCAAGTGGACAATACAGCGGACTACACCGCCAAGGACATCACGGTCCTCGAAGGCCTCGAGCCGGTCCGGCTCAGGCCAGGGATGTACATCGGCTCGACGGGGCTTCGCGGCCTCCACCAGCTCGTCCACGAGCTGCTCGACAACGCCGTCGACGAGGCGCTCGCGGGCCGCAACGACCAGATCGAGATCACCCTCCACCCCGACCACTCGGTCACGGTCCAGGACTGGGGCTCGGGCATCCCCGTCGACGTGATGCCGGAGCAAGGGCTACCGGCGATGACGGTCGTCCTCACCAAGCTCCACGCCGGCGGCAAGTTCGGCGGCGAGGGCTACAAGGTCTCGGGCGGCCTCCACGGCGTCGGCGTCTCGGTCGTCAACGCCCTCGCAGAGCGGCTCGTCGCCGTGGTGCGACGCGACGGGAAGGTCTACCGGCAAGAGTTCGAGCGCGGCGACCCGCTCGGCGACATGGAGGTCGTCGGAGAGATGGCCAAGGGCGAGCCCACCGGGACGACGATCACCTACCTGCCCGACTCGGAGATCTTCGAGGAGCTCGACATCGAGGCGGGCGCGCTCACGCAGCGCCTGCGCGAGACCGCGTTCCTGACGAAGGGATTGCGGATCAAGCTCGTCGACGAGCGTGCGAACGGCAAGACCGTCGAGTTCCACTACGACGGCGGTATTCGCGACTTCGTGTCGTACATCAACGACGCGAAGGACGCGATCCACAAGCACATCGTCTACTTCGAGGGCGGCACCGACCAGAGCTCCGCCGGCTTCGAGGGCGGTGTCGAGGTCGCGATGCAGTGGAACTCCTCGTACCAGGAGTCCGTCTTCACGTTCGCGAACAACGTCAACACGGTCGAGGGAGGCGCGCACCTCTCCGGCTTCCGCAGCGCCCTGACCCGGACGCTCAACGCGAAGGCGCAGGACCTGAAGCTGCTCAAGAAGGAGGAGAGCCTCGACGGCGAGGACGTCCGCGAGGGGCTCGCGGCCGTCGTCTCCGTCAAGCTGCGCAACCCGCAGTTCGAGGGGCAGACGAAGACGAAGCTCGGCAACCCCGGCGTCGAGAGCCTCGTCCAGACCACGGTCAACTCCTCGCTCTCGCGGTTCCTCGAGGAGAACCCGCAGGACGCGCGGGCGATCTGCAACAAGGCGATCGCGGCGATGCGCGCGCGGCTCGCGGCCCGCAAGGCGCGCGAGCTGACGCGGCGCAAGTCGGCACTCGAGGGCTCCTCGCTGCCGGGCAAGCTCGCCGACTGCTCGATCCGCGACCCGGCCGCGGCGGAGCTCTACATCGTCGAGGGCGACTCGGCCGGCGGCTCGGCGAAGGCCGGCCGCGACCGCACCTACCAGGCGATCCTGCCGCTGCGCGGGAAGATCATCAACAGCGAGAAGAACCGGATCAACAAGGTGCTCTCGAACAACGAGATCCAGTCGATGATCACGGCGATCGGCACCGGCATCGGCGACGAGTTCGACATCGAAGGGCTCCGCTACCACCGGATCATCGTCATGACCGACGCGGACGTGGACGGGTCGCACATCCGCACGCTCGTCCTCACGTTCCTCTACCGGCACATGCGCGAGCTGTTCGAGTACGGCCACATCTACATCGCCGTGCCACCGCTGTACAAGGTCAAGCTCGGCAACCAGGAGTTCTACTTCGAGAAGGAGTCGCAGCTCGAGGAGCTGCTCGTCCGCGAGCGGTTCGACGAGCTCGAGGTGAGCGACCGCGGCGGCAGCGAGGTCAAGCTGACCGAGGCGCGCTGGAAGCGGTTCACGGGCGCGCTCGCGGAGTTCGAGGGCTGGTCGGCGCGGTTGCGGGCCGACTTCGGCGCCCACGCCTCCGATCTCGTGATCTCCCACCGGCTCGTCGAGCTCGACATCGCGACGCCGGCGGCCGCGGAGAAGGCGATCGCCGCGCTGCCTCCCAACGGGTACAAGCTCTCCGTCCTCGAACGGGACGAGAACGGCCTGCAGGTCAAGGTCGTCGAGGAGGAGACGTCCGCCGCGCAGACCATCGGCCTCTCGGCCGAGCTCCTGGGGTCGCCGATCTACGCGAACCTGCGCCGCGCCTACGAGAAGCTCGTCGAGGTCGCCGGCCGGCCGCCGTTCTCGCTCGCCCTCGGCAAGCACAAGGCCGAGGCGGAGACGTTCCTGGCGCTGCGCCACGGTGCGCTCGACCTCGCGAAGGAGGTCGGGACGCAGCTCTCCCGCTACAAGGGCCTCGGGGAGATGAACCCCGAGCAGCTCTGGGAGACCACGATGGACCCCGCGAAGCGGCTGCTCGTCCGCGTCGACGTCGAGGACGCGAGCGCCGCCGACCAGCTGTTCTCGATGCTGATGGGCGACCAGGTCGAGCCCCGCCGACTCTTCATCGAGGAGAACGCGAAGGACGCGTTCCTTGACGTCTAGGAGCGAGCATGTCTGAGGTCGAGACGGGCGCCCTCGGCCCCGGCCGCATCGAGCCGCGCGAGCTCGAGCAGGAGATGCGCTCGAGCTTCCTCGACTACGCGATGTCGGTCATCGTCTCGCGCGCCCTGCCGGACGTGCGCGACGGGCTGAAGCCGGTGCACCGGCGCGTCCTGTACGGGATGCACGAGGTCGGCCTGCAGCCGAACCGGCCGTACAAGAAGTCCGCCTCGACGGTCGGCGCCGTGATGGCGAACTACCACCCGCACGGCGACTCGGCGATCTACGACACGCTCGTCCGGATGGCGCAGCCCTTCTCGCTGCGCTACCCGCTCGTCGACGGCCAGGGGAACTTCGGCTCGATCGACGACGACCCGGCGGCCGCGATGCGCTACACCGAAGCACGCCTCGCCCGGATCGCGACCGAGTTGCTGCGTGACATCGACGCGAACACGGTCGACTTCGAGCCGAACTACGACGAGTCGCGGCGCCAGCCCTCCGTCCTTCCCTCCCGCTTCCCGAACCTGCTCGTGAACGGCTCCACCGGGATCGCGGTCGGGATGGCGACGAACATGCCGCCGCACCATCTCGGCGAGACGATCGACGCCGTCGTGGCGATGATCGACGACCCGGACATCTCGGTCGAGGGGCTGATGAAGCACGTCAAAGGCCCCGACTTCCCGACCGGGGCGATCGTCGTGGGGCGCAGCGGCATCCGCGACGCCTACCGCACGGGGCGCGGCCGGATCGTCATGCGCGCCCGCGCGCACATCGAGGAGCTGCGCGGCGGCCGGTCGGCCGTCGTGATCACGGAGCTGCCCTACGGCGTCAAGAAGGGCGGCGACTCCGGCGTCATCGTCAAGATCGCCGACCTCGTGCGGGAGAAGGTGCTGACCGAGGTCGCCGACCTGGCCGACCACTCCGACCGCACCGGGATGCGGATCCAGGTCGAGCTCAAGCGCGACGCCGTGCCACAGGTGGCGCTCAACAAGCTCTTCAAGCACACGCCCCTGCAGTCGACGTTCGGCTACAACGCCGTCGCGCTCGTCGACGGGGTGCCGCGGACGCTGTCGCTGCTCGAGCTCGTCCGCCACTACCTCGAGTTCCAGCGCGAGGTCGTCACCCGCCGCTCGAAGGACGAGCTGCGCAAGGCCGAGGCCCGTGCGCACGTCCTCCGGGGCTACCTGATCGCGCTCGACAACATCGACGCGATCGTCGCGCTCATCCGGGCGGCGGCCGATCGCGACGAGGCGCGGGAGCAGCTCATCGCGCGGTTCGAGCTTTCCGACATCCAGGCCGAGGCCATCCTCGAGATGCGGCTCTCGCGCCTGACCGGCCTGGCGCGCAAGGAGGTCGAGTCGGAGCACAAGGACCTGCAGGAGCGGATCGCCGAGCTGCGCGAGATTCTCGGCGACCAGGCCAGGATCGACGGGCTGATCCGTGAGGAGCTGCTCGAGATCAAGGGGATCTACGGCCGCACCGACGATCGCCGCACGGAGATCGTGGCCGCCGAGGAGGAGCTCGAGCTCGAGGACCTGATCGCCGAGGAGGACATGGTCATCGCGCTCACGCGCTCCGGCTACATCAAGCGGCTACCGGTGACCACGTACCGCGAGCAGCGGCGAGGCGGCATCGGCGTGATGGGGATGGAGCTCAAGGAGGACGACTACATCGAGCACCTCTTCGTCGCCTCCACGCACGACTACATCCTCTTCTTCACCAACGTCGGCAAGGTCTACCGGCTCAAGGTGCACGAGCTGCCGCTCGGCTCCCGCCAGTCGAAGGGCCGCGCGATCGTCAACCTCCTCCCGCTCCGGCAGGACGAGCAGGTGCGCGCCGTGATCCAGACGCGCGACTTCCAGGAGGCGAAGTACCTCGTGTTCGCGACGAAGAACGGCGTCGTCAAGAAGACGGAGCTCGGCGCGTACAACACGCCGCTCAAGGCCGACGGGATCATCGCGATCAAGATGCGCGAGGGCGACGAGCTCGTCGGCGTCCGTCACTCCACTGGCCAGGACGACATCCTCATGGTCTCGAAGAAGGGCCAGGCGATCCGCTTCCACGAGACCGACGCGAGGCCCATGGGTCGCGACACCTCCGGCGTCGCCGGCATGAGGCTGCGCAAGGGCGACGAGGTGATCTCGATCAACATCGCCGAGGACGATGCGGATCTCCTCGTCGTGACCGAGAACGGCTTCGGCAAGCGGACGCGCGTTTCCGAGTATCCCGTCAAGGGCCGCGGAGGCATGGGGGTCAAGACCGTGCAGCTGAACGAGGCGCGCGGCTACCTCGTCGGCTCGCGCGTGGTGCGCGACGGTTACCAGGTGATGCTCATCTCGACGGCCGGCACCGTGATCAAGGTCCCGGTCGAGGACGTGAAGCGGCTCGGCCGCTCGACGCAGGGCGTGATCGTGATGCGGCTCCGCGGTGGCGACGAGACAGTCTCGGCGCTCGCTCCCGTCGTCGAGTCGGACGAGACGAACGGCGAGGTCGAGCTGGCCGAGGTCGAGCCTGGCGACGCCGAACCAAGCGCTGGTTGAGCGCAGCGCCCTCTTCCCAAAGCAGCCCCCGGTCTCTATAACTCTCAAAGCGGGTTACGCACGCGACGTGGCAAGGGCGGTATGGCGGTCAGCCGGCAGGTCGATCTTCTCGAACCCATCAACCTGGCAGAGCATCTCGACAAGGTCGAGCTCTACCTCGGCCAGGTCTGTCAGATCGCCGGGATCTCGAAGATGCAGCTCGACTACTGGACGAACAAGGCGCAGATCCCCACCAAGGGCAGGAAGCAGCGGATCTACGACATCGACGCCCTCGAGACAGTGATGCTGATCAAGCAGGCGAAGGACAAGGGCCTGAACCTCGGCGCGGCGATCGAAGCGGCGCGGAACTTCCGCGAACAGCGCCCCATCTAGCGGTTCGTGTGCAACCGCTGCCAATCCTGGTAGCAGCGCTCGAGCTCGAGGAGGATTGCGGCGAGTAGCGACGCCCGGGGCCATTCACGGCCGGTCTCGACGCCGACCGACGTCGGCGGCTTCGGCGTGTCGTCGGGCAGCTCGGCCTCCGTCTGGTTGACGTTCACGCCGATGCCGAGCACGACGCGGCCGACACTCGCCTCCGGCAGGATCCCCGCGACCTTCCGCCCCTCGATGAGGACGTCGTTGGGATGGCTCAACTCCGCCGCCACCCCTGTCTCCGCGCGGAGCGCCGTGGCGACGGCGTCGCCGGCGACGAGCGAAAGCTCCGGCCAGAGCGCCATCGGCGGGCGCGGCCGGAGCAGGACTGAGAAGAGGAGCGCCTGCCCGGCCGGTGTATCCCAGGTCCGGCCGAGGCGGCCGCGCCCATGCGTCTGGTGGTCGGTCGCGACCGTTGTTCCTTCGTACTCGTCGCCGTCGAGCAGGCGCTGCGTCGAGGCGCACTCGGCTACGAAGCGGTACGGCCGGCCGAAGCGCCCTTGCAACAGCGGCTCGACAGAGGCGGAAGAGAGATCCGACACTCGCATTTAGACTACTGCGGCTGTGAGGGCGATCCGCCAGCCGCTGCGTGAGCGCAGCCTCGACTACGCGAGCCTCGGCGACGCCGTCCTCGTCACCCGTGCGAAGGCCGGTGACGCCCAGGCTCTCGAGGCGCTCTGCGTCCGTCACTCGCCGCGGGTCGAGCGTCTCTCGCGGCACTTGCTGCGGGATCCGGAAGACGCGCGCGACGCTGCGCAGGAGGCGCTCGCCAAGCTCTGCGTCCGGCTCCGGCAGTTCCGCGGCGAGGCCCAATTCTCGACATGGCTGCACCGGCTGGTCGTCAACACGTGCCGCGACGTGGCAGAGCGGCAGCGGACACGGACGCACGAGCCGCTGCCGGAAGAGCTGGGCGCCGACCTCGAGCACGACCCGGCGCGCGGCGTGCGGCTCACCCAGCTGCGGCGGGAGCTGTGCGACTCGCTCGCCGGGATCTCGCCCGAGCAGGCGCAGGTGATCGTGCTGAAGGACGCACTGGGCTACACGTTCGAGGAGATCGCGGCCGCGGCCGGCATGCCGGTCGGGACGGCGAAGTGCCACGCTCACCGGGGCCGCAACCGGCTGCGTGAGCGGCTCGAGCGGCGCGACGTCGCATGACCGCCCTCGCCGCGCCGTTCGGGCGGGAGACGATCGAGTCGATCATCCCGCACCGCCCCCCGTTCCTGCTCGTCGACGAGGTGCTCGAGCTCGAACCCGGCCGCCGGGTGCGCGGCCGCTTTCTCGTGCCCGCGGACGGCTGGTGGTTCCAGGGCCACTTCCCCGACCGACCCGTCATGCCGGGCGTGCTGACGATCGAGGCGATCGCGCAGTGCGGCGCCGTCGCCGTCCTCGCGGACGAGGCGAACCGCGGCAAGATCCCGTTCTTCGCCGGGATCGACGACTGCCGCTTCAAACGGGTCGTCGAGCCGGGCGACGTGCTCGATCTCGAGTGCGAGTTCCTGCGCGTGCGCGGGCCGATTGCGAAGGGTCAGGGGAGCGCGAGCGTCGACGGCGACGTCGCGGTCGAGGCGATGCTGACCGTCTTCGTCGGGAGCGAGAGCGGATGATCGGCGGCGCCGACGCACCCGTGACGATCACCGGCCTGGGGGCCTACGCACCCGAGCGGGTGATCACGAACGACGAGCTCGCGCAGATGGTCGACACGTCGGACGAGTGGATCGTCGAGCGCACCGGCATCCGCGAGCGGCGGATCGCCGCGGCCGAGCAGGCCCTCTCGGACCTGTCGCTCCCGGCCGCCCGGCAGGCGCTCGAGCAGGCCGGCGTGGAGGCCAAGGACGTCGATCTACTGATCGTCGCCACCGTCACCCCGGACATGATGTTTCCCTCGACCTCGGCGATCCTCGCCGACCAGCTCGGCGCCGCGGATGCGGCCGCGTACGACCTCTCGGCCGGCTGCACCGGCTTCATGTACGCGCTCGCGCAGGCGTACGGAATGGTCGCGGCCGGCCTCTCGCAGCGGGCGCTCGTGGTCGGCGGCGACGTGCTGTCCCGCATCCTCGACTGGTCCGACCGCTCCACAGTCGTCCTGTTCGGTGACGGCGCGGGCGCAGTGGTGCTCGAGCCGGCGGAGGAGGCGGGCTTCCTCGCCTTCGAGCTCGGGGCCGACGGCGCCGGAGGGGAGCACCTCTGGCTGCCGGGCAGCGGCTCGCGCCGGTTCGAGGATCCGGAGCGGTTCGTGAAGATGAACGGCCGGGAGGTGTTCAAGTTCGCGACGCGCGTTCTCGTGCAGTCCGCGGAGGCCGTGCTCGAGAAGCAGGGGGCGAGCATCGAGGACGTCGACGTCTACGTCCCCCATCAGGCGAACGTCCGGATCATCGACCACGCAACCAAGAAGCTCGGGATCCCGTCGGAGCGGGTGGTGATCAATGTCGACCGTTACGGCAACACGTCCTCCGGGTCGATTCCGCTCGCGCTCGCCGATGCGCAGGCGGACGGAAGGCTCAGGCAGGGTAGCCTCGTGCTGATGACGGGAATGGGCGCAGGGCTGACGTGGGGGAGCGCGCTGATGCGCTGGACTCAGCGGCGGGAAGCGGCGGCCGCCGGATGAGCAAGATCGCGTTCTGCTTCCCCGGCCAGGGCTCGATCGAGGCCGGCATGGGTCGTGACTTCGCCGAGGCGGTGCCCGCCGCCAGGGCGGTCTTCGAGCGCGGCAGCGCCGCGACCGGTCTCGACCTCGAGCGTCTCTGCTTCCACGCCGACGCCTCGGAGCTCGTCGACACGGCGGTGCAGCAGCCGGCGCTCGTCGCGACGTCGCTCGCCGTGCTCGCCGCCCTCCGCGACCGCGGGGTGAAGGCGGACTTCGTGATCGGCCATTCGGTGGGCGAGTTCGCGGCACTCGCCGCGGCGGAGGCGATGACGCTGGAGGAGGCGATGGCGCTCGTGCGAGAGCGCGGACTCGCGATGGCCGAGGCCGCGGCCCGCAATCCCGGCTCGATGGCGGCGATCCTCGGCCTCGCCGACGAGGTCGTGGAGGCCCTCTGCCGCCGGATCCTCGGGGTCTGGCCGGCGAACTACAACTGCCCGGGGCAGATCGTCGTCTCCGGCGAGAATCTCGCAGTCGACGAGTGCATCGAGCAGGCGCAGAGCCAGGGCGCCCGCCGCGCCGTCAAGCTCAAGGTCTCCGGCGCCTTCCACTCGCCGCTCGTCGCCCGCGCCGCGGACCGTCTGCGGCCCGCGATCGAGAAGGTGCGCTTCCAGGAGCCGGTCGCGCCGTTCATGTCGACGGTCACGGCGCGCGTCGAGTCGGCGCAGCGCATGGGGCCGCTCCTCGTCGACCAGCTCACCGCACCGGTTCGCTTCACGCAGTCGGCGACCGAGCTCATGCGCGACGGTGTGCGGACCTTCGTCGAGGTCGGGCCGGGCAACGTCCTCTCCGGGCTCGTCAAGCGGATCGACAGGAGCGTCAAGGCCGTCTCGATCAACAGCATCGAGGCGCTGGAGCGGCTTCCCGAGCTGCTCTCGGAAGCGTGAGCTTCGCGGGCCTGGAGGGAAGGCGCGCCCTCGTCACCGGCGCCTCGAAGGGCATCGGCCGCGCGATCGCCGAGGAGCTGGCGCGCGCAGGCGCCGACGTTGTGGTCGGCTACCGCACCGGGGCGGAGGAGGCGGACGCGCTCGCGCGCGAGATCGAGGGGCGAGCGGTCCAGGCCGACGTTTCGAGCCCCGAGGAGGCGGCGCGCCTCGTCGCGGAGGCGGGCGACCTCGACATCCTCGTCAACAACGCCGGCGTCACGCGCGACGGCCTGCTCGCGCGGATGTCGGACGACGACTGGCGCACGGTGATCGAGACGAACCTCTCGTCGATCTTCTACACGTGTCGCGCGGTCTGCCGGCCGATGATGAAGAAGCGCGCCGGCGCGATCGTCAACGTCTCCTCGATCGTCGGCGTGCACGGGAACCCCGGTCAGACGAACTACGCCGCGTCGAAGGCCGGGATCATCGGCTTCACGAAGTCGCTGGCGCGCGAGCTCGGCAACCGCGGCGTGCGCGCGAACGTCGTCGCGCCGGGCTACGTGCGGTCGCAGCTGACCGACGTCCTGCCGGAGCAGGCGACGGAGGCGATGCTCGCGAACACGCCGCTCGGCCGGCTCGGGGAGCCGACGGACGTGGCGGGCGCGGTACGCTTCCTCTGCTCCGACGAGGCATCGTTCATCACGGGCGATGTGCTGCTCGTCGACGGCGGCCTGGGGATGTAGTGAGCAGCGAAAACGGTTCTTCTTCAAACGGGCGGCGTCGCGTCGTCGTCACCGGGCTGGGCGCGGTGACGCCGCTCGGGCTCGACGTCGAGTCCACGTGGTCGAGCCTGCTCGCGGGCGAGTCCGGCGCGGCCGAGATCACCCAGTTCGACCACAGCGACTATCCCGTGCACTTCGCGTGCGAGGCGAAGGGCTTCGACCCGACCGAGTGGATCGACCGCAAGGCCGCGCGGCGGATGGACCGCTTCACGCACCTCATCCTCGCGGCCGCCCGGCAGGCGGTGGCCGACTCCGGGCTCGAGATCGAGAAGGAGCCGGAGCGGATCGGCGCCGCGGTCGCGACCGGCATCGGCGGCCTGCAGTCGTTCCAGGATTGCTACGACCAGCTTCGCAACCGTGGGCCTGACCGGGTCAATCCGTTCTCGATCCCCTCCATCATCCCCAACCTCGGCGCCGGCTGGGTCTCGATCGAGCTCGGGACGCGGGGGCCTCTCCTCTCCGAGTGCACAGCCTGCGCCGCCTCGAACATGGCCATCGGCGACGGGACCGACGCGATCCGGCTCGGCCGCGCAGACGTGATGCTCTGCGGCGGCACCGAGGCGGCCGTGACCCAGGTCGGGATCGCGGGCTTCGGCGCCATGCGCGCGCTCTCGCGCCGCAACGACGACCCGGCGAGGGCGTCGAGGCCGTTCGACGCCGAGCGCGACGGCTTCGTGATGGGCGAGGCGGGCGCGCTGCTCGTGCTCGAGGAGCTCGAGCATGCGAAGGCCCGTGGCGCGAAGATCTACGCGGAGGTGTCCGGCTACGGCCTCTCGTCGGACGCGAAGCACATCACCGACCCGGACCCGACCGGCCCGGTGAACGCGTTCACGATGGCGCTGAAGGAGGCCGGCGTGGGCCTCGACCAGGTCGACTACGTTAACGCGCACGCGACCTCGACCCCGATCGGGGACTCCTCCGAGACTCAGATGCTCAAGTACGCGCTCGGCGAAGAGAACGCGTACAAGACGCCGGTCTCCGGGACGAAGGGCGCCACCGGGCACTGTCTCGGCGCGGCGGGCGCGGTGGAGGCGACCTTCACGGTCCTCTCGATCCGTGACGGCAAGCTGCCGCCGACGATCAACTACGAGGTCGAGGATCCGAGCTGCGATCTCGACTACGTGCCGAACGAGGCGCGCGACGCCGACGTGAAGGTGGCCGTCTCGAACAGCTTCGGCTTCGGCGGGCACAACGCGTGCGTCGTATTCCGGCGCTTCGTGGACTGAGCTCCGCGGCTCGATAGGCTCGCCCCATGGCGGGCGGCGACCGCTGGGCGACATTCGACTGCTACGGCACCCTGATCGACTGGAACGGCGGCATCGGGCGCGAGCTCGAGCGGCTGTTCGGTGCCGCGCGCGTGGGCGAGCTCCTGCACGCGTACCACGAGCTCGAGCCGCAGATCCAGCGCGAGGATCCGACCCGGAGCTACCGCGAGGTGATGGCCGTCGCCCTCGCGCGGCTGGGCGCCCCAGCCGAGGAACAGGGCGCGCTCGTCGCTTCGTTGCCGCGCTGGGAGCCGTTCGCGGAGGTTCCGGCGGCGCTCGAGGAGGCTCGCGGGCGGGGCTGGCGGCTCGCCGTCCTCTCGAACACCGACCGCGACCTCCTCGACGCCTCGCTTGCGCGGATCGGCGTCGAGTTCGACCTCTCCGTCGCCGCGTCCGAGATCGGCTCGTACAAGCCGTCGCCCGGCCACTGGAACGAGTTCCTGGCCCGCAGCGGCGCCGGTCTCGAGCAGGTCGTCCACGTCGGCGCGAGCCTCTTCCACGACATCGCGCCGGCCGCGGCGCTCGGGATCCGCACTGTCTGGATCAACCGGCTCGGCGAGGAGGCCGAGCCGCAGCCCGACGTCGAGCTGCACAGCCTCGCCGGGCTCGCCGATGCGCTCGATGGGCTCGTTCCGTGAGCGTTCGGCCCGCGACGAGAGACGACTTCGCCGCGATCGTGGACGTGTTTCGCGCAGCGGACGAGGCGGTGAGCGGCCGGCCGTCCAGCGTCGACGTGGCCAGCGTGGATGGCTGGCTCCAGACGATCTCGCTCGAGACGAACACCTGGCTGTTCGAGGAAGACGGCTCGGTCGTGGCGGCCGCGTTCGCGCAGGCGTTCGGAGACCGCGGCAACTCGGCCGGCGTCGTCCGTCCCTCGGCGTGCGGACGCGGGCTGGGAACACG